>NZ_CP012916.1:450000-819020 GCF_001315015.1 Azospirillum brasilense | reverse complement strand
CGCCCGCGCCCGTGACGTTGGTGGTCAGCGCCCCGGTGCTGGACGTCGAGACCTTGAACGCCGCGTCCGCCGTGCCGATGCCGGCCCCCGCCGTCAGCGTGGCGCTGCCGGTGCCGAGGCTCAGGCTGGAGCCGCCGTTGAGGATCCGGCCGGCCGTCGCCGTCAGGGTCAGCGCCTTACTGCTGTCGTAGGAGAGGTTGGAGACGGTCAGGTCGCCGGTCGCCGCGATCACCGTCAGGGCGCCGCCCGTGGTGATGGAGCTGAGGTTCAGCCCCGCCGCGTTCTTCACGAACAGACCGCCGGAGCCGCTGCTGGCGGTCAGGCTGGACACGTTCATCCCCAGCGCCGTGGCGCTGCTGCCGATGGCGCTGGTGTTGGTCTGCGCGTTGGTCTTCGTCGCGCGTCGAGCTTCAGGGAGCCCGCGGTGATGGTGGAGCTGCTGTTCACCGCCGTGATGTTGCCGGCGGTCGCGCTGTTGCCCATCGCCGTCAGGCTGACCGTACTGGAAGCCCCCGTGTCCACCGTGCCGATGGCGATGGCCCCCGGCGCCTTGTAGGTGAAGTCCAGGCCGGTGCTGTCGGTCAGCGTGGTGAAGGTGGTGGTGCCGCCGCTGTCCGTGACGTTCCAGACCAAGTTGAGGGCCGTCAGGCTCATCGTGCCGGAGGACGAGACCCCTGCCGTGTCCGCCGTGCGGTCGATGGCCAGCTTGGCGAGGTCCTGCGTGCTGGCGACATTGAAGGTGCCCGGCGTCTTGATCGTCAGGTCGGTCGTCGCGACGTTGAGCGTCGGGCTCGTGTCGGCGATGGTGCCCTTGATCGCGGACAGCGCAACGCTGCCGCCGGTCACCAGATTGCCGCTGCTCGCTTCGATGTTGCCGGTTATGGCTGGTCAGCGACACCGCACCGGTCGTGGTGATGGTGCCGGCCGTCAGGAGGCTGCTCCCGTGGAGCCGGTGGACAGCGTGGATGGCGCCGCCGCCGGTGCTGACCACGGATTGGGCGATCAGGTCTTGCCTTCCGACACCGCGATGCTGCCGACGGCGTTGGCGGTCAGCGTCGTGGTGCCGCCGGAACCGGCCGATGTCGAGATGGCGCTGACGCTGCCGATCGACCCGGTCGCCGTCAGGTTCACCAGATTGCTGCCGCTGATCGAGCCGCTGAGGATCGAGCCGCCCTGGTTGTTGATGACCGCGTTGGCGCCGCCCATGGAGATGGAGCCGAGCGCGATGTCGCCGGTGGAGTTGTTCAGGGTCAGCGCGCCGCCCATGACCATCTCGTCGATGACCGTCGCGCCGCGGAGGTTGATCACCGCGCCGTCGTGGCCTTCCACCGTCAGGTTGCCGGTGGTGATGGCGATGAACTCACCCCCGGTCTTGCCCACCGCGCCAGAGGAAGCGGTCAGGCTCGCGACGCCGGCGTTGATCTTGACCGTGGAGTGGCCGACCCCGACGATCCCGGGCGCCGCGTTCAGGGTGATCGTGCCGGTCTTGCCGGGCGTCCAAACCCGGCGATGACCATCTTTCGGTGGCTGTCGAAGGCGAAGCGTACGCCGCTGGCGTCGGTCAACGTGGCCAGCACGGTCTCGGTGCTGCTCTCGCCGCCGGTCAGCGCGATGGCCGCGTCCGCCGTGTTGACCGAGTCAGGTTGGTAGGTGCGGTTGGTGATGCTGGACGAACTGCTTTTGATCTTCAGCGCGCCGATCCGGGTGTCCGATTCGACGTAGAGATCGCCGGTGACGTTGAAGGTCGCGGACGACGCCGACAGATGGATGTTGTTGGTGGAGGACCCGATGGCCCCCCCGCCGCTGCTCAGGGTCGCCGTACCCGCGGTGATGCGGCCGGTCGGGTTGCCCGCCACCGCTGAGGCGGCACCCGTGATGCTGCTGGCGCTGGTCAGGTCGACGGTGCCCCAGTTCTGCACGTTGAGCGTGCCGATGGACAGCGCGTGCTTGGTGTCCAGCTTGAAGGCCAGTCCCGTGCTGTCGGTCAGTTCGCTCAGCGTGGTGGTGGCGCCGTCGTCCGTCATGGTGAAGACGAGCTGCGGCGCGGTGATCTGATAGGTGCCGGCGCCGGTCGTCCGCGAGCTGGTCAGCGACAGCGCGGTCAGGTCCTTGCCGTTGTCCACGAAGGCGTCGGTCGCCGTGGTCAGCACCAGCGTGTCGGCCAACGTCGCGATGTGGTTGGCGGACGATCCCACCTGACCGATGCCGCCGCTCGCGGTGAGGGTGACCGTGCCGGCCGTCACCATCGAGCTGCCGTTGCTGAGGATGTCCTTGCCGGTGCCGGTGGTCTCGATGGTCACCTTGCGGGTCAGGCCGCCGTTGATCGTCCCCAGGGCGACGCTGTTGTCGCCCTTGAACGAGAAGTCGAGGCCGCTGCGTCCACGACGCTGCCGAGCGTGTACTGGCTGCCGGTGTTTGGTGTCGGTCAGCGCGAAGGTCAGCGCCTCCGAGCGGATGTCGTAGACATTCTGCGCGCCGGAGGAGGCGTGCCTGACATCCAGGCTGAGGGCATGCAGGTCGGCGCTGTTCGTCAGATGGACGTTGCGACCGGCGATCACCTCCAGGGTCTGCGTCTCGGTCAGCAGCGACGTGCCGGACGCCCCGATGGAGCCGCCGTCGACCGTCAGCTTCACTTTGTCCGCGCGCAGCAGCGTGGTTCCGCTCTGGAGGAGCGACCCGTTGTTGGTGACGGCGATCTCCGCCGAATTGGCCGAAACGCCCTTCAGCGTCAGATTGCCCGAATTGCTGAGGTTCAGCGAGCCGGTCAGCTTGGCCGACAGCGTGTTGATCTTGGTTGCGATCGTTGTCGTGGCGCCGGCGGACGAGGTGGTCATCGTCAGGCTGTCGGCCGTGACCGCGGTGCCGCTGCCCGTCCCATTGATGGAGGTGCCGTTGGTGGTGGTCAGATCGACCGTGCCGGTGGTGCCGACGTCGATCTGGTGATCTGCATAGCCTTGTCGTTGGCGATCGCCAGCTTCAGCCCGCCCTGGGTCTGGGTGACGTTCGTCACCGTCAGGCCGGTTTGCGACGTCGAATCGCTGAAGCTGGCGGTCAGGTCTTTCGAAAGGATGGTGTAGCTGTTGGGGAGTTGCCGGATTTCTGGTGCCGGAAATCCAGCGTCAGTTCGGACAGCGTGACGTTCTGGCCGTTGTCGACCGAAACGTTGCCGCCCGACGTGATGGCCAGCTTCGTCGTGCTGGTCTGCACCTTAGTGGTGCCGCCGACGTTGCCGTTGCTGCCGGTCGCGGTCAGGGAGACCGAACCCGCCGTGATCGTGCCCGACCCGTTCCCGTTGATCGACGGGCCGCCGGACGCGCCCGTGGCCGAACCGGTGGAGATCAGCGTCACGGACCCGGTGGAGCTGGTGCCGGCGTCGATCGCGCCGGCCACGATGCCGCGATCCACGCTGTAGCGCAGATCCATGTAGGCGCTGCCGCCGCTGCTCGGCGTGGACAGGGCCAGTGTCTGGATGCCGCTGGCTTCCGTCACCGTGAAGCTGCGGTTGGAGCCGAGGGCGTTGAACTGGTAGGTCCCCGTGCTGGTGGACGACTTGTGCGTGACGGTGACGTCCAGCGCGGTCAGCGCGGTGTTGTTGTTGTTGATGTAGAGGTCGCCGTTGCTCACCAGGGTCAGCGACGAGGCGGAGGTCTTCACCGCCCGCGTGCTGGTGCCGATGGAACCGCCGTTGGTGCCGGAGCCGTTGGCCGACAGGGTGACGGAGGACGCCGCGATGACCCCGCCGCCCGACATGGTGATCGTCGAGTTCTCCCCGCCGCCCGCCGTCGTCAGGCTGACCGAGCCGCCGCCGGCGACGATCTCGGAAACCACGATGTGCTTCTTGCCGGAGAAGCTGAAGTTGCTGTTGCCCGCACCCGTGATGTCGATCGTATGCGTGGTGCCGCTGTCGGCCAGCGAGTAGATCTGGGACCCGGTGCTGCCGATGGAGAAGGTGCTCTTGGTCGCGGAGGCCGTGGTGCTGTTCGTGCTGGTGATCGCCAGGCTGTTGAAGGCGCGCCCGTTGTTGTCGACGTAGAGATCTCGCCCGGCGGTCAGCGACAGGTCGCCGGTGTCGAGACTGATGGCTCCGGTGAGAGTCGAGGCACCGATGGAACTGCTGTCCCCCGCCGTCAGCGACACCTTGCCCGCGGTGATCTTGCCGCTGGAACCGTTGTTGATGATGGAACCGGACGAGGTGATGGCGACGCTGCCGCCGGCCCCGACGTTGAGGGTGCCGACCTTGACCTCGCGCGGCGCTTCGAAGGTGAAGTTCAGCGGGGTGCTGCTGGTGACGGTCTGGATGTAGGACTGCGACGACGTGTCGGACAGGGTGAAGGTCTGTCCGCCGACGGTGCTGATTGCGATGGTCCCGCCGCTGTAGCTGCCGCGCTTCAGCTTCAGATCGGTCAGGGCCATCGTGTTGGTGATGCCGATGGACCCGCCCGTCGTGATGGACAGGTTCGCCGTCGCCAGATTCAGCGCGGTGCCGCCGCCGACGCTTCCGTTGGCGCTCAGGATCACCTTGTCGGCGGCGATGACGGTGGTGCTGTCCGAATCGTCCTGGATGCTGCCGCTGGTGTTCGTCAGCGTGACCGTTCCGGTGCCGTTGTTGGCGTTGACCGACCCGACGGTCATGACGCCGTTGGACTTCGTGACGGTGATGTCACCGCCGGCCGTCAGGCTGTCCAGCCCGGTCGGGCCGGTGCCCAGGCCGAGCCAGATCGAACCGCCCGCGGTGGCCACGACCGTACCGCCCTGCGCGCTCACCGCCTTGTCCGACGAGCCGATGTCCTTCCCGGCGGTGAGGGTCACCGTGCCGGTGGAGCTGGCGCGCAAGCCGATGCTGTTCGGGTTCAGGATCGACCCGTGGGTCGCCGTGATCGTGATGTCGGTGCTGGCGAAGGGCGTGAAAGAGTTGCCGAAGGCGATGTCGCCCCAGGTCGCCGTCACCACGATGGGGTTGTTGGCGGCGCTGAAGAAGCTGCTGCCCAGCGTGATGAGGTTCTTCGGGTTATTGACACCCGTTGAGGTCGGCAGGGTGATGTAGATGCCGCCGTCCGCCGCGCTGGCGTTGAGGACCGGGGTGACGATGTCCAGATACTCGGTCCCGGTACCGCTGCCGATCGCCTTGCTGGCCTTCAGATTGACCGACCCGGCCAACACCACCGTGGTCTTCGACCCGTCGTCCAGGATCGACCCGTTCGTCGTCTCGGCGTTGAAGATGCTGTAGGTTTCGCTGGGCGAGGGCGTCCCGTTGTCGGGAAGGACGCCGGTCTTGTAGGTCAGATCGACCCGGCCCAGCCGGATGTCGCGGTCACCCTTGAAGGAGAAGATCTGGCCGGTGGTGTCGACCAGCGTGCGCAGAAGATAGCCGTTGGTGGCGTCGTCGGTCAGGTCGAAGGCGAAGTTCGGCGCGGTGATCGAGTAGCTGTTCACCACCGACGTGTCCGCATGCGTGCTGGTGATGCCCAGCTCCGCCATGTCGGACAGGTTGGTGACGTGCAGGTTGCCGCCGGTGGTCAGCGTCAGCTTCGTGGCGTTGAGCGCCAGCGGAGCGTTGGCGTCGCCCAGGCTGCCCGCCGCGGCGCTCAGCTTTACGGTCTCGGCATTGACCCGCGTGTTCCTGCTGCCGTCGTCCAGGATGCTGCCGGTGGTGGAGGTCAGCGTGACCGTGCCGCCCGTGCCCACCGTGGCCAGATCGCCGACGATCAGGTCGATGTCGCTGTTGAAGCTGAGGGTTTTCAGCTTCGGGCTGCCGACCGCCTCCAGGATGGTCGCGGTGCCGTTGTCACCGACCACGAAGTTGAAGTATTCGGAGGTGAGTTCCAGCGCGTTGGCGTTCGTGCCGACATGGCGGTTGGTGATCGACAGGCCGGTCAGGATCACGCCGCTGTTGTCGAGATACAGATTCCCGACGTTGGTCAGCGTCAGCGAAGCCGTCGACGTGCGCAGATGGGTGGCGGCGCTGCCGATGGCGCCGTCCGTGCTCAGGGTGACGCTGTTGGCGGACAGCCGGTTGTTGGCGTCCTTGCCCAGGATGGCGCCGCCGGTCACCGTCACGGAGATGGCGCCGGTGGGCGTCTTGATCGTCCCCAGCGTGGCCGCCCCGCCGCTGACGGTGAGCGCGACCGACGAGCCGGAGGAGGTGATGTTGTCGACGGTCACGGCGCCGGTCTGGTTGACCGTGACGGTGCCCGAACCGTTGGCGACCGACAACGTCTTCGCCGCGGTGTTCACCGAGACGTTGGAGGTGATGCCCCCGGCGTTGATGGTCACGACGTTGCCGGTGATCGTACCGGATGTCGCGTAGACATCGCCGTTGGCGGTGGTGAGGGTGACGTTTCCGTTGGCGCCGGCGTTCACGGTGTTCGCCGCGATGCTGGACACGGCGCCGTTCGCGGTGACCGATATGTTGCTGGTCCCGTTGGCGCTCGTCATCGTCCCGATGGACGTGGTGCCGCCGGTCGTGACCGCGATGTCGCCGTCGGTCGAGACGAAGGAGGTGAGGTTCGCCGTACCCGATGTCGTCAGATGGATGCCGCCCGAGCCCGAGGTCGCGCTGACGAGGTAGCTGCCGGTGGTCAGGGCGGTGCCGCTGGTGCCGATGCTTCCGGCGGCGTCCAGGGACAGGTTGTAGGCGCTGATGGTGGTCGACGCGTCGGCGTCGTTCAGGATGCTGCCGCCGCTGGTCAGAGACAGCGCACCGCCGCTGGCCACCGCGCCGACCGTCAGGTCGCCGGTGGCCGCGACGGTGGTGGCGCCGCCGCTGGTCAGGCTGGCCAGGGCCAGCGCGCCGGTGTTCGACAAATTGATGCCGCCGCTGCCGGCCGTCGCGGTCAGGCTGGAGCCGGCGGTGTTCAGCGCCTGCGACGACGTGCCGATGGCGCCGTTGCTGCCCGAGGAGCCACGGGCCGTCAGCGTCAGCGCGCCGCCGGTCAGCAGGCCTGCGCTGGTGCCGGTGATGTTGCCGGCGGTGCTGGTCAGCGCGACGGACCCCGCTCCGGCGTTGACCGTGCCGACCTGGATGGTCCGGTCACCGCGGAAGGCGAAGCTGTTCAGGCCGCCAACCTGGCTGATCGTGTCGAGCGCGGTGCTGCCGGACGAATCGGTGACGGTGAAGGTCAGGCCCGTGGAGGCCAGGAAGAACTGGCTGTCGGCCCCGACCGTCCGGTGCGTGCTGGTGACGGAGAGGTCGGTCAGCGTCTGGTCGTTGGTGACGAACAGGTTGCCGCCGGTGACCAGGGAGAGTTGGGTGCTGCTGGTCGACACCGCCGCGCCGCTGGCGCCGATGGCACTGCCGGCGGTCAGGGTGACCGGGCCGCCGACGATCCGGCCGGCGTCCAACGCGGTCAGCGTCCCGCTCTGGGCGTTGACGGAGACCGCCCCGGCGCTTCCCGAGACCGGCGTGGTGTCGATCAGGTTGGCGAGTTGGACATTGTCGGTGGCCGTCAGCCGCACCGAGCCGCCGCGGGTCGTCAGCTTGCCGATCTTGGTCAGGCTGCTGGCCATGCCGTTGGCTTCCAGCACGATGTCGCCGCCGTTGGTGCGGATCTCGTAGCTGGCGTCGGTGAAGGCGATCCCACCGCTGGTCAGTGACCGCAGGGTGAAGCTGTGGCCCGTCGTGGTCTGCAGGTCGAGGCTGGTCTCCACCTTGATCTCGCCTGACGCCTCCAGCACGATGTTCGCGTTGCCGGCGATGCTCTCCAGCACCTGCTTCGACACCGTATTGACGGCGTCGCCGCTGCCCAGGTTGGGGTCGTTGACGCCGATCGTGCCGTCGCTGGCGGCGCCGTCCTGGCTGCCGCCGGCGGAGCTGACGATGCGCAGGCTTTCCGGGTCGAGCAGGAAAACGCCCGCCGCGCCCTTGGGCGCCGTCAGGTCGACGCTGCCGGTCAGCGTGATGTCCTTGTGGCTCGACACCTCGGCGAAGCCGCCGTCGCCGCCCTCGGCGCCTCCGCGGGCGGAGATTTTACCAGCGTGCTTTGTGCTTTTCTGCGACAGCACCGTCACGACGCCGCCCTTGCCGGACTTCACCGCGTCGGCGGACAGGGTGGCGCCGGCCTCGACCGTCACCTTGTCCGACCAGGTGCCGGAGCGGCCCGTCTTGCTGCCGATGGCGACCTCGCCGCCGCCCTTGCTGCCGGAGGCGTCGACGCGGGCGTTCTTCTTGACGGCGATCTCGGCGCCGGTGGCGACGACGGTGCCGCCGGTCTGCCCCTCCCCGCGCCCGCTGGCGTCGACGGTGCCGCCGATGGTGACCTTGCCGTTGTCGCCGCCGGAGAGGACGATCTTGCCGTTGGCGCTGCCGACCGAGGTGGCCTTGATGACGCCGTCGGTGTTGATGACGTTGTCGATCACGCCCTTCACGGCGCGCGCCGACAGGGTGACGCTGCCGCCCTCGGCGGCGATCTCGCCGGAATTGACGACCAGCGCCGCGACCGGCTTTCCGTCCGCGTCCTTTGCCACCGTCTTGACGGCGGAGCTGGCGTCGAAGCTGATCAGCCCGTCGCCGTGGAAGTCGAGCGTGAAGGTCTCCGCACCGCCCAGCGCGACCTTGCCGAGCTTGGCGCGGATGACGCCGGAGTTGCGGACGTGCGGGGCCACCAGGGCGGCGAGGCCGCTGTCCTTGACGGTGATGTCGCCCTCGTTCACCACCATGGCGTTCGGCTTGGTGGAGGCCTGGTCGAACTGGTACTTGCCCGCCATGAAGTTGGCGTCGGAGATGTTGGCGGTGGTCGCCACCAGCCCGCCGACGTCCACCTTCGCCCCGGCGCCGATCACCACGCCGTTGGGGTTGACCAGCATGACCGTGCCGTTGGCCGACAGGCTGCCCATGATCTTGGACGGATCGGCGCCGGTGACCCGGTTCAGCGTGACGCTGGAGGCCGACGGCTGCTGGAAGGTGACCTTCTCACCGGCGTCGATGCTGAAGGACTTCCAGTTGATGATGGCCTTGTCGGTGGACTGCAGGATCTCCATCGACTTCGGGGTCGCCGACCGGATGGTCGCCGAGCCCGCGGTGACGGTGCCTTCCAGCGGGTTGGCGTAAGCGGCGCCGGCGAACAGGGTGGACAGCGCCACGCCGATCACGCTGCGCAGCGCCAGCCGCGCGAAGTCGATGCCCCCCTTGGCCTTCGCCGCGCGGCGCTGGCGCCGGGTGCCGCCGCCGCGCTGGGGCGATTCCGTCGCGGACGACAGCAGCAGCCGCTGGCGCAGCGTCTGCCGGTGACGGCGCGCGCCGGGAATCTCGGTGATGCCGGGAGTGTTGGTGACGTTGCCCTTGCCCATGTCCTGTATCCCCCGGCCCTATCAGTATTGCGCAGTGATGTTGAAGAAGACCCGCATGTCCTTGTCGCCCTCGGTCGCGACGCGGCGGGTCAGCGGCTTGTCGATTTCAAGCGTCGCGAAAAGCCGTTCCACGAGGCTGGCGCGCACGCCGCCGCCCACGGAGACCAGCGAATTCCGGCTGTTCTGCTCCAGGCTGGAGCGGTTCCACACCTCGCCGCCGTCGACGAAGCCGTAGATCTGGACGGCCTGCGCGAAGGCGTTCTCCGGCACCACCGGCGTGTAGCGCAGCTCCAGCGACCCGGCCCAGCCGCTGTCGCCGGAGATCTCGCCCTCGTCGAAGGCGCGGCCGTAGCTCGGGCCGCCCAGCGCGATCTGCTCGCTGGCCAGCAGCGGCGTGCCGGCGGCCTGCATGGTGGCCGTCGCCAGGATGCTGAAGTTGGCCGGCAGCTGCTGCACGCGGGTGATGTCGGCGGTCAGCTTGGTGAAGTCGCTGCGCCCGCGCTCGCGCGAGGCGTAGGCCGAGCCGAGCTTCGTCGCGTCGAGGATGTCCAGACCCTGGTGCACGAGGCCGCGCACCGCGGTGATGCCGTCCCAATTGTCGGTCCGGTCATAGCTGAAGCCGCCGCGCAGGATGCGCAGGCGGTCACGGTTGAAGCGGTCGCCGGAAATGTCGGTGTTCACGTCACGGTATTCGAACTCGCCCACCGCCCGCAGGTTCTCCAGGCGCGAGCGGATCACCGGGTAGCTGAGCGTGCCCACGCCCGCCGCCACCCAGCTTTCCACGTCCAGCGGGTCCAGCGTCAGGCCGGGCCGCGACTTGGAATAGGAGCCGGTGGCGGAGAAGGTCAGCCCGTCGCCGGTCACCAGCGCCTGGTAGCCGGCGCCGACCGACCAGGCCCGCGACGCCGGCGAGGACACGCGCCCGCTGAGGTTCACCGTGTCGGCGTTCGGCCCGAAGGAGTTCAGCGCCGCCGTCGCGGTCGTCTGGGCGGTGCCGAGATAGGGCGTGTTGCGGTTGCTGAACGACACCAGGGCGTCCACCGCCTTGCGGTCCGTCTTCACCACCACCACCGAGGCGCCGAGCGTGTCGGGCGCCGGCTCCAGGCTGGCGCGCACGGTCAGGCCGGCGAGGTCGTTCGCCAGAAGCAGGCGGCGCTCGACCTCCGCGACGTTGATCGGCTTGACGCCGCGCAGCGGTTCCACAAGCCGCTTCACCGCGGCCAGCGCCGGACCGATGTCGTCGGGATAGGTGATGTCGGACACGAAGCCCTCGACCACCTGGAGGCGGAAGGTGCCGTCCTCGATCGTCTGGGCCGGGACGATGACCCGGCTGGTGATGAAGCCGTCGTTGCGGTAGCGGAATTCGATGTCGTTGGCGATCTTGAACAGGTCCGCCACCGACACCTCGCGACCCAGCATGTCCTGGTAGGCGGCCTTGAGGCTGTCCTGGCTGTAGGCGGTGGCGCCTTCAATGGCAACCTCCCGCAACGTCAGGCGGTAGTTCTCGGCACCCGCCGGAGCCTCCGCCGCCGGCGCCTTCGGTACGGTCACCGCCCCGCCGGGCACCGAAGGCAGCGGCATCACCGGGCGCGGCGCCTCCGGACGGGGCTCAGCGCCCGAGGGGAGCTGGGTCGGCAATTGTTGCGCGAATGCCGGGAAAGCAACGCCAGCAGCAATGGCTCCAGCCGCCACCAATGCCCACCATGACGCCTTTCTATTATCCACATCTTCTTTGAGGACGGGAGTGGAAGAGGCGGCTCTGACGGACGAATTCATGGGACCGATACCTTCGCGCGATGGTCGTTGCTAACCTTTGATTAACGAAGGTCCCGTCGGACCTCCATCTGAGGTAGCTATTTTTATCATACGATTTCGGTCAGGGTGTTAGTTCTAGATTGTCGGAATTTGTAACATTCACATCCTTGTCATGGGCGGTGCTGGAACGGCGCCTGAACAGCACAGCGGCCGCAGGGGCTGCGCGCGCAACCTTCCATGGCAGGTTGCGGAACAATCGATAAACCCCAGCAGAGAACGCCGGGCGCGGCGACACCATGACGGAGTGGAGCGCGGTGCCGCTCGCGCTTTTCCGCCCCCGCCCCATGCTCTATGCATAAGAAGAGGGCGTTTGGGCGGAAACGGTGCGGACACGAAATTCCATGGACAAGACGGAGGAGCGGCCGGGGGATGCGGTGAATCTGTTTGCGGCCGGCAGCCTGAAGGCGGTTCTGGGCGAACTGGGTGCCATGTTCGAAGCGCGGGAGGGCATCCCGGTCACAGCCGTTTTCGCCCCCTCCGGCCTGCTGAAGGACCGACTGCTGTGGAGTGGGGAAGGCGGTCTGTTCGCGTCCGCCAACATGGCGCATCCCCACGCGCTGGCCGACGCCGGACGGGCAACGGCCGTCCGGCCCTTCGCAAGCAACCAGCTGTGCGTCATCGCCCAGCCGGAGATGGATGTCACGGCGGACACGCTCCTCGACCGCCTGCTCGACCCGACCACGCGGCTCGGCACCTCGACGCCACAGGCCGATCCCGCCGGCGATTACGCCTGGGACGTCTTCCGCAAGGCCGAGGCGCTCCGTCCCGGCAGCTTCGCAGCGCTGGACGCGAAGGCGCTGCGGCTCACCGGCGGACCGGACAGCGAGAGCCCGCCGGAGGGCCGCAATCCCTATGGATGGCTGATGGAAAGGCGCAAGGCCGACTTGTTCCTGACCTACCGCACCAACGCGCGGCTTGCGGCGTTGGAGATTCCTGGGCTGACGATCATCGATCTGCCGGCGGCCATTGCGGTGGGCGCCGACTATGGCCTGACCGTCCTGGACGGGGCGAACCGCCCCTGTGTGGAAGCGTTCGCGGACTGCATCCTGTCCCCGCTCGGCCAAGCGGTCCTGCGACGCCACGGCTTTGCCGCTCCATGACGCCACGCCGATCATCGACGGTCGGTTTTCACAGGAAAACCAAGACCGCTGCTGCTTTTATATTTTAAAAATGAAATCTATATTTTTAAATATGGATGATTCGTGCTGAATAGAATCTTTTTCTATTCGTTTTATGCCAAACCATGGCGTTTCTTGGTGATTTTTCCTTACCCAACTGCGTGCGCAGGGGCCAGTGACGTACGGGTCCGCCCGTTTCATCGCCAAGCTCCATGTCGCCATGGTGCAAGCGCGTTCCAAACACGATCATCGTAATTTTCTTCTGGTGCACGGCCCGGAAATCGCCTACAAGCGGCTTCCCGCTGCAAGGCGGCGACAGGAGTGTAGCTCAATTGGTAGAGCACCGGTCTCCAAAACCGGGGGTTGGGGGTTCGAGCCCCTCCACTCCTGCCATTCGACGCAGGATTCGAGTGGCCCCGCGCATGGCAGCGCCAACTTCCTGAATTGTAGAGTTTTTGAAACACTCTTCAGCACCAGGGCCGAAAATTCTGCTTTCTTGGTTAATAAATCTTCATCCTCATTCTTCCGAACGGTCCGCTGCCGCGCGGCGTTACTAGGCGCTTCGCCATCCTCCGATGCCAATCCATAGAACCGATGCGCCTGCATTCGCGCGTATAGCCATGTCTTGATTATCAAGACATAGTGCGGTTGCGTTTTGATAGGCCATTTTTTAGATAAGATCGTACGAAATACATAGGTATTTCGAAAAAAAGTATATCCATTTCGTTCACGCATAGAACTTGGCGAGCGTCCCTTGAGCAAAACGCGCAAGGGACGTCATATGCAGCAAAGAATGCAACCTCTGGGATGCGCCCCCAACGGAACGGCGTTGGACCGGCGGCGGGAACCGAAACGCTCCTGGCCTTCCCTGTCCATGGCTGGGTCACCCCGGCTTCACTCCCACACTGGGGAAAATCTCCACGAACTGGACGATTCCGGACTTCTGGAGCGCATTGCGACCCGGGATCAGACGGCCTTCTGGGTCTTCTGGTGCCGCCACTACACCGACCTGTTTTGGACATACCATAGGTTGTGCAAAGGAAACAGGCAAGAGATCCACGACTGCCTGAGCGGACTCTGCATCAACCTGTCGGAAGCCCTTCCCCTCTACGCGCGTTCCATCATCAAGACGCGCACCTGGCTGCGGCGCACCGCCATCAACCATTTCATCGACCGGCACCGCGCCCACCAGCGCCATCCCGTCCTGGTCGGCTCCCTCGTCGAGATCGCCTCCATTGCCGACGGGACCAGCGGCCGGGACGCCATGGACCCGGAACGCACCAACGCCGACCGCGCCCTGCTCGCCAAGGTCCTGGAATCGCTCGACGGCATCCGGGACGAGCGGATGCGCCAAGCCGCCCGCATGCGCTTCATCGAGGAGCAGCCCTACGCGGACATCGCCGCCGAGCTGTCCATCTCCGAAGAGCTGGCGCGCAAATGGATTCAGCAGATCCGCAGCTATCTGCGCAGCGCCGTTCCAGACCATCGCGATCTGCTGGCGAAACCGCCCCCCGACACACCGCAGTCACGGCGCGCGACCAAGCACGGCGTGCTGACCAGAACGCGTCCGCCCAAGCCCCCCTCCACTCCCCCGTCCAAGACGATGAAGCCGGCGCTCTGACCCGCACCGTCAACCGAGCGCGTCCATCCACACGCCCATTCCCAACCCTGGCGACCTCCAAACCAGGACGCCAACGACCGGAGCCATCCATGCCCGAGCAGATCCTCCCCGCCCCCGCCATCCAATCCACCAGCCGGACCAGCGTCAAGCCGATCAACTTGGCGCTCCAGGGGGGCGGCGCCCACGGCTCCTTCACCTGGGGGGTGATCGACCGCATCCTTGAGGATGGACGCCTGACCATCGACGGCATCGTCGGCACCAGCGCCGGCGCCATGAACTGCGCCGTCACCGCCTATGGCCTGACCATCGGCGGTCCCGAGGGCGCGCGGAGCAAGCTGCGCGAATTCTGGCGCCGCATCTCCGACGAGGCGAAGAAGGGGCCGCTCCAGCCGACCCCGCTCGACAAGATGTTCAGCAAGGGGAACATGGACTTCTCCCCGCTCTGGCAGATGTTCGACGCGCTGTCGCGCATGATGTCGCCGTACGAGCTGAACCCGATGAACCAGAATCCACTGCGCGACGTGCTGTCGGACGTGGTGGACTTCAAGCGGCTGCGCAAGGCGCCGGCCTGCAAGACCTTCATCGCGGCGACCGACGTCTGCGCCGGCCGGCTGAAGGTGTTCGGCCCGAAGGACATCTCGGTGGACGCGGTGCTCGCCTCGGCCTGCCTGCCCTTCCTGTTCCAGGCGGTGCAGGTCGGCAACGCCTTCTATTGGGACGGCGGCTATTCCGGCAACCCGCCGCTGTTCCCGCTGATCGACCAGTGCGACAGCCGCGACATCCTGATCGTCCAGATCAACCCGGTCCGCGTGCCGGTGCCGCCGCGCACCGCCCGCGAGATCATGGACCGCGTCAACACGCTCAGCTTCAACTCCAGCATGATGCGCGAGCTGCGCGTCGTCGACTTCGTCTCCAAGCTGATCGACTCCGGCGAACTCAGCCCGGAGAAGCACAAGAAGATGCACATCCACACCGTCGACGCCGAAGAGGTCGTGGAGAAGCTGGGCGTCACCAGCAAGCTGAACGCCGACTGGGACTTCCTGACCTACATGTTCGAAACGGGCCGCCACAAGGCCGAGGAGTTCCTGGATCAGCACTTCGACAAGATCGGCCGGGAATCCTCGACCGACATCAGCGCGAAGTTCCTTGCATGACGGGAACGCGGACGGGCCGGCGGGGCAGCACCACCGCCTGGGCGGACATCGATCTGCACGCCCTCGGCCGGAACCTGGAACGGCTGCGCCGCGGCCTTCCCTCCGGCCAGGCCGTCTTCGGGGTGGTGAAGGCGGACGCCTACGGCCACGGCGCCGGGCCGGTCGGACGGGCGCTTCAGCGGTTCGGGGTCGACGGGCTGGTGGTCGCCGACATGGGCGAGGGCATCACACTGCGGCGGGCCGGCGTCACGGCCCCCATCCTGGTCATCGACCCGCCGCTGCAAAGCCAGCTGCGGTTGCCCGCCCTGCACCGGCTGGGCGCCACCGTCACCAGCGCGGCGGAGGCGCGGGCGCTCGCCACCGCCGCCAACCGCGCCGGCCGGACGGTCGACGTGCATGTCCGGGTGAACACTGGATTTGCCGGCTTCGGGGCGGCGCACGCGGACCTGATCGACGTGTTAGCCGCGGTTTCCGTCGCGCCGGCGCTGCGGCTGGAAGGGCTCTACACCCACCTGTCCGGCGTCTATGGCCCCTACGAGGACGGCGGCTTGGTCGAACTGGAGCGGTTCGGCGAGGCGGTCGATGCGGCGCGGGGCGCCGGGCTGCTGCCGCCGCTGGTCCACGCGCTCAGCAGCCCGGCTCTCGATCGGCCCCTCCTGACAAACGCCGCAGCGCGCATCGGCTGCACGGCGGTGCGCTGCGGTGCAGCCCTGTTCGGTATCCGCATGGTGGATGGAGAAGGATCGGCATCCCTTGCTCCGGTGATGAGCGTGAAGGCCCGCGTCACCCGCGTGACGGTGCTGGAACCCGGCGACGTCGCCGATTACGCCACCGCCGGAGCCGCTCCCCGGCGCACGCCGGTGGCGGTCCTGCCCTTCGGCTTCTCCGACGGTCACCATCTGCACCGGCTGGCCGGCGGAGTGCTGCTGATCCGGGGCTGCCCGGCGCCGATCCTGGCGCGCCCCTTCATGAGCAGCCTTCTGGCCGACCTGACGGACATCCCCAGCGTCCAGCCGGGCGACGAGGCCGTCCTGATCGGGCGGCAGGGCGATCACCGGATCACCGTGGAGGACATCGCGGCGCGGTCCGGGCTGCGCCCTAGCGCGGTCCCGCTTCTCGGGCCGCGGGTCGTCCGCCGCTACCGGACCAGCGCCACGGGGGAGGAGCCGCCGGAATGAATCCACAGTCCTCCTCCGATGCCTCTGGAGCCGCCGCGATGACCCGCCGTGGCTGGATGGCCGGAGCCGCCGCCGCCGGCCTCGGCGTTCTCTGCCCGTCGGCCACGGCGCTGGCCGCCACCCGGCCGCTCCCGTCCGTCCGGGACGTGCCGCGGCGCTGGCGCATTGGCTACGCTGAATCCATGCCCTACGGCAATTACGCCGCGACGCTCGCCGCCATCCTCGGCGAGTTGGAACGGATGGGCTGGACCGGCGGCCTGAGCGGCATGCCCTACCGTCCGGGCCAGACCGACACCGCCACCCTGTGGTCCTGGCTGGCGACGCACGCCGACAGCCCGGTTCTCGACTTTGTCGCCGACGCCCACGCCACCAACCTGACCTCCGACGGTGCCGCCGCGCTGGTGATGCGTCTGCAGGAGCCGTCCGACATCGACCTGATGATCGTCATGGGGACGGTCGCCGGCATCGCCCTGGCGACCGATGCGCACCGGGTGCCGGTCCTCGCCTTCTCCTGCACCAACCCGATCGCCGCCGGGATCGTCGCGGCGGAGACCGACACCGGGCGCGACCATGTGTGGGCGCATCTCGACCCGCGGCGGTTCCAGCGCCAGCTGTCCATCTTCCACAAGACCTTCCAGTTCCGGCGGCTGGGCATCGCCTACGACGACAGCCCGACGGGCCGGGCCATCGCCTCTCTGCCCGACATCGAGGCGACGGCCGAGCGGATCGGGTTCGAACTGGTGGAGCGGCACGTCCGCGCGCCGATCGACCATCTCGACCAGTACCGCTACGAGGTCGATCTGACCGCCGCCTGGGAGGCGCTGTCGCGCGAGGCGGACGCCGTCTACATCACCTACGGACGCTGGCCCCTGGACCGCTTTTCCTCGCTGGTCCGGCCTTTCCTGAAACGCCGTATCCCGACTTTCTCGCAACTCGGTCCCGAGGAGGTGGAGCGCGGCGCGCTGATGAGCATCGCCCGTGCCGACATGGCGGGCATCGGCCATTTCGGCGCCGCCACCCTCGCCCGCGTCATGGCCGGCGAGCCGCTGCGCCACTTGCCGCAGGTCTATTTCGACACGCCGTCCATCGCCTGGAACGCGGCGACCGCGGCGGCCATCGGCTACCGCATCCCCTTTCCGGCGCTGCTGGCGGCGGATTCACTGCACGGAGTGCTCTAGCCATGGCCTCGTCCGGTGCCCCGTCCGGCCGCTCCGGCCTCCTCCGCGCCTTCCTGGTGTCGGTGCTTCTGGTCGGGGTGACCCTGGCCTTCAGCCTGAGCATCAATCTCGGCTCCTTCCGCCAGAACCACGCGGGCACGCTGATGGCGGCCTTCGCGGTGGTCGGCGGCAAGACCGTGGAGAACGTCCAGGACGCGCTGGGCTACGGCAAGCCGCTGGACGACTTCTACGGGCTGGAGGCGATCCTCGACCAGCTCGCCGCCAACCTGCCCGGGGCGCGGGGGATCGGGGTGGCGGTGGCGGACGGACGCGTCGTCGCCATCGCCCGGGGGCGGCCCGTTGAGCCGGTGACGGAGGCCACTCTGCGCCGGGCCCGCGCCGAGCTGGAGCGGCGCCCCCACTGGTTCCGGCACGATGCCGGCAACGGCACCTATGCCCTCTATCTGCCGATCCGCACTCCCGGCGAGGCGGAGCGGGCCGGCCGGCCGGTCGATGCTCCCGCCGGCTTTCTCATCATCCAGTCCGACAGCGCCAGGGTGGACGACCGGGTGGAGGACTTCCGCGACCGCACCCTGCCGCAGCTCCTGTGGACGGGGCTGGGGACGGTCGGCTTCCTCGGTCTTACCGGTCTGGTGATGGCCTTCGGCCTGCGCCGTGCGCCGGAAGGGCGCCGGGTCCGGCTGGAGCGCCTGCGCCGGCTGCTGGCGCTGGGCGCGATGCTGGCCGCCCAGACCGCGGCGGCGGCGGAATGCTACACGCTGATTTCCACCGCCCATCTGGAGGCCGCCGAACAGGCGACCCAGATCGTCGCCCGGATGATCCGCAACGACCTCGAGTCGGTGGTCCGGCGCGGGCTGGACTATGGGTCGCTGGCCGGGGTGGACGGCTATTTCGAGCGCATCCGCGCCAGCATGCCCACTCTGCAGTCCATCGAGCTGGCCCTCCCCGGCACCACCCCGCCGAGCCACGACGCCCGCCACATCGTGGGCGGCGTCCCCTTCCTGTCGGACATGCCGGACGTGACGCTGCGCTGGCCGCTCGCCCAGGACCGCGGCGGCGAGGCGCGCGAGCTGGTGGCCGTGGTGGATGGCGACCGGGTGGCCACGCAGCTGACCGAGTTCGGTCTGGACATGGCGACCATCCTCGTCACATCGCTGCTGTTCATGTTCGAGATGGACCGCGTGCTCGGCGGGCGGACCTGGATGGCCCGGCGCTCCGGCGACGGACGGGCCGTGGCGGGTGGAACCGGCAATGTCGCCGGCTCCATCCGCTTCTCGGCCTTTCTGATGTATTTCGGCGCCTTTCTGCCGGTGTCCTTCGTCCCGCTGCTGATGACCAGCTTCGGTGCGGAGCCCTTTCCCTTTCTGTCACCGTCCCAGATCGCCGCGGCGCCGCTGACGGCGGAGATGCTCTGCGGAGTCGCCGCGGCGCTGGCCGCCGGGCGGCTGACCGGGCGATTCGGCTGGCGGGCGGTCTCGCTGGCCGGCTTTGCGGCGGCGGCGGCGGGAATGGCGCTGGCCGCCGTGGCGGTGGTGGCCGCCGACCCGCTGCTGTTCGTCCTGGCCCGCGGGCTGAGCGGAGCGGGCGGCATGGCCGGGCTGATCGCCGCGAACGCGCTGATCGGGCGACTGCGCGGGGTGTCCGACACCTCAGCCCTGCAATCCGGCCTGTTCGCCGGCATGTATGCCGGGGTGAACTGCGGGGCGGTGTCGGGCGCCCTGCTCTCCACCACCTACGGGCCGGTGACGGTGTTCGCCGGGGGGGCCGTGATCCCGGTCGCCGGGCTGCTCTACACCGCTTTCGGCGTTCCCCGCCTGCCCGGAGCCGTCCCGCCGGACGCGCATTGCGCGCCCGTCCCCTCGCCGTGCGGCGGGACAGTCCACCCGCGGCGGCGGCGCATCAAGGTGCCGCTGTTCCTGGCGCTGATCTCCCTGCCCACCGCGGTGGCGGCGATGTTCCTGCCCTTCTATCTGCCGCTGTTCATCGCGGACCTCGGCCTGTCGTCGGCGACGGTGGGCCGCGCCTACCTGCTGCACGGCCTGTGCGTCGTTCTGGCCGGGCCGCTGCTGACCCGCATGGCGGCGCGGCGCCTGCCGGTTCCGGGGGTGACGCTGCTGTCCGCGGCGATGATCGCCGGAGCGCTGGCCCTGTTCGGTCTCCAGGCGTCGCTGTGGACGGCCTTCGCCACGGTGTTCCTGATCGGCCTCGCGGAGAGCTTCGGCCTGTCCGCCCAGATGCGCCATGCCGAGCTGCTGGCGGCGCGCGAGGCGCGGCGGCGCGATTCCGTGCTGGCCCTGCACGTCAACACCCGCAAGCTGGGGCAGGCCGCCGGGCCGCTCCTGTTCGGCACGCTGGCCGCCGCCGTCCCGCTGGGCGCCGGACCGGAGGGGGTGGGAATGATCGGCGGGCTGCTCGCCGGCAGCCTGCTGCTCTTCGCCCTGCTGACGTGGCGGCGGACCGTCCCGTCCCGCACCCGGCGCTCGCAGACGGAGGGCGGGCGATGAGCGGCCTGCGCTTCGCTCCTCTCACCTCGGACGCGCTGGGCGCCGTCCTGGAGTTGCAGCGGGAGTCCTGCGGCCCGCTGATGCACCCGCTCGGCGAGGCCGAGCTGTCGGACATGCTGGCCGGTCCGGCGGCGGGGCACGGCGTGGTCCTCGGCGCGCTGACCGACCGTGGTCTCGCCGCCTTCCTCGCCGTGCAGTTTCCCGGCCGGGCCGCCCACAATCTGGGCCGCGACTACGGACTTCCGGAGGGTGACCTCGACCGGGCGCTGCACTTCACCGGCATCCTGGTTCATCCCGACCGGCGCGGGCAGGGGCTGCACCGGCGCCTGATCGAAACCGCCGCGCAGGGGGTCCTGCCGCCGGACCGGCACCGCTACTGGTTCGCCACCGTGCGGCCCGAGAACACGGCCAGCGTGCGCGGGATGCTGTCGGTCGGCATGCGCGTCTTCGCGCGCAGGCCCAAGCACGACGGGCACGACCGCCTCCTCTTCGTCCGCGACCTGTCCGCCCCGGCCGGCGGCTGAGGCGCCCTTTGTCACCGCTCCTTTGGCCCTCCGGAGACCGCCCGATGTCCCAAACGCCGTACCGGATACGCCTGCGCGTGGGAATCGCGCTGGCCTTCCTGCTGACGACGGTGCCGCTGATCGCGGTGATGCTCAGCTACCTCTTCCACGAGAACTCCCGCAGCGCGCTGGAGGTGGCGTCCCAGTCCATCGCGCGCACCACCCAGACGGTCACCAACGACTTGAACGGGCTGGTCAGCCCGGTGGCCCGCGTCGCCGAGGCGATGGCCGGGTTCGGGCGGATCGACCGGAACGGGCTGCGCCGCATCGAATCGCTGCGCTACTTCTCCGACGCCCTGGCCACCCTGCCGCAGCTCGCCTCGCTCTATGTCGGCTTCGCCGGGGACGGGGCCTTCTTCCAGATGGCGCGGCTGGCCCCCGACGGCGGGCGCTTCGGCCCGGCCATCCCGCCGCCCGGCAGCGCGCTCGCCCTGCGCATGCAGGATTCCAGCTCCGGCAGCTTCGCCGACTCCTATTTCTACCTGCGTTCCTGGGGACAGGTCACCGGCGTGGAGCGGACGGAGGCGACGGAGGACCCGCGCACCGCCCCCTGGTACGTGGCGGCGCAGACGGTCGGGACGGCGGTGATGTCCGACGCCTTCGTCCTGCCGGCGACCCGGCGCCCGGTGGTCACCGTCTCCTACCGGATGGCCACCGACGACGGGGTGCCCATCGGCACCATCGGGGCCGACGTCTCGCTGGACAGGCTGGCGGCCCGGCTGGACGCCCTGCGCATCGGGCCGTCCGGGGCGGTGTTCGTGATCGACGGCAACGGGCGGGTGATCTGCCACAACCGGGCCGACCTGCTGGTCGGCGGCGACGGCACGACGGCGGCGCTCCACACCACCGCGACCTTCCCCGACCCGGTGCTGGCCGAGGCGGTGGAGCGCCGCAACGGCGGGGCCGGCGACCGCTTCATCGCCCCGCTGGGGCCAATGGGCCACGACTACATCGTCGAGTTCGCGACCCTGGCCGACGGGATCGGCGGCGGCTGGACCGTCGGCGTGGCGGTGGAGGTGGACGAGTTCGTCGGCTCGCTGCGCCGCGCCACCTACCGCATCGTCGTGATCGGCGCCGGGCTGCTGGCGGTGTCGATCCTGCTGCTGCTCTGGCTGTCGCACCGGCTGACCCGCCCGATGCAGGACATCGTGTCGGAGACCAAGCGCATCCGCCACTTCGACCTGACCGGCCGCTTCGCCGTGCGCACCCGCGTGCAGGAGGTGGCGGAGCTGGCCGGCGCCGTGGAGGCCATGAAGGGCGGCCTGCGCCGCTTCGGCGCCTATGTGCCCAAGGCGCTGGTGCGCGACATCATCGTGACCGGCGACGGCGGCGAGCTGGGCGGCGAGACGCGCCCCCTCAGCATCCTGTTCAGCGACATCGCCGGCTTCACCGCGACCAGCGAAGCCATGCCGCCGCAGCAGGTGCTGGACCGGCTGACCACCTATTTCGAGCGGATGACCGCCTGCATCCACGGCCATGGCGGCACGGTGGACAAGTTCATCGGCGACGCCATCATGGCCTTCTGGAACGCTCCGCGCCCCGACCCGGACCATGCGGAGCACGCCTGCCTCGCCGCTCTCGGCTGCCTGTCGGTCAACCGCGCCATCAACGACGCCTGCCTCGCCGCCGGCATGCCGCCGATGCCGACCCGCTTCGGCCTGCATCTGGGGGAGGTGGTGGTGGGCAACGTCGGCTCCTCCGACCGTATGCAGTACACCGCACTCGGCTCCCACGTGAACCTCGCCTCGCGCATCGAGGGGCTGAACAAGGTCTACGGCACCAGCATCCTGGTCACCGGGGCGGTGGAGCAGGCGGTGCGCGGGCGCTTCCTGTTCCGGCCCGTCGATCTCGCCGTGCCCTCGGGCCTGTCGGCGCCGATCGAGCTGTTCGAGCTGGTCGGCGCCCTCGACCCGCACTCGGCCTTCGCCCGCCCACCGGAAACCCACGACCTGTGCCGCCAGTGGCACGTCGCCGTCTCGCTCTACCGCGGCCGGCGCTGGTCGGCCGCCCTGGAGCTTCTCCAGCCCCTGGCCGGCGAGCCGGAGGTGGCGGCGCTGGCCCGGCTCTACATCGCGCGTTGCGAGCGGCTGATCGCCGACCCGCCCGGCGACGGCTGGGACCCCGCCGAGCATTTCAAATCCAAGTAGCCGGAAGAGGACGCGATGAAAAGCAGATGGACGGCGCGGCTGTTGGCCGCCTGCACGGTACTGGCGCTGGCGCTCGCCGCCGCCGGGGTGTCCGCCGAGACGGTCATCAAGCTGGCCCACCCCAACCGCAACGACGCCTTCGACAACACCGCCGGGGCCATGGCGATCGTCTTCAAGAACCATGTGGAGGTGGCGACCGAGAGGCGCGTGCGCGTGGAGATCTTTCCCGAGGGCCAGATGGGCCGCGACGGCGACGCGGTGAAGCTGGTCCGCCAGGGGACCATCCAGTCGGCCATCTCCTCGGTCGGCGGGGTGGCGCCGCTTTACCCGATGCTGGCGGTCATCGACCTGCCCTTCGCCTATTCCTCGGTCGCCAACGCCTACGACGTCTTCGACGGCCCCTTCGGCCACCGGCTGGCCGAGGAGATCCGGCGCAAGGCGGGCCTCGCCGTGCTGGGCTTCGGCGATCCGGGCGGGCTGTTCACCATCACCAACTCCAAGCGCCCGATCCGCCAGCCCGAGGACATGAAGGGCCTGAAGATCCGCACCATGGATCTGGAGACGCACCGCACCATGATCGGCAGCCTGGGCGGCACGCCGGTCAACGTCGCCTGGTCGGACCTCTACAACGCGCTGGGCACCGGTGCTGTGGACGGCCAGATGAATCCGGTGCCGATCGTCCGCTTCGCCCGCTTCGACGAGGTGCAGCGCCACCTGACGCTGAGCAACCACCTGTTCCTCCCCTATGTCTGGGTGATGAACGCCAAGTTCCTGGACGACCTCGCCCCCAGCGACCGCGCGGCCGTGATGAACGCCGCCCGGCTGGGCGTCGTCGCCAGCCGCGGCCTCAGCCGCCTGATCGAATCCTCGGACCGCGGCCTGCCGCCGCTGGCGCAGCGCATGGAGGTCCACACGCTGACCCCGCGCGAGGCGGAGGCGTTCCGCAAAGTCACCCAGCCCGCGGTCCGGCAGGCCATCGAGCGGCGGTTCGGCGCCGAGGGGGTGGAGATGCTGGCCGCCTTCGAGCGGGCGATCCGGGAGGAGCGGACGCCGTAAGCGGTGCGGCCGGGCGGTCAGTTCATCCCATCCGCCGGACCGCTCCACCGGCCAGCGCGCGCAGCCGTCCGGCGCGGCCGTGGCCGGTCCCCTCGCCCGCCCCGTCTCCGCCGGACGCGCTTCCCGCCACCGCGATGGACGACAGGCGTCGCGCCAGCGCCCATTCCGGCGCGCAGGCCTCCTCGCACAGCGCCCGCATCTCCGCGATGGACGGGCGCCATTTCTGCGTGCGGCGCCAGGTCCGCGCCGCCGCGTCGACCGCCCAGGCCGGGAACTCGCCGAGGTCCTCCGCCCAGTCGAGCGCGACTAGATGCTCCACCTCCGGCGCGGTTCCCTTGGCCGGATAGTGGCTGAGCAGGGCGAGGACGCGGGCCAGCAAATGGTCGGGCGAGGCCGGGGCCAGGATGGAGCCGGTCAGCTCGTCGAGCGCGCGCCGCGCCATCAGGGCATGCTGGCCGCTCACCCCGTCCGGTGGCGTCCACTCCTCGGTAACCCCATCGAAACCGCGGTCGCCGAATCGCGGCCGGCGTTCCACCCGCCCGGAGGCGAGAACGGTCCTGAGCGGCACCGGCAGCGCCGCCGCCAGCGCCAGACCGCGCTCATGGGCGGGTGCGGCGGGATCGAAGGGAAGCGGCGGTCGGGACGGCAAATGGGTGACGACCGAGGGGCTTGCCCCCCCGGGCGGAGCGGATCGCGGTTGTGCGGTCATGGTGTTTCCTCACCTCCAAACGTTCGGGTGGGCTTGCGGGGTGGCGCCGTGGGTGGCGTTGAGCTTCGCCGCGGCGGCCATCCAGGCTCCGAGCTTCTGTTCGGGTACGGGCGCTGTGGCTGCGGACCTTGCGCTGGCGGATCGGCTGGACGAACGGAGCAACGGCGCCTTGCCGGCGGCGGCGTCCTGCGTCAGCCAGGCTTTCCAAGCGGCCACGGCATCGCGGTAGCGGTAGCCGTGGGCTTGGCAGCGCAGCCGGAAGCCTTCGGCGTGACGGTCCAGATCGACCCCGGCGAAGCGGTGTTCGGCCCAGGCGCGAGCCTCGGCATCCGGCATCCAACCGTCCGGCACGGCCTGCGCGGGCTCGCGGGAAGCGTGCGAGTCCGGAGTCTGTTCGGATTCCGGCTGTTCCTGTCGCACCGGCGCACAAGGGGAGTCGGTGGGAGCGACATCCTTGGCCGGCGGCTGCACAGGGGGCATTCCGGTCCGAACCTCCTCCACACCGGCCGCCGGAATCGCTCCGTCGCCGGGGACCAGCCGCAGCCGGTACAGGCAGGACAGGCGCCCGCCCGAGGCGGAGCGGCGGGACTCCCTCGCGATCACCCCGGATTCGGCGAGATGGCCGAGGATGCGGTTCACCGTGCTGCGGCTGCGCTTCAGTGCCGTGGCGAGGGTCGCCTGGGACGGCCAGCACTCGCCGCGGGCGTTGGCGTAGGTTGCCAGCGCGGCCAGAACGGCCAAACCGTCGGCGTCGATGGCGGGATGACCGAGCCACCAGGCCGGAATCCGGCCCCACCGCCCGGTGTCGGCGGGCGGGCCGGATTCTCGTGGGGCCTCACCCGGTGGGGCGTCCATTGCCGTGTCGTCGCGGGGTGTCATGATGCGGTCTCCGCAAGGCTGTCGGGACCGGCTCCGCACAGAAGGCGGGCCGGTGGCTTTGCGGATCAGGATTCCTGGCGGCGCACGACTCTTCAAACCGCGGGCTGTCGCTCCATAGCCGGGCATGGAGCGGTAACCCGCGCCGTTGAAGCCCTGGCCCGCGCTCCTGGAGCCTTTGCCCGCCGCTATGGAGCGACAGCCCGCGCTTCATCGCCGAATCGGAATCCTGGAGTGGAAACCCGCGCCCCTGGAGCGATAGCCCGCGCCTCCGGATTCGCGGTCGTTGGAGCCATAGGCTGCGGCCGGTGCGCGGGACTATGGAGCAACAGCCCGCGTTTCGGCGGAGGTTCACCCGCCCACCATGGAGCGATAGCCCGCGGGTATGGAGCGACAGCCCGCGCCCTGCCGTCCGCACCGCCCGGGGGGCGATCCGGCGGCGAGCAGAGGATGGAGTTTCTGCTCGCGCTTCGCCGGTCCGACCCATGGAGTTCCGACTCGCGGGGAGACTCGCGGTCATGGAGCGATAGCCCGCGCCTTGGTCCGCGCCTTGATCTTCGTCGTTAGGGAGCGATTCGCAGCGGGCGGTGGAGTCGCGGACAGAGTCGAAGGATCTCAACGCCGTGCCGGACAAGCGCGGGCTGTTGCTCCATACCCGCGGGCTATCGCTCCATGGGCGCGGGCAAAGGCTCCATACCGAAGGAGGTCGCCCGTCACGAAGCGGTTGTCAGCGCGCGCCTCCCGCCGCATGGTCATAGCCGGGCAAGGAGGGATTGGATGAGCAAGATCGCGACACCCGGCGCGCTGCAACTGGTTCTGTTCGAGCTGGAGGACCGCTCCCAGTCGCACCTGATCGCGTTGTACGATCTGGCGCCGCGCTACGTCTTCGCCTCGCGCGACGGCGGACGGTCCGCGGAAACCGCGCCGGCGAAGGGCAATTTCGTCGCGTCGATCAAGCGCGAGTTCACCTATCACGGCAGCACCTTCCACCTGACCATCCAGCCCGCCCGTCTGACCAGGATGGTCAACCGGGACGACGGGGCCGCCCAGGCCGATGGCCAGACCGAGATCGAATACGAGGTCTTCCCCGCCGAACGCGAGCAGGTGGTGGAGCATGTGGTGCGTCGCCTCGCCATGGACCGCTCGCGCCTGTCGCTGGGCGGCGAGAACCGCGACAAGGTCCAGATGCGCTTCACCCTCTACGAGATCCAGCGCGAATTGAAGGCGGTCGGCCACACCCTGTCGATCCGCGACATTCGCGAATCGCTGACCATCCTGGCACGCTCGCGCATCATCATCGGCAAGCCGGCGGAGGGGGTGAAGAAGGGGCGCGGGGCCAACCTTCTGGAATCCACGGCCTTCCCGGTGCTGGCCATCCGCTCCCGCCCCGACCTGATCGGCGACGAGGGGGGCGACGAGGAAACCCACCTGCAGTTCAATCCGCTGGTTTCCTCGGCGATCCGGAACCTGGAGTTCAAGCCGGTCAGCTACCAGTGGCTGATGCGGCTCAAGAGCCCGGTGTCCCGCTGGCTCTACAACCGTCTCAGCGCCGAGTACGACTATTCGGGAGCGGAGACGCCGGGCGACTTGGGCGCCAGGGCAATGACCCTGTCGGCGGACGAGATCATCAAGAACAGCGGCATGAATGTGTGGAGCCGCCGCCGCGACACGCTGCGCGCGGTGACCTCCGCGGTGGACGCCCTGGTCGAGGAAGGCATCCTGACCAGCGCGGAGAAACTCTACGACAAGGTGGGGGCCCGCATCGAGGGGATCACCTACGTGATGCTGCCCAGCGCCAAGTTCCTCGCCCAGGTGCGCAAGGCGCAGGCGGTGGAGAGCGCCAACGTGGCGGCCATGCGGGCGATCACCGGCGACGACCGCCGGCCCACCGATTTCGTGCCGGTCACCCCCGCCGCGACGGTGGAGACACGGGCCCGCCGCGCCAAGCGGCTGACCGAGGAGCCGCCGCGTCTGCCTATGGCCGAGGCCGGCTGACCAATTCCTTCGACCGGGCTCAGTCCCGGTCGGCGGCGGCGTTCAGCGAGTCGCGCAAGCTCAAGAGCGCGTCGCGCAGGCCGGCGAGGTCGGGGAGCGGGCAGTTGGCCGCCGCGGCGATGCGCTCCGGCAGCCCCGTCGCCCGTTCCCGCAGCGCGGTTCCCTGCGGTGTCAGGTGGATGCGCACCAGCCGTTCGTCCGCCGGGTCGCGCCCGCGGGTGACCAGCCCCTGCCCTTCCAGCCGCTTCAGCAGCGGGGTCAGCGTGCCGCTGTCGAGCAGCAGCCGCTCGCCAAGGGCCTTCATGGTCTGGCCGTCCTGCTCCCAGAGGAGGAGCATGGCCAGATACTGCGGGTAGGTCAGCTCCAGCGCCTCCAGCAGCGGGCGGTAAACCCGCGTCATCGCCAGATTCGCCGAATACAGGGCGAAGCAGGCCTGGTTGGCCAGAAGAAGCGGGTTGTCGTTCTCGGTGCTCATCGTACGGGGGGCTCCCAGCCAGGGACGCGTCGCGGGCCTGTTGCGCGCGACCCCATAGTGCATGGGGATATGGCACGCAACACGCCCGCAAGCATGAAACCCTGTTATGCGCCCAGTGAAGCGCCCTCTTACGCGATGGCCGTGTTCACCGCGATGTTGCCCTTGGTCGCGTGGCTGTAGGGGCAGACCTTGTGCGCGCGGGCCACCAGATCCTCGGCGGCCGCCTTGTCCAGGCCGGGCAGAGACACGGTGAGGTCCACCGCGATGCCAAAGCCCTCGCCGTCGTCGCGCGGGCCGATGCCGACCTGGGCGGTCACCGTCACGTCCGCCGGAACAGTGATCTTGTCGCGGTTGCCCACGAACTTCATGGCGCCGAGGAAGCAGGCCGAATAGCCGGCGGCGAACAGCTGCTCGGGGTTGGTGGCTCCGCCCTTGCCGCCCAGCTCCTTCGGAGCGGCCAGCGCCACCGACAGCAGGCCGTCGTCGGTCTCGGCCTTGCCATCGCGCCCGCCGGTGGCCGTCGCTTTGGTCGTGTAGAGAATCTTCATTGCGTGAACTCCTTCGAACAGATGGATCGTTTCGATCGGGGAAGCGGGTTGCCGCTTGTTGTCGAGGAGGACTATTGCGCAAAATCGAATTGCGCGCAATGCATTTGAT
This sequence comes from Azospirillum brasilense, assembly GCF_001315015.1. Taxonomy (NCBI): domain Bacteria; kingdom Pseudomonadati; phylum Pseudomonadota; class Alphaproteobacteria; order Rhodospirillales; family Azospirillaceae; genus Azospirillum; species Azospirillum brasilense. The sequence continues at coordinate 790,689 of NZ_CP012916.1, read as the reverse complement.
CATGCGTCATCGAATTGCGCGTAATGCATCGCCGGAATGGCGCCGAGGCACGCGCTTCGCAAGGCGGCGCGGATCAGGAGGCGCGCCGGTAGGTCCAGATGAAGCTGCCGTTGTGCCCACACCAGTAGCCGCTGGCGGCGCGGTTGGGCTCCAGGTCGGGGATGACGACCCCGCCGCCCTCTTCCGCGACCAGGATCAGGCCGCCGCCTTCCGCGTCGGGGGTGCCGACCGTCAGCCGCCCTTTGTCGTCCAGCCGCCCGATGCCGGAAAAATCGCACACCCAGCGTCCTGCCGAGGGCTCGGCGCCGCTGACGCTGACGGCGACCGTCCCATTGCGAAGGGCGATGGCGGCGATGCCGATGAATCCTTCATGATCGAAGCGGCCGACGTAACGCCCGATGGGCGACGGCGGTGTGGCCGGATCGGTGCGGAAGGACAGGATCGCCGTGCGGCCGTCGTACGCGCGGCGCAGGCAGGCCGCGTCGGCGCCGCAGGAATCGCGCTCGCGCAGCCACGCCCGCTGGTCGGCCTTCACCGCGGCCCCGGCGGCGCCCTCCTCCGGGCTGGCGCCCGACAGGCGCTCCAGGGCGGCGCGGTAGGTCGTGGCCAGCCGCCCATCCAGAGCAGAGAGCGCCGGATCGGCGCAGATCGCCTTTTCCGTCGGGGTGGCGGCCTTGGAGCAGGGAAAGCCCGCCGCAGCGGCGGCGGTTGGCAGTGCCAGGAGGCCAAGGGCGAGCAGCGCTGGGCGAAGCATGCGGATTCCCCTTCGGCGGAGTCCCCTTCGAGGGGCTGGTCTCGACTCTGCCGTGGCGGCGCAGCGTGGTCAACCCGTCCTCCGGGGAGCGGCCGGTCCGGTGTGTTCCCGTTGCGCCGGGAAAGCAGGAAATCCGCGCCTCGCAGCGCTGCGGAAGTTTCCATCGTCACAGCGCTGCGACGAACTCTTTTAACAGCGCTGCGACGACTTGTGTTCTTGTAAGATGATGCGCTCTCTTCTTCCTGCTTGTGCGCTGCATCATAGTAATGGAAGCCATGCGATATCGGCGCGTCGTCTTTCGGGGGGGCGATGCCATTATATCCAGGCAGGCAGCACCGCCCCTCCGCCGACATCGCGCAGGCCCCTTTCACGGCCAGCCGCCGACTCCGGCGCCCGAGCGGCCCGCCAGAAACAATTCGAACACACCGCGGCCTTCGACGCCGCCATGAGGACAGCCATGAACACCGATAGCTTTGCCAACCCCCTGTCGTCCACGGAACTGCGCAACATCCGCCGCCAGGCGGAAGCCCTGCGGGCGGCCTATCTGCGCAGCCTGTTCCGCCGTCTGGTCGCGGCCTTCAGCCGTCCGGGCGCTGCGACCAACGGCGGTCTGACCGCCGCCCGCTGAGGCACACCCGGCCAAGCACTTCCCTGCACGCGGCCGGACCGTCCGGCCGCGACTTTTCCGCCCGTATATATCCAATTTTAGAAAGATTCGTTAAGATTTTGTCGGGTATCATTTTCAAATGATACCCGAAATGGTGGCCTGGGGCGGGCGCAAAAATGCAGGTTGTAATCGTCGATGACGATCCCTCCACACTGTTCATCACCAGCGCGGTCATCCGGCGGATCGACGACGCGGAGCCCATCGGCATGGGCAATCCGCTGGAAGCTCTGGACTGGCTGGCGGTCAACACGCCCGACCTGATCCTGATCGACCATGTCATGCCGGACCTCGACGGCATGGACGTGCTGGAGCGCATCCGCGCCCAGCGGCATCTCGCCGACGTTCCGGTGGTGATGATCACCGCCGACACGTCGGTGAAGCTGCGGGTGGCCGCCCTTGAAAGCGGCTGCACCGATTTCCTGACCAAGCCCATCATCGTGCCGGAGTTGCTCGCCCGGGCGCAAAACCTGCTGCGCCTGCGGCTGGGCCAGCGGATGATGCGCGATCAGGCCGCCGTGCTGCGCAGCCGGGTGGAGGAGGCGACCGCCCAGCTCCGCCAGCAGGCGCAGGAACTGGTGGCCCGTCTCGCCCGCGCTGCCGAGTACCGCGACCCGGAAACCGGCCTGCACATCGAGCGGATGGCCAGCTACTCGCGCGTCATCGCCGAAAGCCTCGGGATGGACCCCGACGACTGCGCCCGGCTGGCCGAGGCCGCGCCGATGCACGACATCGGCAAGATCGGCATTCCCGATGCCATCCTGCTGAAGCCCGGCCGGCTGACCGACAGCGAAATGCAGGTGATGCGCGAGCATCCGGCGATCGGCCACGCCGTGCTGCAGGGAAGCGGGCATCCGCTCATCAGCAAGGCCGCGGAAATTGCCCTGGGGCATCACGAGAAGTACGACGGTACCGGCTATCCCAAGGGCCTGCGGGGGGAGGAGATTCCTCTGGCCTGCCGCATCGTCGCCATCGCCGACGTGTTCGACGCGCTGACCACCGCCCGCCCCTACAAGAGGCCCTGGCCGCTCGACATTGCGAAAGCCTACATCGTCGAGCGCAGCGGCAGCCATTTCGACCCGGTCTGCGTCAACGCCTTCCTGCGCGTCTGGACGACTGTCCTCGCCATTCACGACGCCCATCCCGACCCGGATTTCACCGGGACGGACGGCGCCGCGTTCCGCTAGACGGGAGGACGCGATGCCGGACACTCCCGCTTCCCTGTCCCTGCCCGAACACGGCCACCGGGCCTACGCGCTCCGATCCCGGGCGCTGGTCTCCGGGGTTTGGATGGCGACGCTCCTTCTGACCGCGGCGGCCTGGACCGCGGCGCTCTACCTGACGGATCGCGACCAGCGCGACGCGCTCCAGCGGGCCGAGCGCGACACCGGCAATCTGGCACACATCATCGCGGAACAGACCACACGGGCCATCGCCGGGACCGACCGCATCCTGTCCTTCATCGGCTATGATCTGTACCGGCTGGGCAGCCAGAGCCCGCTGCTGCGCGACGTGATGCGGAACGCGACGCTGGACTCCGATCTGCTGCTTCAACTTGCCTACGCGGACGGCAAGGGTGACCTGATCCAGACCAGCGTGGACAACGCCCCGGCCCGGGTGAATCTGGCCGACCGCGAGCATTTCCGCGTGCACAAGGAAGGCACGGTCCAGGGGCTGTTCATCAGCCGGCCGGTCTTCGGGCGGGCGTCGGGCAAATGGTCGATCCAGCTCAGCCGCAAGGTCACCGCTCCGGACGGTGGGTTCGGCGGGATGATCGTCGCCTCGCTCGACCCCTTCTATTTCGGGCGGACCTTCGACAATCTGGATGTCGGCCATGACGGCATCATCTCCATCATCGGCCGCGACGGCATCCTGCGCGCGCGCAGCGTCATGGACGACCGCATCATCGGATTGGATCTCGGCATGTCGCCGATCCTGCGGGAGGCGCAGGAGAAAACGCAAGGCTTCCTGCGTTCGGTCAGTCCCGTCGACGGGGGGGTCCGCCTGACCAGCTTCCGCAGCCTTCCGAACTACCCGCTGATCGTCAGCGCGGGCTTCGGCGAGGCGGAGTTTATGGCCGAAACCTGGGCGCGCCAGCGTGCCTACACCGTTGGCGCGGGCCTGACCACCGCCCTGCTGTTCGTCCTGGCCGCGTTGGTGACGTGGCAGAGCCGCGCCCAGGAACGCGCCCACGCCACCCTGGACGAGGCGGCACGGCATCTGCGCGCCAGCAAGACGAAGCTGCGCGATATCGCGGAGACGGCGTCCGACTGGTTCTGGGAGATGGACGCCGATCTGTGCTTCGCCGGTGTGTCCGGCGCCTATGCCGGCTCGATCCGCGATCCGGAGCTGTACCGCGGCCGGCGCTGCGAGGACATCGCCCAGCGCGAGGCCGGCGACGGCGCCCATTGGGAGGAACACCGCCGCACCCTGGAGGACCGGCAGCCCTTCCGCGATTTCGAATTCGCGGTCCGCGGACCGGACGGCGACACCCGCATCTGGTCGCTCAGCGGCAAGCCGGTCTTCGACGATCTGGGCGCCTTCGTCGGTTACCGCGGCTCCGGCTCCGACGTGACGGAACGGCGTCGGGCGGAACGGTCGCTGACCGACAGCGAGCGGCGCTACCGCGCCATGTTCGCCGCGGTCGGCCAGCCCATCGTGGTCACCGACCAGAACGCCGTGATCACCGGCTTCAACCCGGCGGCGGAATCCCTCTTCGGTTTCCGCGAGGTGGAGATGATCGGGCGGAACGTCAGCGTCCTGATGCCGGACGGGCATGCCGTCAACCACGACCGTCTGTTCCAGGAGTACCAGTCCAGCGGCCGCGGCAGCCCGAGCGGCGTGGTCCGCGAGGTGCCGGTCCGGCGCGCCGACGGTGCTCTGGTGCCCACCGAGATCGCCCTGTCGAGTTGGCGGGCCGGCGGGCGGGAGCATTTCATCGGCGTCTTCCACGACCTGTCCAAGGCCAAGCAGATCGAGGCCGACCTGCGCCGCGCCCGCGACAGCGCCGAGCACGCCAACCGGATGAAGAGCGAGTTCCTGGCGACCATCAGCCACGAGATCCGCACGCCGATGAACGGCGTGCTCGGCACGCTGACGCTGCTGGACGACGACGGCCTGAAACCGGAGGAGCGGCGTCTGGCCGGCGTCGCCCGCCGCTCGGCGGAAAGCCTGCTGCGGCTGCTCGACGACATCCTGGACTTTTCCAAGCTGGAGGCTGGGCGGATCGCCATCGAGGAGGAGACCTGCGCGCCCGCCGACCTCGTGGAGGCGGTGATGGCGGTGTTCCAGCCCTCGGCCGCGGACAAGGGGCTGACCCTGTCCTGTCGCATGCTGCCCACCGTGCCGGAGGCGGTGGTCACCGATCCGGCCCGCCTGCGGCAGATCCTGTTCAATCTGGTCGGCAACGCGGTGAAGTTCACCGGTACCGGCCATGTGGCCGTGCGCGCCCACCGCGGCGCCGACCTGCCGGACGGGCGCTTCCTCCTGGAGTTCGAGGTGGAGGACAGCGGCATCGGCATCGCCGCGGAGTCCATCCCGTCCCTGTTCGACCGCTTCACCCAGGCCGACAACTCGATCACCCGCCGCTACGGCGGCACCGGTCTGGGGCTGGCGATCTGCAAGGAGCTGTGCGGGCTGCTCGGCGGGACGATTTCCGTCTCCAGTGCGCCGGGCAAAGGAAGTCTGTTCCAATTCTCCGTCGCCTGCGCGCCGGGTGATCCGGCGACGCTGCGCCACGCCGCGGAGGCGCCGTCGGCGGCTCCCCTGCCCCCTTTGCGGATTTTGGCGGTGGACGACAACGCGGTGAACCGGGACATCGTGCGCGGTCTGCTGGTGCGCGGCGGACACAGCGTGGTCACCGCTGCGGACGGGGACGAGGCGGTGCGGACCGTGGAGCGGTCGGAGGAGCCCTTCGACGTGGTCCTGATGGATGTTCAGATGCCGGGCATGGACGGGCTGACCGCCACCCGCCTGATCCGCGCCTTGCCGGCGCCGCGCAACGGTGTGCCGGTCATCGCGCTCACCGCCCACGCCTCGGGCAGTTCGCTTCCGGAATGCGTGGCGGCGGGCATGAACGGGTTCGTGCCGAAGCCGTTGCGTCCGGCGGCGCTCGACGCGGCGATCCGTGCGGTCATCAGCAGCCCCGCTTCCAAGCCGGTCGCCGATGCGGTTCCAGAAACCGCTCCGGTTGCGGAGTTGCTGGACCGTGAACAGGTGGAAAGCGTGGCCGAGGCGCTCGGACCGGAGAGTTGGTGCGAGGCCGTGCGGGGCTTCTCCCGCACCGCGCGGGAGCAGGTGACGCTGATCAGCGCCGCCCTGGCCAACGGCGAGGAGCACCGCCGCGCCGCCCACATGCTCAAGGGGTTGTCCTGGAACGTGGGGGCGAAGCAATTGGGCGACCTCGCTCTGGCGCTGGAAAAGGCGCCGCCCGACGAGGCCCTGGCTTTGGCCCGAAGCCTGGAGGGCGTGCTGAAGGACAGCGTCGAGGCCCTGTCCGAGCCCCTGTCCGAGCCGTTGTGAGGCTCGGACAGGGGCTCGGGCCCGTTAGGAGGCCGGCATCTCGCCGGTCACCCAATAGTCCACGCGCTGCTTGTTGTTGGCGATGTAATTGTCGATCGCCTTGTCATAGGAGCTGTCGTCGGCCTCCAGCATGATCTTCTCCAGATCCTCCAGCGGCAGATACATCCGGGTCAGGAACTCGGCGACCTTGGGGTGCTCCTGGTAGAAGTCCTTGCGGGCCATGACGTGGACGCGCTCAAGGCCGCCCAGCGAACCCTTCGGGTCCTCCAGGTAGCGCAGCTTCCACTTGGCGAACATCCAGTGCGGGCTCCAGGCGGTGACGGCGATCCAGTCCTCGCGCCGCTCGGCGCGGCCGAGCGCGGCGGTCATCGCGGCGCCGCTGGCCGACACCAGCTCGTAGCCGTCGAGGCTGTAATCCTTCAGCGCCTTCTCCGACGCCTGCATCAGGCCCGAACCGGGGTCGATGCCCTGGATCTTGCCCTTCAGCTTCTCGCGGATCTCCGGCTTGGCGAGGTCGGCGATGGTCTTCACCTGATCCTCCGGCACATAGTCCGGCACGGCCCAGCCCAGGCGGGCGCGGGTGTAGAGCATGCCCAGCGGCACGATGTCCTTGCCCACCTTGTCCAGGTAGGAGGCGTGGGTGGTCGGCAGCCAGGACATCATCATGAAGTCGAGGTCGCCCTTGGCGAGCCCCTGATACTGCAGGCCGATGTCGGCCAGCACCAGCTCGACCGGCTGATCCAGCCGTTCCTGGATGAGGCGCTGCGCGAGCTTGGTCACCGCTTCGGCGTCGGACCAAGCGGTCCAGCCGATGCGGACCGGCTTCTTGTCCCCCTCAGCCGTGTTGGCGGCAGCGAAACCGGCGGAGGACAGGGCGGTGCTGCCGATCACGGCGGCGACGCCGAGGGCCATCATCTTCAGAAACGTGCGTCTCATGCGGAAAATCCTTTGTTTTGTATGGTTTTGGGGATGGCGGTTCATCCCGCTTCCGTGACTCCGTGCGTGGGAGACAGGTGGGCGTTGTCCTTCGGCGGATCCGCGCGGCGGCGGGTCAGCAGGGAGCGCAGGGCGGACCGGGGAGAGCGTCCCCCCGCGTCCGGGGTTCCGAAACTCTGGGTGATGCGGTCGAGCAGGATCGCCAGGATCACCACGGCCAGCCCGCCCTCGACGCCGAGGCCGATGTCAAGCCGCTGGATGCCGCGCAGCACCTCGTTGCCGACGCCGCCCGCCCCGATCATCGAGGCGATGACGACCATCGAGAGCGACAGCATGATGGTCTGGTTGATGCCGGCCATGATCGACGGCAGCGCGGTCGGCATCTGCACCTTGAAGAGGAGCTGGCGCGGCGTGCAGCCGAAGGCGAGGCCGGCCTCGACCAGCTCGTGCGGGACCTGCCGGATGCCCAGGCTGGTCAGGCGGACGACCGGCGGCATGGCGAAGATGATCGTCGCGATGATCCCCGGCACGCGGCCCAGCCCGAACAGCATGGCCGCCGGGATCAGGTAGACGAAGGCCGGCATGGTCTGCATCAGGTCGAGCGCCGGGCGCACCACGGTTTCCACCCGGTCGTTGCGCGCGGCGACGATGCCCAGCGGAACGCCGATGGTCAGGGCGATGGCGGTCGCCGTCAGCACCAGGGCCAGCGTGTCCACCGTCTGGTGCCACATGCCCAGACCGGCGACGACGAACAGCGCGGCCGCGGCGAACAGCGCGAAGCGCCAGCCGTTCCGCCACAGCCCGATCAGCACCACGATGGCGGCTAGCGCCACGCCGGGCAGCGAGGTCAGGGCGGACTGGACGCCGTCGGCGACCGCGCCGACCACGAGGTCGATGCCGTCGAACAGCCATTGCGCGTGGTCCAGCAGGAACATCACGGCGGCGTCGGCCCAATCGCCGATGGGAAGCTTGAAGTCCATGGTCAGCGCGTCCGTCCAAGGGTTTCCAGATAGGCGGTCTTGGAGATCGCCCCGACATAGGCGCCCTGCCCGTCCACCACCGGCAGCGGGCACGGGGCCGACGCGATGCGCGGCAGCACCTCGTCCATCGGCAGGTCGACGGGAAGCGGTTCGATGCCCGGAAGCAGCGCCTCGTCCAGCGTGGCGGAGCCGTTGTGCCGCTCGATGGCGCTGACCAGCGTCTCGACCGACACCACGCCGTGGAAGCGGCGGCGGCCGTCCTGGACGTAACCGAACTCGCGGTCCCGCTCGCGCAGCTGACGGACGGCGGCGCGCGGGCCTTCACCGGTGTGACGGATCAGCGTCACCTGATCGCGCCGGGCGATGTCGCCCGCCGTCAGGATCTTGGTGACGTCGATGTTGCGGAAGAAGGAGCGGACGTAATCGTTGGCCGGCTGCTTCAGGATCTCGTCAGGGCGCCCGACCTGGATGATCTGGCCGCCCTCCATGATCGCCAGCCGGTCGCCGATGCGGATCGCCTCGTCCAGATCGTGGCTGATGAAGACGATGGTGCGCTGCCGTTCGGCCTGAAGGCGCAGCAGCTCGTCCTGCATCTCCGTCCGGATCAACGGATCGAGGGCCGAGAAGGCCTCGTCCATCAGCAGGACGGACGGCTCGTTGGCGAGCGCGCGGGCCAGGCCGACGCGCTGCTGCATGCCGCCCGACAACTCCCGCGGGTAGCTTTCCGCGTAGGCGCCGAGGCCGACCGCGTCCAGCGCCTGCTGCGCCTTGTCGCGCCGCGCCTTCAGGCTTTCCCCGGCGATCTCCAGCCCGAAGGCGGCGTTCTCCCACACCCGCAGGTGCGGCAGCAGGGCGAAGGACTGGAACACCATGCCCAGGTCGCGCCGCCGTAGCTCGGTCAGCTCGGCGCGCGACAGCTTGGTGATGTCCCGCCCGTCGATCCGGATCTCGCCCGCGGTCGGGTCGATCAGCCGGTTGAGCATGCGCACCAGCGTCGATTTGCCGGAGCCCGACAGGCCCATGATGACGAAGATTTCACCGGCCTCGACCTCGAAACTGGCGTCGAGGACACCAACGGTCTGGCCGGTGCGTTTGAAGATCTCTTCCTTGGAAAGACCCGCCTTCAGCAGGTCGAGCGCCTGACGTGGGTGGCGCCCGAAAATCCGGGTGACGCCTTTTACGGCAATTTTCGCGGTCATCCGCTGATGCCTCCGCTCTTGGCAAAATGCGTGTGGTTCCGGAGCCCGAACGGGACCGGTCCGTCTTGCAGCCTTCATTGGAAGCAGGGGGAAGCAGGGGCGTGCCGGGGGTGGAGAGGCACGCAAGGCAAGGACTTTCGTCCGCACGCCAGCAATTTTGACAGCCGCGTCGCGACCGCCTCCCGCCAACCACAGGGAAAGTAAAGATACATGAGAAAACGCAAAAACAGCGAAGACTCATGAAATTGAAGGCTATATGAACAAGAAAACAGATTTATCTATGCATGCATACCGATGTCACCTCTGAAACAGACTGGGGTTGTAGGGAAATGCGCACGGGAATTGGCGCTCCTGAAGTGCGTTCAAGAGGACAATTCCTGGCCGCCACTGACAATAGGCTAACAAACTTTAGGAGAGATTTGAAGCCTTTTTGTGTCTTGGTTGGATATGGCACCGGATCAATGTCGTTCAAGCGTGAATCTAAGGGTTTATTATCCTATTTTTGGGCCGTGCCCCATCCGTTTTCGCCGCTTTGGGATGCGTCCTGCGGCGACCGGCGTGTTGTGGCGGCGGACCGGTTGCGGCACCATGTCCTTGCACGTCTTCCGTTTCCGGTCAGCAAGGGGCCTTGATGAGCAACCCGTTCTTCGAAACCTGGACCACGCCCTTCGGCCTGCCGCCTTTCGACCGCATCCAGGCCGAGCATTTTCCGCCTGCCTTCGACCATGGCATGGCGGAGAACATCGCGGAGATCGCGGCGATCACCGGAAACCCCGACGCCCCGACCTTCGCCAACACCATCGAGGCGATGGAGCGCAGCGGGCGCTTCCTGAACCGGGTCGGCGGCGTGTTCTGGAACCTGAACTCCAGCAACACCACCGACGCGCTGGAGACCATCGCCCGCGACTACGCGCCGAAATTCGCCCAGCATTCCATGCGCATCGCGCTGGACCCGGCGCTGTTCGCCCGCGTCGCCGACCTGTATGAGCGGCGCGACACGCTGGGCCTCGCCCCTGACCAGTTGCGCCTTTTGGAGCGCCAGCATCTGGGATTCGTGCGCAGCGGCGCGCTGCTGCCGCCGGACGCCAAGGCGCGGATGACCGCGATCACCGAGCGGCTGGCGACCCTGCACACGCTGTTCGGCCAGAACGTGCTGCACGACGAGAAGGACTGGCAGCTCGTCCTGGAGGAGAGCGACCTCGCCGGCCTGCCCGACTTCGCGCGCAACGCCGCCGCCCAGGCCGCCAAGGAGCGCGGGCAGGAGGGCAAGTACGTCATCACGCTGGCCCGTTCCTCGGTCGAGCCGTTCCTGACCTTCTCGGCCCGCCGCGACCTGCGGCAGGTGGCCTACGAGGCCTGGATCCGCCGCGGTGAGCATGAGGGCGAGCACGACAACCGCCCGCTGATCCGGGAGATCGTCGCGCTGCGCACCGAGCAGGCGAAGCTGATGGGCTACGCCAGCTACGCCGACTTCAAGCTGGACGACAGCATGGCGAAGGACACCTCCGCCGTCGAACGGCTGCTGCTGCAGGTCTGGGGTCCGGCCAAGGAGAAGGCCGCCGCCGAGCGCGCGGAGCTTCAGGACTGCGCCCGGGCGGAGGGCATGAACGAGCCGATCGCCCCCTGGGACTGGCGCTACTACGCGGAGAAGGTGCGGCAGGCCAAGTACGACATCGACGAGGCGGAGGTGAAGCCCTACTTCGTGCTGGAGAACATGGTGCGCGCGGCCTTCGACACCGCCGGGCGCCTGTTCGGGCTGACCTTCACCGAGCGGCCCGACCTGCCGGTCTACCACCCGGACGTCCGCGTCTACGAGGTGACCGAAAAGGATGGGCGCCACGTCGGCATATTCCTGCACGACAATTTTGCCCGGTCGTCGAAGCGCTCCGGCGCGTGGATGAGCAGCTACCGCGACCAGGAGACTTTCGACGGGGCGGTGTCGCCGATCATCGTCAACAACAACAACTTCTCGAAGGGCGAACCGACGCTCCTCAGCTTCGACGACGCCGAGACGCTGTTCCACGAGTTCGGCCATTTCCTGCACGGCTGCCTCAGCAACGTGCGCTACCCGAGCCAGTCCGGCACCTCGGTCCGCCGCGACTTCGTGGAACTGCCGTCGCAGATCTACGAGCACTGGCTGGCCGTTCCGGAAACGCTGTCCACCTACGCCCGCCATCACCAGACCGGGGAGCCGATCCCGCAGGACCTGCTGCGCCGCCTGCTCGCCGCCCGCAACTTCAACCAGGGCTTCGGCACGGTGGAATACACCGCGGCGGCTCTGCTCGATCTGGAGTTCCACACCCGGAGCGACGCCGCCGACACGGATGTCGCCGCCTTCGAGCGGTCGGTGCTGGACAAGATCGGCATGCCGGCGGAGATCGCCGTGCGCCACCGCCCGACCCATTTCCAGCATCTGTTCGCTGGCAGCGGCTACGCCGCGGGCTATTACGCCTATCTGTGGGCCGAGGTGCTGGACGCCGACGGGTTCGAGGCGTTCCTGGAAACCGGCAACCCCTTCGACCCGGACCTTGCGGCGAAGCTGAAGACGATCTATTCGTCGGGCGACACCCGCGACCCGATGGAGCTGTACACCGCCTTCCGCGGACGCGAGCCGCGCATCGAGGCGCTTCTCAAGCACCGGGGCCTGACCCAGTCGCTCGGGGACGCCTGACGCGCCGCCCATCGGCGCCGCAGACACGCACACGAGGACAAGGGACGGGGGGACCGGGCCGGACGCCCTCCCCCGTCCCGTGAGGATTCTGATGGCTGTTTCTCTTCTCGACCCCGCCCGCTACCGCCGCATGCCCTGGAAGAACGGCGGCGGCACGACCACCGAAATCGCCCTCCAGGAACTGCCCGGCGCCGCCGGCCGCTTCCTGTGGCGGGTCAGCATCGCCGACGTGGCGGAGGCCGGCCCCTTCTCCGCCTTCACCGGCTACGAGCGGCTGATCGCCGTGGTCGAGGGGGCCGGCATGCGGCTGACCGTGGACGGCGTCCCGGCGACCGTGACCAACCGCGCCGCCCCCTTCCGCTTCTCCGGCGACGCCGTGGTGGATTGCGCCCTGCTGGACGGGCCGATCCGCGACTTCAACCTGATCTTCGACCGCGAGCGGGCCGACGCCCGGCTCGACGTCCTGCCGGCCGACAAGGTTGCGGACATCCCGGCCGGCGGCATGGCACTGGTCCACGCGCTGGACGGCGAGGTGATCCTGCGCACCGGCGACAGCGTGGCGCGGGTGTCGCCGGGCTGGACCGCCCGTCTGGACGACACCGCCGCGACGCTGGAGACCGGGCCGGGGGCCTGCGCCGTCCTCGCCCGCGTCGCGGCGCGCGGGTAAGGGACCCCGGACGCGAGGTTACGGCGCCTTCCGGCAGGTCATCTCCGGAGCGCCGTAGCCCCAGGTCACCCGCGCTTCGCCCTGATGCTCCCAAAAGCTCTCGTTGCGGCCCTGGTAGCGGGCGCCGGACGCCGCCGGCTGTCCGACCATCAACGACACCGCGTCGCCGCGCTCGGCGATCATCGTCGGCGGGTCGGTCTCGAAGAAGGTGGTGGTCAGTTCGTTGGCCGCTTGGCCGTCGCAGGCGAAGCGGACCGGGCCGATGGAGGGCACCAGCCGGTATTTGGCCTGAAGCTCGGCGATGCGCAGGCGGTATTGCTCCTCCACGCAGGCGCGGCGGTCGTCGGCCTTCCAGCAGTCGTTCCGGCCCTTGATCCAGCCGCGCTGCTCCGCCTTCAGTGTCGGGGGATGCTCGTTCGCCGCCTTGCCCGCGGCCTCGCCATAGACACCGGCCAGCTTGCGGTCGAGCGCCGACAGGTCGGCGTCGCTGCAGACCATCCGCTCGATGCTGCCGGTCTCCACTCCGGCGCAGGAGAAGGAGGGGCCCACGGATTCTGCGGCGAGGGCGGGGCCTCCCCATGCGACCGTTGCCACAAGGGTGATGCGCAGGGCGTTGCGGTGCGCAGCCATGGAGTTTCTCCCGTCCGTTTCTCGGGGCTCGGTCAGAATGCCGCGTTCCACACCGCGGGGAAAGACGTCCCCTCTCCCCTCTGGGGAGAGGGTTAGGGTGAGGGGGTTGCGCGTGGCGGAACGTCCGGCAAAAGCGCATCCCCCTCACCCTCCCCACCGCTGCGCGGTGGGTCCCCTCCCTCTCCCCGGAGGGGAGAGGGTCATTTGGGCGACCGCTTCGCCGCCCCTCCCCTTTTCAGCCGCGGGGCAGGTAGCCGAGCTGGTGCGAGATCGCGTCCGCCGTCTCCACCACCTTGGTCCGCAGATGGTCGAGCGTGGCGGGCTGGTCCATCACGGCGCTGGGGCCGGACAGGTTGATGGCGGCGATGACCTCGCCCCGGTGGTCGCGGATGGCCGCCGCGATGGCGACGATCCCCGACACGAAGGAGGAGCGGTTCATCGTCCAGCCGCGCTTGCGGTCCTCCGCCACCTCCTGGATCAGCGAGGTGAGCGTGACCGCCGTGGTGTCGCTGTAACGGTCCAGCCGCACGCCGGTGTAGAGCTGCGCGATGGCCTCGTCGGTGAGGCCGCTCAGCAGCATCCGGCCCATCGCGGTGGCGTGGGCCGGCAGGCGGTAGCCGACGGCGATGTTGCTGGACAGCGTCATGTGCGAGTGCGCGCGGTAGACGTAGACGATCTCCGTCCCGTCGCGCACCGCCATGTGGGCGGAGATCTGCGTGCTGTCCCGCAGCCCGTCGATGTAGGGGATCGCCACCTCGATCCCGTCCAGCCCCGACAGGTAATGGTAGCCAAGCTGCATCGACCGCGGCGCGAGGCGGTAGGACTTGCCGTCCCCCACCCGCCCGATGTAGCCGAGATGCTCCAGCGTGAAGACCAGCCGGTAGGCCGAGGCCCGCCCGATCCCCAGCGCCTTGGCGATGTCGGTCAGGGTCAGCGTCCGGCGCTGCGGCGTGAACAGCTCCAGGATGGCCAGCCCGCGCTGCAGCGCCGGGGCGATGTAGGTGTTCGGATCGGTCTCGCTCATGTGTCCCGGCGCAACCCCTCGATGGCGCGCCGGTAGGCGGCCCGGATGGCGTCCTCCCGGACGTGGCGGCCGTCGCGCACCACGGTCCGCCCCGCCGCGACCACGTCGCGCACGGCGTGCCCGTCGCTGGCGAAGACATAGGCGTCCAGAAGGCTGTCGTCGGTCCGAGAAAGCAGTTTCGGGTTGTCGGCGTCAAGCACGACGAGGTCGGCGGGCTGGCCCACCCGAATCCCGCCGCCGGTCACCGGCTGGCCCAGCGCCTGCGCGCCGCCGGCCACCGCCGCCCGGTAGAGGCCGCCGCCGATGGACGGGCAATCCCCGATGCGCAGCACGTTGCGCCGCCGCTGCACCAAGCGCTGGCCGTATTCCAGGAGGCGAAGCTCCTCCGCCGCCGACACGCTGATGTGGCTGTCCGAGCCGATGCCGAACCGCCCACCCTGCGCCAGGAAGGGGATGGCGGGGAACAGCCCGTCGCCCAGATTGGCCTCGGTCGTCAGGCAGAGACCGGCCACCGCCCCGCTCGCCGCCATGCCGTCCACCTCGGCCGGGGTGACGTGCGTGGCGTGGACGAGGCACCAGCGCGGCCCGACCGCAGCGTTCTCCAGAAGCCATTCCACCGGGCGCTTGCCGCTCCAGGCGACGCAGTCGTCCACCTCCGCCGTCTGCTCGGCGATGTGGATGTGGATGGGCGCGCCGGGGTCGAGCGCGTCGAGGCCGGCCAGCGCGTCGCGCATCTCCTCCGGCGTCACCGCGCGCAGCGAATGCAGGGCGAGCCCGGCGCGGCGGCCCGCCCGCTCCGTTCCCATGGCCTTCTGCATGGCGGCGACGATGGACAGCAGCCCGTCCACGTCGTTGATGAAGCGCTTCTGCCCGTCGGACGGCGGCTTGCCGCCGAAGCCGCTGTGGGCGTAGAGCACCGGCAGGTGGGTCAGCCCGATCCCCGCCGTGTCGGCGGCGGCCAGGATGCGGCGCGACATCTCCGCCCGGTCGGCGTAGGGGCTGCCGTCGGCGTCGTGGTGGAGGTAATGGAATTCCGCCACCGCCGTGTAGCCCTGCTTCGCCATCTCCATGTAGAGCAGCGCCGCGACGGCCTCCGCCGCCTCCGGCGTCATGCGGCGGACGAAGCCGTACATGGCGTCGCGCCACGTCCAGAAGCTGTCCTCCGACGCGCCGGCGTATTCGGTCAGCCCGGCCATGGCCCGCTGGAAGGCGTGGCTGTGCAGGTTGGGCATGCCGGGGATCACCGGCCCGGCGGCCTGCGGGAGACCCTGCGCGGAGGCGTCCCGCTCCACCGCCGTCAGCGTGCCCCGCGCGTCGAAGCGCAGCGCCACGTTCGAGGCCCAGCCGTCGGGCAGCAGCGCCCGCCCGCAGAACAGTCCGTTCACGCTGTCCCCCGTCACGCTGTCCATCGCCGCCTCCATCACGCCCGCTCCTCCGCCCAATCGGCCATCGCTCCAATGAAGCGCCGGAGATGCGGACGAATCCGCTCGGCGCGCGCCTCGTCGAAGGCGAAGGGCGCATCCTCCTCCATGTAGGTCACCTGCGCCATCTCAAGCTGCACGGCGTGCCAGCCCTCGGACGGACGCCCGAAATGGCGGGTGATGTGGCCGCCCTTGAAGCGCCCGTTGAGGACATGGGTGAAGCCGTCGGCCCCGGCATCCGCGCCGACCGCGACCAGCCGGTCGCTCAGCACAGAATCGGCGCTGCGCCCGTCGTTGGTCCCAATGTTCAGGTCGGGCAGCCGCCCCTCGAACAGCCGCGGCACGACAGAGCGGATGGAATGGGCGTCGAACAGGACCGCCCGCCCGAACTGGTCGCGCAGTCGGGTCATCTCGGCGGTGATGGCGTCGTGGTAGGGCGCCCAGTAGCGGCTGACCCGCTCGGCCACCTCCGCCGCGTCCGGTTCGGCGCCCGGCTGGTACAGCGGCGCCCCGTCGAACAGGGTGGTCGGGCACAGGCCCGTGGTGGCGCCACTGTAGAGCGGCGTGTCGTTGCTGGGGCGATTCAGATCGATGACGTAGCGCGAGAAGCGCGCCTGGATCACTCCGACTCCGAGGTCCTCCAGGAAGTCGTAGAGCCGCGGCAGGTGCCAGTCCGTGTCGGGCAGGCCCTGCGCCTCCGGCACCAGCCGGCCGATGAATCCGTCCGGCAGCGCCGTGCCGACATGGGGCAGGCTGACCAGCACCGGACGGCGCGCGGCGCGAAACCCGAAAACGTCCATATCCTCTCTCCCGTGCGACAAGTGTTTTGTCAGCAAAACTTTTAGCGTCCCTGTTCGATCGCCCCCGGCGTCCGCGGCGTGCGCGGTGCTTGGCCTTAACACCAGCGTTGCCATAAGGCGTCCGTCATGCTCCAGTATGACAAACGGCGTTGACGCGGCTGTTTTCCCTGGGCAACATATGTTTTATAGGCAAAACACGGCGCTGCCAAGCCGCTCGCTGCTCAGGGGGGCAACTCCGGCTTTCGAGCCTGGCAACGCAGGCGCAACGAACAGGGAAATTCTGACCCATGAAGTCCTTCGGTAAGTTTCTCGCCGCCGCGTCCTTCGCCGCCGCCGCGGTCGTCACGATGGTCGGCGCCGGGCCCATTCCGGCCCGCGCCGAGGACGCGGTGATCGCCTCGATCAAGCAGAACGGCACCTTCCGCGTCGGCGTGGACGCCACCTTCGCGCCCTTCGAATTCTCGCAGGACGGCAAGAAGACCGGCTTCGACATCGAGCTGGTCGAGGCCATCGCCAAGGAGCTGGGCGCCACCAAGGGCGTCGAGTGGGTGGACATCGACTTCAAGGGCCTGATCCCCGGCCTGATGGCCAACCGCTTCGACATGATCGCCTCGGCCATGTACATCACCGAGGAGCGCCGCAAGGTCGTCGCCTTCTCCGACACCTACTATCCGGGCGGCCTCGTCATCATGGTCAAGGCCAACAACACCGCCGTGAAGGGCCCGGCTGACCTCGAAGGCAAGACGGCCGCCGTGCAGATCGGCACCAAGTCGGTCGTCCATCTGAAGGAGCATTTCCCGAAGACGAAGATCGTCGAGGTCGAGACCAACGCCGAGATGTTCGGGCAGGTCGAGACCGGCCGCACCGACGTCGCGGTGACCGGCAAGCCCGCCGCCAAGCTCTACGCCCAGACGCATCCGACCGTGAAGGTGCTGGACGACCAGCTCACCACCGAGGATTACGGCTTTGCCATGCGTAAGGACAACACAGAGCTGGTGACCAAGGTGAACGCCGCCATCACCAAGCTGAAGGCCGACGGCACCTACCAGAAGCTCATCGACAAGTGGTTCGAAGCCAAGAAGTGATTGATCTTTTCGTGAACGGAGGACCCCTCCCGTGACGCTCGACTTCGCCCCCGTCTGGGGAGGGTTGCCGGAGCTGCTGAAGGGCACCGTGGTCACCATCGAGGTGACCGCGGCGGCCTTCCTGCTCAGCGCCGTGCTTGGCCTGCTCGTCGGCATCATCCGCCTCAACCCGGCGCGGCGCGTGCTGTACGGCATCGCGTCGGCCTATGTCGCCTTCATCCGCGGCACGCCGCTGCTGGTGCAGCTGTTCCTGCTGTTCTTCGGCCTGCCGCAGTTCGGAATCCTGCTGCCGGCGTGGCTGTGCGGCGTGATCGGGCTTGGCATCTACAGCGGCTCCTACGTGTCGGAGGTGGTGCGCGGCGCCATCCAGTCGATCGACCGCGGCCAGATGGAGGCCGCCCGCTCGCTCGGCATGTCCTACCGCGAGGCGATGTGGGAGGTGGTGCTGCCGCAGGCGTTCCGCCGCATGCTGCCGCCGCTGGGCAACGAGACCATCGCGTTGATCAAGAACTCGGCGCTGGTGTCGCTGCTGACCATCGACGACGTGATGCGCGAGGGGCAGCGGATCATCTCCACCAGCTTCCGCGCGCTGGAGGTCTACATCGCGGTGGCGCTGATCTATTTCGTGCTGACCAACGCGGCCACCTGGATCCTGCGCCAGATCGAAAAGCGCATGACCGTGGAAAGAGGGTAAGCCGGTGATCGAGATCCGCAACGTCTACAAGAGCTTCGGCAGCACCGAGGTGCTGAAGGACGTCAGCCTGACCGTGCCGCCGTCGCGCACCACCGTGGTCATCGGCCCGTCGGGTTCGGGCAAGAGCACGCTGCTGCGCTGCTGCAACTGCCTGGAGACCGCCGACCGCGGCGAGATCCGCATCAACCACCGGACCATCATCGCCGACGGCAAGCCGCTGCCCGACAAGGAGCTGAACGCGCTCCGCGCCGAGACCGGCATGGTCTTCCAGTCCTTCAACCTGTTCCCGCACATGACCACGGTGGAGAACGTCATGCGCGCCCCCGTCGTGGTGCGCGGCATGGCCAAGGCCGAGGCGCGGGAGCTGGCGATGGGGCTGCTGCGCAAGGTGGGGCTGGACGACAAGGCCGATGTCTATCCGTCCACCCTGTCGGGCGGTCAGAAGCAGCGCGCCGCCATCGCCCGCGCGCTCGCCATGAAGCCGAAGGTGATGCTGTTCGACGAGCCGACCTCCGCCCTCGACCCCGAACTGGTCGGCGAGGTGCTCCAGGTCATGAAGACGCTGGCCGAGGAAGGCATGACCATGATGGTGGTGACCCACGAGATGGGCTTCGCCCGCGAGGTCGCCGACACCGTCGTCGTCATGGCCGACGGGCGCATCGTCGAGTCCGGTTCGCCGGAGCAGATCTTCACCAACCCGACCCAGGAGCGCACCCGCGGCTTCCTGCGCGCGCTGGTGGACGGCCATCTGGCCGGCGCCCGCCCGCAGCCGGCGGCGGACGATCCGCTGGACGCCCTTCCCGGCAACCACTGACCTTCCCGCGATCTTGCCCCACACCACCCATCGGCCTCCGGCCTCGCCTCTGACGGTGCTGGCCGCGCTGATCCTCGGCGTCTGCGTCATCCAGGTCGCCAATGGCATCCTGCAGATCCTGCTGCCGCTCCGCCTCGCCGAGGCGGCGGCCCCGCCGCTGGTCGTCGGGGCGGTGGCGTCGGCCTATTCGGTCGGTTTCGTGCTGGGCTGCTGGGCCGCCCCCTGGATGATTCGCCGGGTGGGCGGGGTGTGGTCCTTCGCCGCCTTCGGGCTGCTCGCCGCCGCCGCCACGCTGCTGCTGAACCTGCTGCCGGACGCCCAGGCCTGGGTCGGGCTGCGGCTGCTGATGGGGGTGTCCTATGTCGGGATGCTCACCGTCGCGGAAAGCGGTCTGGCCACCCTGTCCCCGCCGGGATCGCGGGGCAGCGTCTTCTCCCTCTACATGATCGCCTGCAAGGTGGCGGTGATCGGCGGCCAGATGCTGCTCGCCAGCCCGAACCTGTCGGCCCTGTGGCTCACCGTCCTGGCGGCGGGCTGCTATGGCCTGTCGCTGGTTCCGGTTGCGGTGATCCGCCCGCCGGCCAGCGCCGCGCCGAAGGGGCCGGCGCCCTCGCCCTGGCAGTATGTGCGGCGGGCGCCGGTGGCCTTCGCCGGCTGCCTGACGGTGGGCTTGTGCAACACCGCGGTCACCGGCATCGGCCCGGCCTGGCTCGCCGGGCTGGCCCTGCCCGCCGCCGGGGTCGCGCTGATCATGTCGGGCATCCAAGTCGGCAGCGTGGTGCTGCAATGGCCGATCGGCCGCGTCTCCGACCGACACGACCGGCGGCTGGTGATCTTCGCGGTGTCCGCCGTGGCGACGCTCGCCGCCTTCCTGATCGCCGCCTTCGCCAACCCGCCCGGCGGGGCGGCGCCGCAGACCGTCCTGCTCGGCCTGTTCACCTTGTGGGGCAGCGCCGCCCTGTCGCTCTACGCGATCTGCGTGGCCCACGCCAACGACCATGTGACGGTGGAGGAGACGGTGCCGCTGGCCAGCGCGCTGCTGCTCGCCTGGGCGCTGGGGGCCGCACTCGGGCCGCTGCTGGCGACGGCGGCCATGGAATGGTTCGGGCATGATGCGCTGTTCGTCTATGTCGGGGTGGTGTCGGGCGGGCTGACCCTGTTCGCCGGCCTGCGCCGCCTCATCAGCGGACCGTTTCGGGCGGAGCCGTAAGGCTTGGCCGCGGGCGGCCCGGCGGGCTATTGTGGCCCGCCCGGCAGCCCCCCTCCCCGCGCTCCATGCCCAGCACCACCGACACCCCGACCGACGAGCAGTTCCGGGCGATCCAGGCCATCGACGCCTGGTACGCCGACCCCGCGGCCCCCCAGATGTTCTGGCTGGCCGGCGAGGCCGGGACCGGCAAGACCAAGACCACCGTCTTCGCGCTGGATCATCTCCAGGACCGCCGCAACCTGGAGAATTTCGTGGTCGGGGCGCCCACCGGCAAGGCGGCGCAGGTGCTGCGCCGCAAGGGCATCGACCGGGCGGCGACGCTGCATTCGCTGATCTACGCGCCGCGGCAGGACGACGACACCGGCGAACTGTTCTTCGCCCGCAAGTCGGAGGGCAAGTTCGCCGAGGCCGACCTGATCGTCTGCGACGAGGGCTCGATGGTCGGGGACGACGTGGCGGGCGACCTGCTGCGCTCCGGCAAGAAGATCCTGATGATCGCCGACGACTACCAGCTCCCCCCGGTGACCGGCCAGGGCACGCTGACCAAGGGCGAGCCGGATTTCCGGCTGGTCGAGCCGCACCGCACGGCGCGGGAGAGCCCGGTGATCCGGCTCGCCCATCTGCTGCGCCGGCAGGAGCTGCCGCGCCGCTTCGGCACCGCCGGGAACGCCCACGTCCTGCCGCTGAACCGGGTGACCGAGCCGCTGGCCCTGCGGGTGGACACCCAGACCATCTGCGGCACCCACCGCGTGCGCACCGACTTCACCCGGCGCATCCGCAGCCGCCACGGCTTCGATACGGTGATGCCCCAGGCCGGCGAGCGGGTGATCTGCCGCCGCAACGACCGCGAGGAAGGGTTGTTCAACGGCATGATCGGCACGCTGACCCGCCCGGCGGCCGAGGGGCGCGGCCGCCAGGACGGGCTGTGGTCGCTCGGCGTCCATATGGAGGACGAGGTGAAGCCCCGCAGCAAGCTGATGGTCCATCCCTGGATGTTCCAGGCCCACTACAGCGGCGAGACCAAGGCGCCGCGGGTGGAGCGCGACGTGCAGCAGTTCGATTGGGCCTGGATGATCACCTGCCATTCCGCCCAGGGGTCGGAGTTTCCTTCGGTCACCGTGCTCGACGATTCCGCCGCCTTCCGCGAGCACAAATGGCGCTGGCTCTACACCGCCGTCACCCGCTCGCAGGACGAGCTGTTCCTTCTGCTGCGCAACGCCGATCTGGGCGGGAACTGGCGGATGCCGGAACTCGACATGTGATGGTATGACGTAACCCTCTCCCCTCTGGGGAGAGGGTGGCCAGCAGGGCCGGTGAGGGGGATGCGCTTTTGCCGAACACACCAACACGCGCAACCCCCTCACCCTGACCCTCTCCCCGGAGGGGAGAGGGGATTTTGGAGGCGGTGGTGCTGGCCGCCTCACGCCGCCGCGGCCACCCGCTCCAGCTTGGCGGGAAGGCCCTGGCGCACCGCCGTTCCGGCGATGGGATCGACCCAGACCGAGGCGCCCGGACGGGTCGGGTCGTGCAGGCCGAGGTCGTTGATGTTCACCCCCGCCCCGATCTCCGGCACCACCGGCTGGCTGTGGCCGCCGATGACGTGCGGCCGCGCGCCGAACTCCTTGTGGCCGAAGCCGTGCTCGACGGCGAGCACGCCGGGCATCACGCCGTGCCGGACGATGGCGGTCGCCAGCTCCGACCCGCCCGGCGTGGCGATGCGGATGCGGTCGCCGGTGGCGATGCCCAGCCGCCGCGCGTCCTCCGCGTTGATGCCCACCGGGTTCTCCGGGTGCAGGTGGCGCAGGCGGCTGGCCGCGATGGTGTAGGCGCTGACCAGAACCGATTTCGAGCTGATGAGCTGGAAGGGCCAGTCCTCCGCCGTGTGCACCTGCCGCATCGGCGTGCCGTCGGCGAAGGCCGGGGGCGTCCAGGCGGCGGTGCCGGTCCAGCGCTTGCCGGTGACGCTGCTCTTGGCCGCGCCGACCGCCTCGTTGTAGACCAGCAATCCGTTCTTGAAGCGGTGTGTGGCCTTGTCGCCCTCGAACCCCTCCGCCTGGTTCTGGTAGCGCCCGCCGCGCGCCAGGATGAAGGCGACCTTGCGCCACTCCTCCTCCTTCAGAACCGCCTGGAGCGCCGGCAGAACGCGGGCGACGCCGGACAGGGCGATGTCCTCGTCCGTGGCGTCGGGCACCGGCTGCTTGCCCAGCCACGCGATGTTGGCGCCGCCGCGCAGATACCAGTCCTCCGGCCGCTCCAGCGGGTGGGTGTTCCCGTCCATGTCGGCGATGGCGTCCGGGCCGAAGCCGGGCAGCCCCAGCCGCTTCGCGAGCGCGATCAGGAAGGTCTCCATCTGGACGTGCCGGCCGTCCGGCAGCGGTTCGGTGCGCGGCGTCACCACCGGCCAGCGCGCCGTCGAGGTCTTGGTCGGCACGCCCGCCCAGGGGGATGCCCAGCCCCAGGTCTCGTACAGCACGGTGTCGGGGATGATGTAGTCGGCGAAGGCCGTGGATTCGTTGATGAAGGGGTCGATGGCGACGATCAGCGGCAGCGCCTTCGGGTCGCGCAGCGTCGCCTCCACCTGGGCGCGGACGCCGGGGATGCCGTAGACCGGGTTGCTGTTCCACAGGAACAGGGCATTCAGCGGGTACGGGTAGCCGTCCACCACGCCGCTGGTCAGATACTCGGTGGTGAGCTGCGGGGCGTTCGGGTACCAGGGCGCCTTGGCTGGATAGGGCTTGCCCGCCTCCTTCTTCGCCTTGAATTCGCTGGATTTCTCGTAGGGGACGGGGCGGCTGATGGCGGTGCCGGAGGGCTTCACCTGCCCGGGGAAGCTCGCCAGCTTGTAGCGCGGGCCGTCCTGCTCGTCCGGGAAGCGCCCGCCGCCGACGATGGTGCCGCCCTTCCAGTTGAGGTTGCCGATCAGCGTGTTCAGCGTCACCACCCCGAAGGCGTTGTAGAAGCCGTTGCCGGCCATCATGCCGCCGTGGGTGTTGGCGGCGGCCTTCTTGCCGTGGCTGGTGAACTCCCGCGCCAGACCGGCGATGACGTCGGCGGGGATGCCGCAGGCGTCGGCGTAGCCGGCGAGGTCGAGCCGCATCGCCTGCTCGCGCAGCAGGGTCAGGCTGGTCTTCACCGCGACGTCGCCCGCCGGGGTCTCCACCGTCCCGCCGTGGAACAGCGTGGCCGGCCCCGTCAGCGCGTCGTGGGCCACCGGCGTGCCGGCGGGGTCGAGCACGACGAAGGCGTCCTTGGCGCCGTAGCGCTCCTTCTCGTCCAGCGTCACCCAGCCGAGGTCGGAGGCGCGCAGCATCCGCCCGTCGCGCGGATGGCCCGCCTGCTGGATCACCAGATGGGTGGCGTTGCACCAGCCGGCCTCGCCCGCCGCCTCCGCCGCCGTGCCGTTGGGCTGGGCGAGATAGTTGGTGTCGATGCGCCCATTCTCGAACATCCAGCGCATCATGCCCATGACCAAAGCGCCGTCGGTGCCGGGCCGGATGGGAATCCAGTTGGACCGCTCCGCCGCCGCGCGGTTGTCGGCGTTGGTCAGCACCGGATCGACGACGACGTAGTTCAGAACGCCGTCCGTCCGCCCCTTGGCGAGCAGCATGGCCTGCCGCTTGAACGGGTTGCCGGCGTTCGACGGGGCGGTGCCGATGAACAGCACGAACTCGGCGTTTTGCAGGTCGGGCTTGGCGTGCGGCATCTTCTTGGCGTCGCCGAACACCGCCCCGGAGCCGGACCGGTAGGCGCCGCCGCAATAGGAGCCGTGTCCGACATAGTTGATCGTCCCCAGCGCCTGGTTGAAGAAGCGACGCACGAAGGGGTCGCGCCCATCGTTGACGGAGGACAGCAGGGCCACTTGGTTGACCTTCGGCCCCAACTCGGGTGCGGCCGGGTCGATGGGCGTCTTCAGGTCGCGCAGCGCCCGCAGGCCGGGCACCGGGCCTTCGCCGAACAGGTCGCCGCCCTCGGCGATCTCCTCGACCAGCCGGTCGAAGGCGATGGGTTCCCAGCGGCCGGAGCCGCGCGGTCCGACCCGCTTCATCGGCGTGGCGACGCGGAAGGGCGAGGTCAGCATCTCCAGCGCCGCGTTGCCCCGGCCGCAGGCGGTCGAGCGGCCCTTCAACCCCTTCTCGTCCAGCCGCGACAGCGACTTGAAGCTCTCCTTGATCGGCGTGCCGTAGGGCAGGAAGGGATCGGTGGACAGCGGGCTGTAGGGGTTGCCGGCGACGCGCAGCACCTTGTTTTTCTCGACATCCACCCGGACGCGGACGCCGCACAGGGTGGTGCAGCCGAGGCAGGCGACGTTGGCGACGATCTGGCCCGGCGTCGGGGTGAGGTCGCCGGTCGCCGGATCGACGCGGAATTCGGGGGCCGGGGCGTTGCCGGAAATGGCGTGGTCGGGCTTGTCCCCGGCCCAGGCGCCCTTCACGAGCTTGCGCCCGGTGTCGGAGAAGCCACCCGCGAAGGCGGCGAGGGCGCCGCCCGCGGAGCTGGTCTTCAGAAGGAGGCGACGGGAAATCGACATGATGGGTGCTCCGTTCACTCGGCGGCGGCTACGGTTCCGGCGGGCGCCTGGGGGGCGCGGGCCGGAGCGGGCGCCGGGCGGCGCGGGGAAGGCAGGATGGCGGTGAGGGCGATCAGCAGGAACAGCCAGAGTCCGGCCGTTCCGACGATCCCCAGCAGCCCCTCCGGACCGGCGGGCAGCGCGTAGTCGTAGAAGCCGGCGCCGGTCTTCGGCACGGTCTGGCCGCCGATGAACACAGTCCAGCGGAACATCCAGGCGCCGTGCAGGGCGATCAGCCCGGTCAGCAGCCCCGTCCCGGCGGGCTTGGCGACGGCGATGGCGAAGGGCAGCGCGGTGGCGGCGACGGCCCAGACGGCGGTGACGCGCCACGCCTCCGACCCGGCGACGCTGCCCAGCGCCTCCGCGTGGGTGGCGTCCAGCCCGAACAAGCCCAGCGCCAGCCACAGCGCGCCGACCAGCATGACCCCGCCCAGGACGCCGGCGAGCAGCCGGTTGGCCCGCACCTCCACCGCGCGGTCGTTGCCGGCGGCGAAGCGGTTCAGCACCAGCACCAGACCGGCGGCGCCGGCCAGCGCGGTCAACAGGAACTGCACGGGCAGGAAGGGCGTGTGCCACAGCGGACGCGCCTTGACCACCGCGACCTCCGCCCCGGTGTAGAGGGCCACCAGCAGCGCGCCGGCCAGGGCGAACAAGCCGGCGGCGCGGATCAGCGCGTCGTTGCGCCCGCCGCCCAGCGACGCCAGCCGGTAGAGCGCGGCAAGTCGGCTGTCCACCCGACCATGCGCCTGCAACTCCTCGCGGAAGCACGCCCAGCCGTAGACCAGCAGGCCGGTGACGTAGAGGGGGATGAAGACCGAGCCCCACCACATCCAGGAGGTCGGCCGCAGCACGACGTAGAAGTGCCAGAAACGGCCGGGCTGGTGCAGGTCCGACAGCAGCGCCACCGGGGCGGCCAGCCCGCAGGTCAGCGCCACCAGCAAAGCGGTGCGCCCCAGCGCGCGCCAGTCCTCGCGGGCGAAGGCGTAGCCGGGCAGGCTGAGCAGCAGGCCGCCGACCGACAGGCCGATCAGGAAGAAATACTGCACGGCCCAGGGAAGCCACGCGACCTCGCGGGTCACGTTGATGACCTCGACGATGTGGTTGTCCATCACGCGTGCTCCTTTTGGGCGTGCGGCTGCGCGGAGGGCCGCCAGAGAGTCGGCGTGCCGTCGACCTTCCCTTGGAAGCGGGGATCGAGGCCGAGGTAGAAGACGCGCGGCTGGGTCCCCTGCTCCGGCTTCAGAACCTTGGGGTTCTCCTCGCGGACCAGGGTGGCGACGGCGCTGTCCGGGTCGTTCAGGTCACCGAAGACGCGGGCGCCGCCGACGCAGGTCTCGACGCAGGCGGGCAGCAGCCCGGCCTCCACGCGGTGGACGCAGAAGGTGCATTTGTCGGCGGTCTGGGTCTCGTGGTTGATGAAGCGCGCGTCGTAGGGGCAGGCTTGGACGCAATAGGCGCAGCCGACGCAGACGGTGTTGTCCACCACGACGATGCCGTCCCGGCGCTGGAAGGTCGCGCCGGTCGGGCAGACGGGGATGCAGGGCGGGTCCTCGCAATGGTTGCACAGGCGCGGCAGCATGTAGCTGCCGGCCTTGCCCTGCTCGGTCACCTCATAGGTGGAGACGATGGTGCGGAAGCTGTTTTCCGGGACGTCGTTCTCCATGATGCAGGCGACCGTGCAGGCCTGGCAGCCCACGCATTTGCCCACGTCCACCACCATCGCCCAGCGGTGCGCCGGATCGCCGTCCCGGCGGAGCGACGCAGCGCCGGGGGCTGCTGCGGCGGCGGGCATCGCAGCCACCGTCGCGGCCCCGATGGTCGCGGCACCGGCGCCGAGGCAGAAGTTGCGCCTTGATCGGTCCATGGCAGGCCTCTTCGCACCTGATTCCTTCGGCCGCGACGAACCGCGGCCCTATGGTGCGAAGGGTACCGGCGCCCTGCCCCCACGCCCATTGGGGGCATCCCTACACTTCTTAGGGTAAACCCCAGTGACGACATGCCGCAGGGGCTGGTTAGTCAAGGCAATCGCCTTTGACCTTCACAGCCCTCTCCCCAGAGGGGAGAGGGGATTTCAAATGCGATCAGCCCTTGAGGGCGTCGGCGACCGCGCGGGCCACGCCGGCGTGGATGGCGTCCCGTTCCTTGAAGCTGTCGGGAGTCTCGGTCAGGTAGCTGGCGATCAGCAGCGGCGCCCTGCCCTCCGGCCAGACGATGCCGATGTCGTTGGCCGTCCCGCGCACGCCGGTTCCGGTCTTGTCGCCGACGCGCCAGCCCTTCGGCAACCCGGCGCGCAGGCGCTTGTCGCCGGTCCGGTTGGCGACCATCCAGGCGATGAGCTGGTCGCGCGATGCCGGAGTCAGCGCGTCGCCCAGCATCAGCCGCTCCATGCTGTGGACCATCGCCGCGGGCGTAGTGGTGTCACGCGGGTCGCCGGGGATGGCGCTGTTCAGCGACGGCTCGTTGCGGTCCAGCCGGGTCTTCCGGTCGCCCAGGGTGCGCAGGAAGGCTGTCAGCCCGGCGGGGTCGCCCACCGCCGGCAGCAGCAGGTTCGCCGCCACATTGTCGCTGAGCGTCATCGTCGCCTCACACAGTTCGGCCACCGTCGGGGGTGGGCCGTCGAGACGGGTTTCGACGAAGGGCGCGTAGGGGACCATGTCCGCCTTGCTCACCGGGATGCGCCGGTCCAGCCGCTCCCGCCCCTCGTCCACCTGTTTCAGGATGGCGCCAGCCAAAAGAAATTTGAAGGTGCTGCACATCGCGAAGCGCTCGTCCGCGCGATGGCCGAAGCTCTGCCCGGTGCCGGTGTCGAGCACCGCCACGCCCAGCCGCCCGCCGCTGCGCTTTTCCAGCGCGGCGATCGCGCCGGCCAGCCTCTTGTCCCCGAATGTCCTGGGTTTCTCCGCCTTCACGCCGGTTGCCGCCAGCAGCGTCACGCCGCCCGCCGCGGCCAGGAAAGCCCGCCGTCCGATCATCGTGTCCTCGTGTCATGCCGTGTCGATGGGCGGACGATAAAAAGCTCCCGGCGCTTGAACAAACGATGATAGTTTTCACAAGCCACAAGAAAAACTAATGGCTGTCGATGGCCCGCCCCCAGCTTCCGCTCAACGCGCTGCGCGCCTTCGAGGCGTCGGCCCGCCATCTCAGCTTCACCCGCGCCGGGCTGGAGCTGTGCGTCAGCCAGGCGGCGGTCAGCCAGCAGATCCGCACGCTGGAGGCGCGGCTCGGCGTCACCCTGTTCCGCCGTCTGCCGCGCGGCCTCGCTTTGACCGACGAGGGGGCGGCGCTGGTGCCGGTGCTGATGGACGCCTTCGAGCGGATCGGCGCGACGCTCGACCGCTTTGCCGACGGGCGCTACCACGAGGTGCTGACGGTCGGGGTGGTGGGGACCTTCGCCACGGGCTGGCTGCTGCCGCGCCTGCCGGCCTTCACCGCGGCGAACCCGGCGGTCGACCTGCGCATCCTGACCAACAACAACCGGGTCGATCTGGCCGGCGAGGGGCTGGACTTTGCCATCCGCTTCGGCGACGGCTCCTGGCACGGGGTGGATGCGGTGCCGCTGCTCGACGCCCCACTGACCCCGCTCTGCACCCCCGCGTTGGCGCAGCGGCTGTCCGCCCCGGCCGACCTCGCGCGCGAAGTGCTGCTGCGCTCCTACCGGGTCGAGGAATGGCAGCGCTGGTTCGCGCTGGCCGGGGTGCCCTGCCCGGCCATCCGCGGTCCGGTCTTCGACTCCTCCCCCACCATCGCCGCCGCCGCGGCGATGGGCGCCGGGGTGGCGCTGCTGCCGGCGCGGCTGTTCGGGCACGATCTCGTCACCGACCGGCTGGTCCGCCCCTTCGCCATCGAGGTGCCGGCGGGCCGCTACTGGCTGACCCGCCTGCATTCCCGTCCCGAGACGGCGGCGATGCAGAGCTTCCGCCACTGGATCGCCGCCGCCGTCCACGCGGACGATTAGGCAGGTGTTGGCGCCTGCTCCGGCAGGACGCCGGCCTGTTTCAACTCCCGCCAGAAGTCCGCCGGGATCGGCTGCTTCATCAGCGCCACATTCTCATGCACGCGCGCCGGGTTCTTGGTGCCCGGAATGACCGAGGCGACGACCGGGTGCGCCGCGCAGAATTGCAGCGCCGCCGCCCGCAGGTCCACGCCGTGCCGTTTGGCGATCTCGGCCAGCCGGTCGCGCGCCGCCACCTTGTCCGGCGGAGCCTCCTGGTACTCGAAATTCTTGCCCCCGGCGATCAGGCCGGAGTTGTAGGGGCCGCCGACCACCACATGGACGCCGCGCTCCTGGCAGCGCGGGAACAGCGTGTCCAGCGCCGGTTGGTTCAGCAAGCTGTAGCGCCCGGCCAGCAGGAAGACGTCCGGGTCGGCCCGTTCCAGCGCCATCACGCAGGGCTCCACCCGGTTGACGCCCAGGCCCCAGCCGCGGATGACGCCTTCCTCGCGGAGCTTGGTCAGCGCCACGGCGGCGCCCGTCATGGCGGTGTCGAACACCTCCAGCCAGCGGTCGCCGTGGGCGTCCTCCGCGCAGTCGTGGATGTAAGCGATGTCAATGCGTGCCATGCCCAGCCGTTGCAGGCTGTCCTCGATGGAGCGGCGCACCCCGTCGGCGGTGTAGTCGTAGTCCACGCGGAAGGGCAGCCCCTTCACGAAGGGGCCGTGCTGGCCGCCTTTGCTGGCATCGGCGCGCAGCAGGCGCCCGACCTTGGTGGACAGGACGAACTCGTCGCGCGGCCGGTTGCGCAGGACATGGCCGAACCGGTGCTCCGATATGCCGGGGCCGTATTCCGGCGCCGTGTCGAAATAGCGGATGCCGGCGTCCCAGGCGGCGGCCAGCGTGGCCTCCGCCACGTCGTCCGGCACCTCCTCGAACATGTTGCCGAGCGGAGCGCCACCAAACCCGATGGGTCCGGGCGGAGCGAAATGCTTGCTGTCCGGCATGACCGACCTCTCGTTGTTCCGTGCGTGTGCGGGATTCCAGTCTGCGCTCTGGCGGCGCTTCCCTCAACATGGGGTCTCAACATCGGCCCTCAACATTGGGGCGGTTCCGGCGTTCCCATTCGTAACCTGCCGGCGCGGGCGTGGCGATTTGCGACGCGGATGGGAGCGCGTTGGCAAATTGCAACGGTTGGGAAGGAACAACCGCGCAGTCCACTCGGGAATTTTGCTGGGTGGAACAGCAATTACGCGGGGATTGGGAGTTGGTACAGAATTTGAGAATGATTTGATCCGGTGCGGGCGACCGACGCCGAACAAAAAATACCCCAGGCAGGACATCCCATCATGACCACCTCCCTTCGTGCTTTCGCCAACTTGCGCACCGCAACCAAGGTCTACACCGGCTTCGGGGTCACGCTGGCCCTGCTGGTCACGTTGGGGGCGGTTTCCTGGAGCGGCCTTCGGTCGAACGATACAGCACTGCGCAGCTACGCGGCGCAGTCGGACGTCACGGTGACGCTGGGGGAGGCCGATACCGCGCTGTCCGACGCGCTGGGGGCGGCGGCGGAGTTTCTCGTTTCCGGGACGGACGGTGCTGCCAACCGCTTCCGCGCGACAACCGGGGACTTCCGCCGGCATCTGGACAAGGCGGCCCCCGGCATCGGCGATTCGGCCGATCGTCAGGCGGTGGACGAGATCCGCGGGCTGGAGCGGGACTTCCTGACCGGCTTCGACCGGCTGGTCGCCCTGCGCACCGAACGGGACGGCATCGTCGCGGAGATCGTGAACAAGCTGGGGGCCGACATCCGTCGGACCTTGAGCGATCTGGTGACGGCCGAACGGCAGACCGGCAATCTGGACCGCACCGTTCAGGCCGCGGGCGTCAGCGAGCAGTATCTGCTGGTGCGCGTGCTGGTCGCCCGCTTCGTGACTGAGACGAAGCCCGAGGATCTGGTCCGCATCCGCCAGGATCTGGCGTCGGTGGCCGCCGATGTCGAGGGTGAAGCCAAGGGCTGGGCCGATTCCCCGGGCGCCGCCAAGCGCACCGAGGTGCTCGCCAAGCTGCCGCGCTACACCGCGGGCATCGAGCGCATCGCCGCCATCGCCGAGGAAATGGCGCGAGTCAACTCCGACACGCTGACCCGAGCCGGCGCGCAGATCAATGGGAGGATCGGGTCGATCCGCCAGCATTCCACCGAGGTCCTGAAAGGGCTGGAGCGCAGCGCCGCCACCGCGGTGACCGCCGCCGAGCGGCAGGGAACCGCGGTGACCGCCGCCGCCGTGGCGCTGGGTTTGCTGCTGGCCTGGATGATCTCGCGGGCCATCACCCGCCCGCTCGGCGCCATCACCGGGGCGATGGGCCGGCTGGCCGAAGGCGACCGCACGGTTCAGGTGGATGAGGGCTGGCGGAAGGATGAGATCGGGGCGCTGGCCCGCGCCCTCCAGGTCTTCAAGTCGAACGCCGAGGAGATGGAGCGCATGCGGAAGGCCCAGGAGGAGGCCGAGCGCCAAGCCGCCGAGCAGCGCCGCGCCACCATGATGCGCATGGCCGACACCTTCGAGACGACGGTCCAGGGCATCGTCGAGGCGGTGGCGAGCGCCGCCGGCGGCATGCACAACGCCGCCAGCACCCTGTCCGGCACAGCGGCGGACGCCAGCGAGCGCTCGCTCCTGGTCGCTTCCGCCTCCGAGGAAGCGTCGGCCAATGTCCAGACCGTCGCCAGCGCGACGGAGGAGCTGTCGGCCTCCATCGCCGAGATCGGCCAGCAGGTGGAGATCTCTACCCGCATCGCCGGTCAGGCGGTGGCCGACGCCGAGGGCGCCGACCGCACCATGCGCGCCCTCGTCACCGCCGCGGAGCAGATCGGGCAGGTGGTGGAGATCATCAGCGGCATCGCCGCCCAGACCAACCTGCTGGCGCTGAACGCGACCATCGAGGCGGCGCGCGCCGGCGAGGCCGGCAAGGGCTTCGCGGTGGTGGCGGGCGAGGTGAAGGCGCTGGCCAACCAGACCGCCAAGGCGACCGACGAAATTCAGTCGAAGGTGCAGGAGATCCAGCAGACCACCGGCGGTGCGCAGAAGGCCATCGGCAGCATCGGCCAGACCATCGGCCGGATGAGCGAGATCGCCACCACCATCGCCGCTGCCATCGAGGAGCAGGCCGCCGCGACCCGCGAGATCGCCAGCAGCGTGTCCCAGGCCGCCCAAGGAACGGAAGAGGTGTCGCGCAACATCGCCGGCGTCAGCACGGCGGTGTCGGAGACCGGCGAGGCGGCCAGCAATGTCCACGGCACATCGGAGGAACTGGCCGTCGAGGCGGAGCGGCTGCGCAGCGAGGTGCGCAGCTTCATCACCACCGTCCGGGCCGCCTGACCCGACAGGATGAGGGATCGCCGCTTGTTCCGATCCCCGTCCGCCGGATGGGTGTTAAGCTGAACCGAGGTGCCTGAGCGATCGGGGTCTCGGTTGGGCGTTTCGGTTGGGCGGCCGGGATGGTCGGTCATGGTGAAAGGGATTTCGCTGAGGGCCGCCTCCGGCTTCGTCCGGCGCTTCGCCGGGCTGGCCGGGGGATACTGGGCGGGTTGGGACCGCTGGCCGGTATGGCTGCCGGCCACGGTCTTGCTGGTCCTGACGGCGGCACAGGTGTCGGTCCCGGTCATGATGAACCTGTGGAGCCAGCGCCTGTTCGACGCGCTGGAGCAGCGGGCGATGGACCGCTTGCCCGTCATGGCCGCGGCGGCCGGCGGCATCCTGCTGTACAACATCGCCGTCACCGTGGCGCATTTGTGGGTGAAGCGGCGCCTCCAGTTCGGCTGGCGGGCTTGGCTGACCCGGCGGCTGGTCGGCGACTGGCTATCGGACGGGCGGGAACTGGCCCTCCCCTCCCGTCCCGGCGATCACGACAATCCGGATGGGCGCATCGCCGAGGACGTCCGCATCGTCACCGAACTCGCCATCGATCTCGGCCATTCGCTGACCTATTGCCTGCTGCTTCTGGTCAGTTTCGCCAGCATTCTGTGGCAGCTTTCCGGTGTCGTGCCTGTCACGCTCGGTGGCGTGAGCCTTGCGGTGCCCGGCCATCTGCTCCTTCTCGCCCTGGCCTTTTCCGCCGCCGGGACCGCCGCCGCCATCGCCGTCGCCCGGCCGCTGGTCCACGCCGCGGAGCGGCGGCAGGGGCTGGAGGCCGATTTCCGCTTCGGGCTGGCGCGGGTTCGGGAGAACGCGTCGATCATCGCCCGGCAGCATGGCGAGGCCGTGGAGCGCGGCCGCACGTCCCTGCTGTTCGACGGGGTGCGCCGCGGCTGGGAAGGGCAGACCGGCGCGCTGGTCCGCGTGATGGCTTTCGGCGCGTCTTATTCGGTGTTGTCCGCGGTTTTTCCCATTCTGGTGGTGGCACCCCGCTACGTCGCCGGGGCTATAACGCTGGGGGTGATGATGCAGACCGCGCAGGCTTTCCAGCAAGCCGTCGCGGCGCTGTCCTGGCCCATCGACAATCTGGCGACCGTCGCCCAGTGGACGGCCTCGGTGGAGCGCGTGCTGGGGCTGAAGGAGGCGCTGGACGGGATCTCCCCCTTGCCCCCGGTCAAGGCGCCCGCTCCCGGCTTCCTGTCCGATGGCGGCAACACCGCGCGGAAACGGTAAGGCGGTCCGGCACTTTCCGTTTGACCTCAACTTAGCTTGAGGTTCTATCCTGCCGCCGCACGCCGAAACCTTGGGAGGGACCGGGCCGAATGCATCGCGAGATACGGCTCCTGCTGCGCCGCTGGAAAATCATTCTGCTGAAGAAGCGTGAAAACCGTCGCCGCCTTGCCTTGTTCAGGCCCATCCTGCCCGGTGCGAACCTGAAGGACCGGCTGATCGCCTGCTGCGGGGCCATGCTCGGCCTCGCCGCGACGGGCCTGCTCTGTCACAACCTGCTGACCCACATCACCAGCGCGCCGGCCCTGGTGGCGCCGATGGGAGCGTCGGCGGTCCTGCTGTTCGCGGTGCCGGCCAGCCCGCTGGCCCAGCCTTGGTCGATCATTGGCGGCAACACCCTGTCGGCGCTGGTCGGTGTGATGGTGGCGGCGCTGATCCCCGACCCGATGCTGGCCGGCGGCGTTGCGGTGGCGCTGGCCATCGCGACCATGTCCATGACGCGCTGCCTGCACCCGCCGGGCGGCGCCGCCGCGCTGACCGCGGTGATCGGCGGCCCGGCGATCGCGGCGTCGGGGATGCAATTCGTGTTCTACCCGGTGGCCGTCAATTCCATCCTTCTGGTGCTGGCGGGTTGGACGTTTCACCGCTTCTCCGGCCATTCCTACCCGCATCGGGCGTCGCCCAAGCCGGCCAACAGCCACGGAACCGCCGATCCACCCGCCCGAATGCGCGCCGGTCTGACCGCCGACGACATGGACGAGGCCATCCGCGAGCTGGGGGAGGCGCTGGACGTCAACCGCGACGATCTGAGCGCCCTCTTGGAGAAGGCGGAGCTTCACGCCATGGAGCGGATGCACGGTGGGATCACCTGTGGCGATATCATGTCCCGCGACGTGGTGACGGTCAGCGCGGAGGCCCATCCCGAGATGGCCCGCGCCCTCCTGATCGAGCACAGCTTCCGCACTCTGCCGGTGGTCGATCGGCGCAACGTGGTGGTTGGTCTGGTCGGGCACCAGCATCTGGTCGGGAGCGCCGCGACGGTGGCCTCGGTGATGGCCCCGCCGGTGACCGCTGGCCCGGAAACCCCGGCCTTCCGCCTGCTCGGCCCACTGTCGGACGAGAGCACGCACGAGGTCGCCATCGTGGATGGGAGCGGCGGACTGCTGGGGGTGGTGACCCAGACGGACCTGCTGCTGGTGATGGCCCGCACGAACCTGCTGCAATCGTTGGACAGCGCCCGGAGCCCAGCCGGGCCGGTGGTTTTGGCAAGCCGCTGAACCGCACCGGAAGCCAGGGCTCCGCGAGAAAATTTTCTCGCGGAGCCGGTTCCTCTCACTCCCCTCCCCTGCCCTTCCCGGCATTCGGACCAGCGTTCAGGATCGCGTCGATGTCGTCGCGGATCGCGCGGAGCGTCTCCCGGTCGATGTCCGCCAGGGCCAAGCCCTGTTCACGGACGCTGGCGACGGTCTGACGAGCCCCGAACACCGCCTTGGCCAGCGGCTTCGGCAGGGCGCTGCCGGTGGGCACGGCGTTGGAACGGGGCTTTGCCGCTGCTGGCGCCGGAGCGTCCTCGTCGGCGGACCGCCGGCTCATCTCCATGACCAGCGCGTCCCAGCCGCGCAGCTGTTCGCCCTCCCCTTTCAGCCGGGCGATCTCCACCAGCCGGTAGCGCGCCGGGCGGTGCGACGGATACTCGTCGCGGATGCGCTGCGGCAGGCGGCTGATGAGCAGCGCGCGCGAAATGTCCACCCGGTCCTTGCCGACGATCCGCCCGACATCCTCCTGCCGGTAGCCGTGGCGTTCCATCAGCCGGGCGTAGGCGTCACCCTCTTCGAAAGGCGACAGGTCGGCGCGGACGACGTTCTCGATCAGCGCCAGCTCGTCCGATGCGCCGGTGACGGTGATGGCATAGATGGTCGGGTGGCCGAGCGCCCGCACGGCGCGGAATCGCCGTTCCCCGAAGACGAGCTGGAAGCGGCCGTCGCCCAACTGCTGCACGCCGACCGGCTGCGCCAGCCCATGCTGCGCGATGGAGGATTTCAACGCCTCCATGTCCGCCTCGTCGAAATGGCGGCGGGGCTGGTCGGGGTTGGTGACGATGCGGCCGACGTCGATCTCCACGACGACCGGGCCACGGCGGTTGAAGCCCTGCCCGTCCTCGCGGGCCTGCCGCTCGGCCGCCGCGGTGGTCAGCACGCCGGTGTTCGTCCGGGCCAGTTTACGCGACATGGGCCATCACCTCCGGCATGCGGGCACGTTCCTGGATCAGCGCGTCGGCGACGGCCTGATAGACCTCGTAGCCCGGCGCGTCCGGCACCGCCTCCAGAGCGGCGCGCCCGGCGGCCACCGCCTGGGCGTAGACGGTCGCCCGCGGGATCGGGCCGAAGACGCGCAGCTTCGGGCCGAACAGGTTGCGGATGTCGTCCAGCGACGCCTGGTCCTGGGTCAGACGCGCGTTGAACATCGTCGGCAGGATGCCGAGAACGCTGACCCCCGGGTTGGCCCGGCGGCGGATCATGTCCAGGTTCTCCAGCAGGAACTCCACGCCGGCGACGCTCAGCATCTCCGTCTGGCAGGGAATGGCGACGGTGTTGGCGGCGGTCAGCGCGTTGCGCGCCAGCATGCCGAAATGCGGCGGGGTGTCGACGAAGATGAAATCGTAGCTCTGCCGTGCTCCGCCGTCGAGGCATTCCCGAAGCGCGCAATCCCCCGAGGACTGGCTTTGCAGCTCCGCCTCCGCGTCGCCCAGCCGCATGCCGCTGGCGATGACGTCGAGCCCGCTCTCCGTGGTCACGATGTAGTCGCTGAGGTCGAAGCTTTTCCCCTGCACCTTCAGCGCCTCCACGGACGCCTTCAGCGCGTAGTAGAGGGTTTTCTCCTCACGCTCGCGCTCGATGGAGTTGATTCCAAGATGGATGGTGGCGTTGGCCTGGGGGTCCGCGTCGATCAGCAGAACCTTGAAGTGCCGGGCGAGCAGGGTGGCGGTGTTGACGGTGAAGGCCGTCTTGCCCACGCCGCCCTTGCGGTTGGCCGCGGCGCAGATCAGCGCCGGGCCATGCTGCGTCACCGTGCCGATCTTCTCCTGCAGCAGCAGGGAGATGACCGGGGCCGGGATCTTCTCGCTGCCGTTCTCCCAGCGCGAGATCTTGGCCTTGTCGTATTTCCGGCCGAGTTTTTCGTTCAGCCAAGCCGCGAAATCCGGCTGGTTCAGCGTCCGGCCTTCCCGGAACGCCTTGATGTCCTCGCCGCGCATGGTTCATTCCCCTGCCTTGCCCCGCGGCCACTTTTGCGCGGCGCCGAAGTCCGGTCAAGCCGGAATGTTGACTCCAGGGTAGGGCAGAG
The DNA here is from genome assembly GCF_001315015.1 of Azospirillum brasilense. Taxonomy (NCBI): domain Bacteria; kingdom Pseudomonadati; phylum Pseudomonadota; class Alphaproteobacteria; order Rhodospirillales; family Azospirillaceae; genus Azospirillum; species Azospirillum brasilense. The sequence goes on along the minus strand of NZ_CP012916.1, from coordinate 754,136 downwards.
GAGTCAACATTCCGCGAGAAAATTTTCTCGCGGGAAAAGACACGGCGGAGGCACGATGCGCGCCCCCGCCGCTCCGGTCAGCTCGGCTTGTAGGCCGCCTTCGCCTCGGGCATCAGCTTTTGCAGCGCGGCGATGCGGTCCGCCGTGCCGGGGTGGGTGGACATGAAGGTGGGCTGCTCGGCCCCCGCCTGCTTCATGTTCTGCCACAGCTCGATGGCCGCCTGCGGGTCGTAGCCGGCGCGGGCCATCATCAGCAGGCCGGCGCGGTCGGCCGCCAGCTCCTGGTTGCGGGAATAGGGCAGCAGCAGTCCGTACTGCGCGCCGGTGCCCAGGGCCGCGGCGATCATCTCGCTGCCGCCGACCCCGCTCGCCCCGGCCACGGCCCCCAGGATGCTGGTGCCGGCGTCGGTGGCCATCTGGGTGCTCACCCGCTCGGCGGCGTGGCCCTCCAGATTGTGGGCGATCTCGTGGCCGATGACGGCGGCGAGCTGCGCGTCGGTCTTGGCGTACTGGAACAGCCCCTCATAGACGCCGATCTTCTGGCCGGGCAGGGCGAAGGCGTTGGCTTCCTTGCCCTGGAACACGCGCACCTCCCAACCGGCGGGGTCGAGCGAGGCGGCGCGCAGCAGGCGGGCCGAGATTTGCTCGGCGCGGCGCTGATAGCTGGCGTTGGTGGTGGCCGGGGTCGACTGGATCAGGCGTTGCCAGTCCTGCTGGCCGAGTTCGACGAGCTGCTCCTGCGAGACGAGGTTCAGCCCGAGCCCCGTCGAATTTCCGGCGCATCCGGCCAGCGCCAGGGACCCGGCCAGCGCCGTGGCAAGGCACAGGGGTCGGACGGTCATGATCGGCATTTCTGTTCCTCCTTTGTGGTTCTGTCCGCCGCATCCTATCCGATGGCGGATGGGCTGTGCCGGGGCAATTCGGTGGCTGTGTTGCGAGAGCCGCAACGTTTCACAGGGCGGGATGTTGCCTCCGATCACCACCGATGCGGATTGGAATGGACCGGGAACACAGCATGCCGATCAAAGCCTTTGCGCTGAACTGCACCTTGAAGCCGTCGGGAAAGCCGTCTTCGACCGACGCGATGATCGGCCTGCTCCAGAAGGATCTGGCGGCCCTGGGAGTGGAGGTGGGGGAGCCGATCCGCGTCGCCGACCATGACGTGAAACCCGGTGTCACTTCGGACGAGGGGGCGGGCGATGCTTGGCCGGACCTGCGCCGCCAAGTGCTGGAGGCGGACATCCTCATCCTCGGCACGCCGATCTGGATGGGCCAGCCGTCCAGCGTGTGCAAACGGGTTCTGGAGCGCATGGATGCCTTTCTGGGCGAGACGGACGGCCAGGGCCGCATGGTGTCCTACGGCAAGGTCGCGCTGGTCGCTGTCGTCGGCAACGAGGACGGCGCCCACCATGTCTCGGCGGAGCTGTTCCAGGCATTGAACGACGTCGGCTTCACGCTCGCCGCCAATGCCGTCTGCTACTGGGTGGGGGAAGCGATGCAGAAGACCGACTTCCAGGACCTGGGCAAGGTGCCCGACAAGGTGGTCTCCACCTCCGCCATGGCCGCGCGCAACGCCGCCCACCTTGCGCGTCTCCTGAAGGAGAAGCAGTACCCCGGCGAATGATGCCCCTCGGCGATTAGACGTCTAATAGCGTCGCATCGCCGCCTCCAACCCGGCCGTGCCATTGTGTGGATATCGGGGAAAGAGGCTTCTCAACCGCCCGCGCGATTCCATGTATAGTCAGTCTTATGGGCCGGCGATGCGATGGCGTCGCCGCGGGTGGATGGTGGCAGGAGGAACGGGTGGCGACGCTCAAGGAATTCGAAGAAGCCTTGAAGACGGCGGGCAACACGGAGGCCCTGGAGATCCTGGGCAAGCTGCGCGAGCGTGACAAGGCCCAGCGGTCGATTCGCCCGGCGCGGCGCGTCGTCGGCAAGAAGATGACCCCGGAACTTGCCGCGCAGATTCTGGAGCTTCACCGCACCACCGACATGACGCAGCAGGAGATCGCGTTCCAGCTCAGCGTCAACCAGGGCCGCGTGAACGAGGTCATCAAGCGCGGCAAGTGGCTGAACGACGATCCCAACGCTCCGGAGGCGGTCGCCCGCGACAAGGCCAAGGCCCGCGTCAAGGACGGGGTGGGCATCGAACCGCGCCCGGCCCGTCCGAAGAAGAAGAAGGCGGCCAAGCCGGACCGGGACGCGGACGTGGAATCGGTCCAGGAGGCTGCGGCGGAGGACGCGCCGCCCGTTGAAGCTCTGGCTGCGGAAGAACCGGCGCACACCCCTGAGCCGGTCGCGGCGACCCCGCAAGCGCCCGCGCCCGAACCGGCTCCTCTAGAACGGGTTGAGATGGCTCTGAATCCGGACGCCCAGGATGCGGCGGCCGAGCAGAAGGCGGCGCAGGACAAGCCGGCCGCGCAACAGGCGTCCAAGGACGCGGAACCGGCCCCCAAGGAGAAGAAGAAAAAGCGCAAGGCCGAACCGCCGGCGCAGCTTCTCTTCGACGGGCTGTAAGGCGCCCGCTCAGCCGCGGCGGGGCTGCCACCAGCGGGCCAGGAAGCCCAGCCCGGCGAAGCGCACCACGTGGTGCGTGCCGACGAAGGCGGTGTCGAGGCCGAGCACGAAGGCCACGATGGTCATCGCCTCCACCCCGCCCGGCGCGTAGGCGAGCCAGAGCTGACCGAAGGGGAGGCCGAGCATCCACGCCCCCGCCCAGGCGAAGGCCGAGGACAGGGCGAGCGCCAGCGCCACGCTTTCCAGCGACGGGCGCAGCGCCGCCCGCAGGGACGCCAGCGTGACCCCGGCGAAGCGCGACCCGATCATCGCCCCCGTCACCACGAAGCCTGCGTTAAGCAGCCAGCCCGGCAAGCGGTGGTCCACGAGGCCGCTGCCATGCAGCACTGCACTTCCCAGCATGGCGCCGAGCAGCACGCCGCCGGGCACGCGCAGCCGTTGGAACAGCAGGCCCGCCAGGGCGCTGACCCCGACCAGCACCGCCAGCTCGGGCAGCGCGCCCGCCGGGTCGGAGAGGGCAGGGCGGGGCGGCAGACCCGGCGTGGACGACACCAGGTCCAACAGCCAGGGCATGGCGGCAACCAAGACGAACAGCCGCAGGCTTTGTGCCAGCGCCACCCGCGGCAGATCGGCCCGGCTCTCCGCCGCCAGCACCAGCACCGCGCCCAGCGCGCCGGGAACGGCGGCGTAGCGCGCGGTCGCCGGGTCCCAGCGGTGCACCCGCTCCAGCCACGCCGAGCAGGCGTACAGGCAAGCCATCACCGACCCAGCGAGGAGCGCCATGCTGAGCGGCCAGGAGGCCATCTGGTGCAGCGTGTCGGGCGTCACCCCGGCGCCCATGGAGATGCCCAGCAGGATGAAGGCGGCGGTGCCGAGCGGGGAGGGCAGGCGCAGTTTCAACCCGCCGAGCGCCCCGCCGGCCACCGCGGTCATTGCCCCCATCAGCCACGCCGCGGGCAGCCCCGCCAAGGCGAACAGCCCGCCACCCAGGGCGGCCAGAAGAAAGGTCAGGGCGGTGGCGGCAAGTCGCTTCATCATCCGTCGGGTCCGGCTGCAGCAAGGGCCGTGCACTGTGCGTGTCCCCCGCAATATCGTGCAACCGGTATGGGCGGTCACCTGACAAGCGTGTGCGGCATAGGCCGGCGATTGTCCGGACCGTTCGCCTGCTGCATTGTCGGAGCAACCGGCCGCCACGGCGGCCCAGACGATGCGGGAGGGGATTATGCCGATAAGAACAAGGGGACGGACACCATGAGGTTCGCCGCCAACCTGTCCATGATGTTCACTGAGCGGTCCTTCCTGGAGCGATTCGGCGCCGCGGCGGAGGCCGGCTTCGACGCGGTGGAGTTCCTCTTCCCCTACGATACCCCGGCGGAGCGGATCAAGGCGGCGCTGGACGCCCATGGGCTGACCCAGGCACTGTTCAACCTGCCGCCTGGCAACTGGGCGGCGGGGGAGCGCGGCATCGCCAGCCTGCCGGGCCGCGAGGCGGAATTCCGCGAGGGCGTTGCGACGGCCATCGCCTACGCCAAGGTGCTGGGCAACCGTCTGCTGCACTGCATGGCCGGCATCCCGCCGGAGGGGTTGGAACGGGATGCGGCGTTGGCGATCTACACCGAAAATCTGCGCCACGCCGCGGCGGCCTGCGCGGAGGCCGGGTTGACGCTACTGATCGAGCCGATCAACAACCGCGACATGCCCGGCTATCTGATGAACGGCACCGCGCTGGCCCGCCGGGTGATCGAGGAAGTGGGGGCGCCGAACCTGAAGCTCCAGCTCGATCTCTACCATTGCCAGATCAGCGAGGGCGACCTCGCCACCCGCATCCGGGGCAACGCCGACCTCACCGCCCATGTGCAGATCGCCGGCGTGCCCGACCGCCAGGAGCCTGACCGCGGCGAGGTGCACTATCCCTATCTGTTCGAGGTTCTGGCCGGCACCGGCTTCCGCGGCTTCATTGGCTGCGAATACCGGCCCCGCGGCCGGACGGAGGACGGGCTGGGCTGGTTCCACACGGCAAGCCAGCAGGCCGCGCGCTGACCATGGACCTGCTCGCCCCCCTGTCCAGCATCGCCGCCGTCGTCGTGCCGGTGTTCCTGATCGCCGCCCTTGGCTTCGGCTGGAGCCGCGCCAAGCTGCCGTACGACAGCGCCTTCATCACCACCTTTGCGATCAACGTCTCCACCCCCTGCCTGGTCTTCTCCTCGCTGGCCCGCCTGACGCTGGGCGGGGACGACCTGCTGACCATGGCGGCGGCTTCGGTCGGCTGCATGGCGTTGGCCGGGCTGATGGCGACGCCGATCCTGCTCGCCAGCCGCCTGCCGCTGCGCGTCTATCTGCCGGCGCTCAGCTTTCCCAACGGCGGCAACATGGGCATTCCCGTCTGCCTGTTCGCCTTCGGGGAGACCGGGATGGGGCTGGCCGTGCTGTTCTTCGCGACGCTCGCCGTCCTCCAGTTCACCATTGGCCCGGCCCTGGCGGCGGGGCGCACGGACGCCAAGCAGGTGTTGCGCACGCCGGTGATCTACGCGGTCGCGCTGGCCGTGCTGGTGCTGATGACCGGCTTCCAGCCGCCGCAATGGGTGACCAATACGACGACGCTGCTCGGCAACTGCGCGGTGCCGCTGATGCTGTTCTCGCTGGGGGTGGCCCTGGCGGGGCTGCGGATGCAGGGGATGATGCGGTCGCTGGCCATGTCGGCGCTGCGCCTGCTGCTCGGCTTCGCCGCCGGGCTGGCGGTGGTGGAACTGCTGGGCCTGGAGGGCACGATGCGCGGCGTCGTGCTGCTGGAAAGCACCATGCCGGTGGCGGTGTTCAACTACCTCTGGGCGCTGCGCTACAACAACGCGCCGCAGGAGGTCGCCGGGATGGTTCTGGGCTCCACGGCGCTGTCGTTCCTGACGCTGCCGTTGCTGCTGGCCATGGTGATGTGAAGAGGGGAGGGGGGTGTCATTGCCCCCTCCCTAACCCTCCCCCGCTAACGCAGGGGAGGGGACTATTCTCCCTCCCCTGCGAAGCGGGGGAGGGCAGGGGAGGGGGCAAAACTTCGCCCGCCCTGGGCCCTCACGCCGTCGCGGCGTCCGAATGAGTCGCCGCGCGCACCCGGCGGTGGAAGGACGGCGGCACCACGCAGGTTCCGAAGAACATCAGGTAATGCCGCATCTTCGGATCGCCCGCCCGCGTCGCCTCGGCCAGCAGGCGGCGCACGGCGTTCCAGTCGCCCTCGCGGCGGGCCATGCCGACGACCTTGGTCATCAGGAAGGCGGCATAGGCGTTGCCGGTCATCAGCGGACGGTGCGTGCGCGCCCACTCGAAGGCTTGCCGCCAGTCGTCCACCGAATGCAGCGAGGCGCGCCCCTCGTCGATCTCCACGAAGCACAGCGGCTCGTCGACGAACACCAACTCCGCCCCCGGCTGGTCGAGCGCGCGGAACAGCCAGCCCCAATCCTCGAAATGCCGGTAGTCCGGCATCGGCACGGCGAGCGCCAGCGAGCGCGGCACCATGATCGTCGGGGTGGCGAGATAGCCGGGGCGGGACAGCGGGCTGCGGCGGTCGATCAGATAGTCGCTGATCGGCTCGCCCGGCTCCGGCCGGCGCTGCGGCCAGACGTAGCGGCGCTCGCCGATGCTGACGCTGGTGCTGCACGACACCACCGGCAGCGTGGCGCCCGACGCCTTGGCGGCGGCGAGCTGCCGTTCCAGCTTCTCCGGCGCCCAGGAATCGTCGTCGTCGAGGAAGGCGATCCACTCGCCGAGCGCCGCCTGCACACCAGCGTTGCGCGCCCCCGCGGGGCCGAGCGAGGCCGGGTTCTGCACGATGCGCAGGCGGCGGTCCTCCACCGCTTCCAGGGCGGCGACGGTGGCGGGGTCCGGCCCGTCGACGACGACGACGATCTCCAGGTCCTTGATCGTCTGGGCGCGCACGCTCTCCACGGCGTTCAGCACGAGATGCGGGCGGTTGCGCGTCGGGATGACCGCGCTGACGGTGACGGGCGGGGCTTCCGCCGCCCCGCCCTTCATGTCCGCGTCCTTCATCGCTTGTACTCCAGATATTGGAAGCCCATCAGGCCGTAGAGATAGCCGCTGCCGACGCAGATCTTCTGGAGACGGCGGATCGGCCAGCTCGTGTCGAAGGCCATCACCATCGGCACCAGCGGCAGGGCAGCAAGGTTCAGCGCGATGTGCGCGAGGCCGAGCGTGGAGCGCTTCACCAGCGTGCGGCGCTGGCCGTTCAGCTTGGCCTCGGTCAGCGACACGCAGGTGCCGAGCCGGAAGGCGCGGCGCAGGATCCAGCGCGCGGTCATGCGGCTGGCCGGCACATGCTCCTCGATGGTCGCCTCGTCGCACCAGACGATGCGGTGGCCCTGGCGGCGGATCTGCTCGAAGAACAGCACGTCGCTGCCGCCGGACAGGCTCAGCTCCGGGTCGAAGCGGACGCCGCCCTTCAGGATGGAGCGGCGGAACAGCACGTTGCCGGTGGCGCAATAGGCGGGCTCGCTGCCCGTGGGCATGCGCTGCAGGTCGTGGAAGCGGCCCTTGGTCAGCCAGTCGGGGGGGCGCTTCTCGTAGATCGGCAGGACGGGGCCGGCGACCACGGCGGCGCCGGTGCGCTCCATGGCGGTCACCAGCCAGTCCAGCCAGCCGGGGCTCGCCACCTCGTCATCGTCGATGAAGGCGATCAGGTCGGCGTCCGTGGTCTCGTCCAGGCAGCGGTTGCGGGCGGCCGGAATGCCCGGCACCGGCTCCGCCGCGTAGCGGATGGGGAAGCGCCAGTCCTGCGCCATCTCGCGGCACAGCGGTTCGGCGGAGCGCGCCGGGTCGTTGTCCACCACCAGCACTTCGACGTCCAGCGGGGCGTCGGGGTTGAAGGTCAGCCCCTCCAGCGACAGCAACGTGCGGTGAAGATCCTTCGGCCTGCGGTAGGTGCACACGCAAACCACCAGCTTTTTCGACATGGTGCCTGTTCCTTCCTCACGCCTGTTCATGGTGTTCATGCCGGGGATCGGGTGCGTTTCAGCCGGGCCAGCGCGATCCGCACCTGACCCATCAGGTTGGCGGGGTTGAGCACGGCCAAGGCCAGCAGATAGAGGCTGCCCGCCGGGGTGAGCTGGACGAGCAGCAGGTCGCTTTCCATCGCCGCGATCTTCAGCCCGGCGGCGAAGAGCAGGGCGGCGGTGGTCACCTTCAGAAGATCCTTCACCGGCACCGCCAGCACGCCGGCGCGCGGCATCAGGATGGCCGCGGCCACCACCCAGCCGAGCTGGGCCGCCAGCGAGCCGTAGGCCGCCCCGATCACCCCGAAGCGCGGGATCAGGAACAGGTTGGCGCCGACGTTCAGCACCGCCGTCAGCATGGTCAGCTTCAGGATGTAGCCGGTCTTCTTGGTCAGGTGCAGCGACAGGTCGAAGTGATAGATGCGCAGGATGCTGATGAAGACCGACAGGGCGACGAGCGGCATGATCGCCGCACCGGTCTCGCGGTACGCCTCGCCGAGCAGCAGCCCGACGATGCCCTGGGCGGAGATCACCTCCATGAGCACCAGCGGCAGGCAGACCAGCAGCAGGATCGTCAGGTTCTGCGCCATGATCGGCCGCGCGGCGCGCGGGCCGGCGCTGTCGAAGGCGCGCGACGCCATCGGCAGCGTGACCAGCGAGGCCGCCGAGGCCACCAGCATGATCGGCTGCTTGGCGAGGTCGAAGGCCATGGCGTAGGCGCCGGCCGCCGCCTCGCCGATGAACCAGTAGATCAGGAAGCGGTCGGCGAAATCGAGCGCCCAGCCCACCATCAGGCTCAGCATCAACGGGCCGCCGAAGGTCAGCAGCAGGCCGACCCTCTCCCGCGCCGGCCAGCGCAGCGAGATGCCCTTGAGGTCGGAACGCAGCCAGATCGCGGTGACCAGCAGGAAGCCGATGCTGGTGCCGAGCAGCAGCCCCTCCTCCTTCCAGCCGATCAGCACGAAGGCGGAGCCGAGCGCCAGCCCGAACAGCGCCTTGGCGAAGGACTTGGCCGCGAAGACCGAGCCCTTCAGCCGCGCCCGCGACATCTGGATCGACAGGTCGAACCAGGAGATCAGGATCGCGATGACCGGCAGATACAGCACATAGTCGATGCCGTTCATGCCCGGATAGAAGGCGACCACCGCGCCCAGGATGGCGAGCACCCCGCAGGCCACCACCAGGAAGGCGGTGACCACGGTGGAGAGCCAGGCGTCCCGCTCCGCCGCGTCGCCGCCGCATTTGCGCAGGACGAACAGGCCCATCCAGGAGAAGCCGCAGGCGTTGATCGCCGCCGCCGCCGCCATGACCAGGGCGTAATGGCCGTAGGCCTCCGGCGTGACGATGCGCGAGAAGACCGCGACCGCGGCAAAGCCCAGGATGCCGACGGCGATCCGGGTCGCGAAGAAGGCGAAGCCGCTCGACATCATGACCGCGACTCCGCAACCGGGATGCCGTTCTGCAGCTTGGGCCGCCGTCCCGCCGCCGGACGCGGGGTCAGGGCGTGGGCGTGGACCGTCTTGGCCAGCCGCGTCTGGAAGGCGGTGAAGAGGAACCACAGCAGGCCGTTCTGGATCAGCAGGCTGCTTTCCGCGACGTTGCCCAGCAGAAGCATCATGGCGAAGACGATGTGCCAACGCGCCGCCCCGCTGCGGTCGACCGGGACGATCCGGGCGATGCGCGACAGGTAGATCGCATAGGCCACCAGGAAGAGGCCGAGGCCGAGCAGGCCAACATCGAGCGTCGTCTGGATGAAGCCGTTGTGGGCGTGGATGTCGAAGCGGCCCGAGGTGCGCCAGAACAGCGCCCCCGGCGCGTCCAGACCCGACCAGAAGGCGCTGAAGCCGTAGCCCAGCACCGGCTGCTGCTCGATCATCCGGATCGCAAAGTCCCAGATCAGCGTGCGCCCGGTCAGCGTGATGTCGCGGCCGAGCAGGGCGGTGATGCTTTCCAGGTTCAGCAGCGCGAAGATGGCGGCCAGCATGATGACCATGGTGCCGCCGTACAGCTCCAGCGCCAGCGACCCGGCGTCCTGCCGGTGGGTGACCAGCATCACCAGGGTCATGCCGGCCGTGGCGACGATCAGCGCCGTGGCGGAGCCCGACATGGCGAGACAGCCGGCCATGATGGCGAAGGTGCCCAGCCGCCAGACCAGCGCCATGGTGTCGGTCACCGGACGGGAGCGCAGGACGAACAGCCCGGCGGTCAGGCCGAAGGCCATGGCGTCGCCCAGGCCGTTCTTGTGGGAGAAGACGCCGCGCCATTGCGACCCCTGCTCCGCCGGCATCAGACCGTAGCTCGGCAGGCCGACCGCCAGAAGTGCGCTCAGCACCGCCAGCACGAAGACCGCGCGGTGGATCAGCCGGGCGAGCGCGACCTCGCCGTAGGACAGGCCGACATAGAGGCCGAAGATGGTCGTGCCGACCAGGGCCACGCTGCGGCGGATGGTCAGCGACGGGTCATGCGACCATTGGCTGGACGCGATGGCCAGCACCACCATGAGCGCCATGGGAATGCTGAGATAGCGGAAGGCCCGCACGCCGTGGAGCATCACGATCCGCAGCAGGGCCGTGGCGTAGAGGCCGGCGAAGATGAGCTGCTTGATGGTGTCGCCGGAGGATTCCGGCGCGCCGCCCGCGCGCAGGATGAAGCGCTGCGAGGGCGCGGACATCATCACCGACAGCAGCGCGTCCCACAGCAGGATCAGGCCGATCGCGCACACCACCTGATCGAACAGGCTGGGCGTGAGATCGGCCGCGCTGCGCAGGAGCGGCGTCCGTGGCCGGGCGGGCGGCGCGTCCACAGCGGGCGCCGCCACCAGAGCGGCTCGGTTTCGCGGAAATGGCGTTGCACTCATCCTGTTCCCCCGATGAACCCCCCAGGACCAACGCGTCCCTTGGGGTACGGAAACGCCCGGCCGCCGGGGCGCCGGGCGTTTCCGCCGTCACGTCATGGTCAGCGCGTGTAGTAGCGGCGCGCCTCGTTCATGCCGTAGGCCTCTTCCGACGCGTCGGTGCGGGCCAGCTTCTTCAGGTCCACCCGGCTCAGCACGACGCTGGTCACGTCGCGGCCCAGCTCGGTCAGCCGCTCGATGGCCCGCTGGACGACGGCGCGCGGTGTCTGTTCCCAGCGCACCACGAACAGGCATTCCGTTGCCGACCGGGTCAGCACGCCCGCGTCCGCCACGACCGCCATCGGCGGGGTGTCGAGGATGACGCAGTCGTATTCGAGCGAGGCGAACTTGATGATGCTCGCCAGCTTCTCCGACCCCAGAAGCTCCTGCGGGTGGTCGCAATGCGGGCGGCCGACGACGTAGTGCAGTCCGCTGCGGCCATCCACCTGGACCACGTCCTGCCATTCCGCCTTGCCGACGATCAGGTCGCTCAGGTCGCCCGGGGCGTTGTCGCCCAGCACGTTCCCGATGCGCGGGCAGCGCAGGTCGCATTCCAGAAGCAGCACCCTACGGCCGGACGCCGCCAGCATGCGCGCCAGGGTCAGGCAGACGGTGGTCTTCCCCTCGCCGGGAACGGCGGAGGTGACCATCACCACGGAGCCGGTGTTCAGGGCGCCGCGGGCGTAGAGCGACACGCCGATGGCGCGCACCGCCTCGCTGTACTCCGACCGCGGACGGTCGAGGACATAGTCTTCCGGCTTGGCGTTCTTGTGATGCGGCAGGGACGGCACCAGCCCGATGGCCGGCACGCCGATCGTCTCCTCCACATGCTGGGTGTTGCGGAACGTCTTGTTCAGATGGTCGCGCAGGAAGGCCAGGAACATGCCGATCAGCAGGCCCACGGCCAGACCGCCGCCGACGAACAGCTTCTTGCCCGGCGTCGACGGCTCCAGCGGCGGTTCCGCCAAGGACACGACGCGGGCGTCGCGCTGCTGAAGGTCGTCCTGCTCGCGCGTTTCGACGAGACGCTGGAGCAGCCCTTCATAGACGCGGCGGTTGGCGTCGGCTTCGCGCTGCAGCTGGGCGAGACGGACGTTGGCGCCCAGCTCGCCTGCGGTTTCGGCGGTCAGCTTCTTCAGCGCGGCCTCAAGCTCGCGCTCGCGGGCGCGGGCGATCTCGACCTCGTTGTTGATGACCGCCATGATCTTGGTGGCTTCCTCGCGCATCTTCTGGCGCAGGTTCGTCAACTGGTTGACGTAGGCCTGAACCGCCGGATGCTGGTCGCCATAGCGGGTGCGGTATTCGGCGAGCCGGCGCGCGATGCCCGACTCCTCCTCGCCCAGCCGCTGGATCAGCGGCGAGCCGAGGATTTCCGCCGCGTTGCCCTGGGTCGGGCTGCGCGCGACGATCCGGGCGTTCTGCGCCCGCGCCTCCGCCCGGCCGCGCTCCGTCTGGGCGACGACCAGGGCGCGGTTCAGCTCGGCCAACTGCTGCGACAGGAAGGTCTCGCCGCCGGCGCTGCCGAGCACGAGGCCCTGCTGCGCGCGGTAGTCCTGCACCGCCTTGTCCGACACCTCGACCTGGGCGCGCAGCTCGTTGATGCGGTCCTCCAGCCACTTGTTGGCTTGCTGGTTGACGTCCTTCTTGGTCTGGAGCTGATCGCGCAGATACTCGTCCACGAAGGCGTTGGCGATGCGGGCCGCCTTCTCCGCCTCCTTCGCCTTGAAAGAGACGAGGATGGTGTAGGACTGGGCGTCGCTGGTCGCCGACAGGCCGCGGCGAACGTCCGCGATGACGGCGGCGCGCTCCTTCTCCGCAGTCGTCGGCTCCTTGACGCCGATTCCGGCGGAGTTCAGATAGCCGGTGATCTGCTGTTGCAGCGGCGACAGATCGTAGCCGATGGTGTCGTTGATCCCAGCGATGGCCCGGTCGATGGCCGAAGGCCGCTCGATGGCGCCGTTGAACTCCGGGTCATGGACCAGCCCCAGCCGGTCCACCACCTTGGCGGCGGTGGCGGTGGAGGTGATCATGTCGATTTCGGTCCGGATCGCCGCCGCCTCGCGCGGCAGGTTGGAGATCACGGCGTTGATGTCCGTGACCTCCGTCGTGCGCGGGTCGATGATGAGCACGGCCTGGCTGGTGAACCGCGGCTCATAGAGCAGGGCACCGGTGGTGGCCAGCGCGGTGCAGCACAGGACGCTGGCGATGATCGTGCTCCGGCGCCGGCGCAGCACCTGGAGGAGGTCGCGGAGCGCGACCTCCCGGGTGCTGGCTTCGGACCCCAGGGCTCCGTCTACATGAGTGTACGCGGCCATCCCATTCTCCTGAGGATCGGTCGGTTAGGGTCCAGGCCGGCGGTCAGCCCTTCACGATCTTCTCGTCGACGATGCCCGCCTTGCCGAAGGCGTTGCGGGTGTCGACGATCAGCGGCAGCCCGTCCAGGAAAGCCTTCAGATCGAAGGAGTCGTGGTCGGTGCACAGGATCGCCGCGTCGAAGGCGCCGTCCCGGATCTCCTCCAGCGCGACCGACGGCGTGCCGGCCATGCGGGCGAGGCGGCGCGTCTCCGGCAGCTCCGGCACATGCGGGTCGTAGTAGAAGACCTCGCAGCCGCGGTCCTGCAGAAGATCGATGATCTTCAGCGCCGGGCTTTCGCGCATGTCCTCGATGTTCTTCTTGTAGGCGACGCCCAGAACGAGGATGCGCGACCCGCGCAGCGCGCGGCCCAGCTTGGAGTCCATGGCCTGGGACAGCCGCTCCACCACATAATGCGGCATGCGGGTGTTGATTTCGCCGGCCAGCTCGATGAAGCGGGTGGCAACGTCGAACTCGCGGGCCTTCCAGGTCAGGTAGAAGGGGTCGATCGGGATGCAGTGGCCGCCCAGGCCGGGGCCGGGGTAGAAGGGCATGTAGCCGAAGGGCTTGGTCTTGGCGCCCTCGATCACTTCCCAGACGTCGATGCCCATCGCGTCGTAAACGACCTTCAGCTCGTTGACGAGGGCGATGTTGACGCAGCGGAAGATGTTCTCGGTCAGCTTCACCGCCTCGGCCGCTTCCAGCGACGAGACCGGGATCACGCGCTCCAGCGCGCGGCCGTACATCGAGCAGGCGATGCGCAGGGCGTTGGGGTCCTCGCCACCGACGATCTTCGGGATGCGGGCGGTGGTGAAGGTCTCATTGCCCGGGTCCTCGCGCTCCGGCGAGAAGGCCAGCAGGAAGTCCGTGCCGCTGACGAGGCCGGTCTTCTCCAGGATCGGGCGCACGACCTCGCGCGTCGTGCCGGGGTAGGTGGTCGATTCCAGGACGATCAGCTGGCCGGGGCGCATCACCTGGGCGATCTGCCGGGTGGTGACCTCGATGCAGCTCATGTCCGGCTCGCGGTTGCGAGTCAGCGGGGTCGGCACGCAGATGACGATGGCGTCCATGTCGGCCAGCGACTGGAAGTTCGCCGTGGCCGTGAAGCGGCCCTCCTCGATCATCCCGCGGACCTCGTCGGTCGACACGGTGCCGATGTAGGAGGTGCCGCCGTTCAGGCTGGCGACCTTTTCCGGATCGATGTCAAAGCCCGTCACCGAGAAGCCGGCCCGCGCGAACAGCCGCGCCAGAGGCAGGCCGACGTAACCCAGGCCGATGACGCCGACGCTGGCGGTGCCCGCCGCGATCTTCGACTCCAGCGTCGCCAGAGCTTCCGGAATGCCGGACGTGCCGACCGAACCCCCGCTCACCAACAGGTCGGCAAACTCATTGCTCGACATAAGACGTCTCCTTTTCCGACTCTCTTGTTCGTAGAGGTTTCACCGTTATTCGCGCCGTATTTCTCAGATCAATTTTACCGACACAAAACCGAAGCCAAGGTCCGGTTCTGACATCGGGCCTTGGCTTTTGCTGTTCATAAGACTGATCGATCGGCGTTTCCTCTCACCGAATACATTAGGCTGCTTTGTCTAAGCACCCAGCAATCGTGATAGAAAAAGTGGCAGCCGTAAACGTCGTAAAAGGCCGAACCACCGTCAGTTGACCGGGTTATCTTTCTTGTGAGACTTTCGGGATGACCATCCCGAAAGGCGCTTTATTAACCCCTTTTGAGTAACCACGGGCAGAATAGACGAAAGGAGCCGGACCGGCGCGTCGGCGGCCGGACGGCTCCTTCGCACCGCGGTCATCCCTGGACGGCGACTCCCTCCGGTTGCAGCCCGGCGGTCTCGGGCAACGTGTTGTGCATCAGGAAGCTGGCGTCGCCGTCGCCCATGGTCAGCAGCCAGTTGCCACGGTCGGCGAACTCGTCCCGATCGATCCCCGCGTCGGGTCCGGGATGCGCCATCACCCGCACCGGGAAGCCCACGCGGTCCGGCACCTTCATCATGCCCATGGCGAGGAAGGTCCGCTCCGCCCGCGTGTTCAGCGTCCGGCAGATCAGCGCGGTCGCCCGCTCCGTGGCGGCGATGCGCAGCGTGTGGCTCAGCAGGACCCACAGCCATTTCGGCTCGCACAGGTAGTCGACGACGGCGAGACAGGGCTCCTTGCGCCAGGTCTCACGGCGCAGGACGACGTAGCCCAGCGGCTCGCCCCCGCGCGTCAGGATGAAGCGGCGGTAGTCCGAGGCGCAGGGGATCGCGTCGTAGCGCCAGCGCAGATGCGTCAGGTCGCGCAACGCGATCAGCGGGTAATGCGGGGAGGCGCGCTGCCAGATGGCGTCGGCCCGCTCGTCGAACCGCCCGATCTCCTCGAACCGCGCGCCGGTCGCCCGGCTCAGCAGGTGGCCGCCGATCCGTGCACCGTGCAGGGCCGGCCCGGCGATCGCCCCGATGGTCCGCATGCGGCCCTGAAGCGAGGACGCCTCCAGGCAGCGCCGCGTGTCCAGTGGGAAGACGTAGGCGGGCAGGGCGCCGATGTCGATCCAGCCGGCCTTGCTGTAGGCCTTGTAGGCGGAATCGGAAATATGGATGGCCATGGCCAGCGGACGGCTGTCGAGCTGCGCTTCCGCCAGGGGCGTGAAGGCGCCGCGCATCCGCCATTCCGGCAGAACCATCAGGCTGTTGGCCCAGGAGGCCGGGATTTCCCGGTCCCGCGCCTTCAGGCGGAAGGGGATCCCGCATTGTTGGCCGACGATCTGTCCCTGCCGCTTGCACACCCAGACTTGCGGCCCGTCCGCGTCCCGGTCGGGCACCTCGTCGAAGAGCCAGCGGTTGTAGGCTTCGTCCACCTGCCAGACCCGTTCACCGAACATCTTGCGCTGGAAGCCGCGCAACTCTCCCTTGTCGGAAGCGTCGAAACGGAAAACGGTTTTCTTCAGCCGGTCGGTGATCGACTGACCGACGGTGCTGCTGCTGGTGCTCACATGCCCCCCCTTGTTCGAACGCGCTGTCCCTTGCCCGGCCCGCGGCTCGCCCGCGGACGTCGGGGCCAAGGTCAACGCACGGATTCCGGCCGCATTCCGGATGCTTCCTGCACAGTTCCTCCCGATGGTTGGTTGGCCGATGGTTGGTTGGCGGTGGTCCCGGCCCGGGTTTCAGTTTCTGCTCTGGCGTCGTTGCTGACCCGGTTGCCGGTGACGGTCTTGCCGATGCTGTCGGCGATGATGATGGCGGCCCGCTTGCCGTTGCGGTGGAAGACGTTGTCGCGCAGCTCCAGCGTGATCGAGCCGTTGCCCTTCTGGTGCTGCAGGACGCCGCCGTTGTTGTCGTAGAACTCGTTGTCGTAGACCCGGTAGGTCACGTCGATCCCGCGGTTCTGGCCGAGCGAGAGGCCCGCGTCGGCGTTGCGGAAGATGACGTTGCGGTAGATCTCGGTGCTGGACTTCGCCAGGATGCCGGCGCCGCGCGGGTTGTCGTGAATCAGGTTGTCGTGGATCTTCAGCGCGCTGCCCGCCTGCCCCTGGTCGTGGTAGAGGCCGTGGGAGCGGCCCTCGCCGCCGTTGACGCCGTTGTTGAAGACCCGGTTGTGGGCGATCTCGCCGGTCAGGATGCGCCCGTTCCAGCCGGAATAGACGCCGCCGTCCTTGCGCCAGCCGTTGTCGGCGATGGTGTTGCGCGTGATGATCTGGTCGGTGTTGTCCGCGGCGTAATGGACGATCCCGTAGGCGCCGTTGCCGGTGATGGCCGACCCGTCGATCCGCAGCCCATCCGACGTGCCCTGTACGACGATGCCGGAACCGCCGTTGCCCGCGACCGTCACGTTCGTCACCGAGACGTTGCGCGCCCGCGGGCCGAGCAGCAGGCCGGTGTCGGCCGCGCCGGTGATGCTCAGCCCGTCGAAGGCGACGTTCGTCCGCCCGTTCAGGCTGACCGCGACCGAGGCGCCTCGCGCGTCGATCACCGGAGCGTCGCCCTTGCCATAGGCGCCGTAGATGATCGGCCGGTCGGTCGTGCCGGAGGAGGAGGCCAGCAGGCTGCCGCGCCAGCTCTCCCCACGCTCGAACAGCACGCGGCTTCCCGGCGGGAAGGCCGTGGCGTTCACCTTCTCCAGCGACTTCCACGCCTCCTTCGGGCCGCGGCCCGACCGGCGGTCGTCGCCGTCCGTCGCATCGACGTAGAAGACCGGCGCGTCCTCAGCGCTCCGGCGCACGCTGACGAGCAGCGACGGCTGGGCGGGACGCTCGATGGCGGGGGGAGGCGGGGGCAGGGAATCCATGGGTCCGGCTCACGCGGCCTTACAGGGCGACGCGGATCAGCGCGTAGGCGAGGCCCCAGGCCGCCAGCGCGCAGCCGGTGCACAGCAGGGCCCAGCCGGCCCGCTGGAGATCGAGCATCGGGGGGGCGACGCGCTCCGTCGCCTTCGCAGCGGCATCCGCCGGAAGGACGTCCGCAACCCCACCCAGCAGGTTCGGGCTGGCCGGCGTGGCTTGCTCGATCATAGCGATCTCCTCGCGGGGGGCCTGATAAGCGGAGGAACCGGCGACTGAAACCGCAGCGTGTCCCTGTTGCGGTATCTTGTGTTACGTCGTGGACAAATAAAGGGAAATGAAAAGGGATCACGCTTAAGCGATAAGGCTACGATAAGGGGGCATTCCAAAGGGAGGAATAGGCCTTCTCTTTGGAATTGCTGAGTCGCCATCGCCCGTAATGCCTATGACGACGGCAAGAACTCCCTCCCCCGCAACGGGAGAGGGAGCGTTTCATAGGCCGGACCGCGTATCCGGTCCAATCGTTTACCCGGCCAGGGTGCGCTTCATGTTGCCGGCACCGCCGCGCAGCAGGCGCTTGACCAGCTGCTGCTTCGCCGGGGCCGGGCCGTTCTCGAAGCAGATCCGCTGAATCCGCCGCTGCGGACCGCCCCGGCGCGGCCAGGACGTGCCGAAGGTGACGTCGACCCCATTGCCGTACAGCTCGCCGAACAGCGCGTCCGGCAGGCCCTCGTCGGAATAGGGGAAGGCGAAGGAGCCGCAGCCGGGGCCGAACAGCTCCCGGATGCCGGCGACGCTGCCCGTCACCTCCTGCTTCCGCTGCTCCGGCGTCAGCAGGCGGTGGTTGGGATGGTCGAATCCATGGGCGCCGATCGACACTCCCTCCGCCATCAGGTCCGCGATCTCGTCGCGGGTCAGATAGGGCTTCTCGTCCGCCAGGAAGGCGGCCGTGTCGAACTCCAGCACGGTGGCGATTTCGTCCAGCACGGCGCGCTGCTGCCAGCTCACCGTCATGACGCCCGCGGCGGGATCGGCGGCGCCGGCGCCGGCCCGCGCCAGGGTGGCGACGCAGACGGCGCGGCGGGGATCGGCCTCCGCCAGCCGGCTCAACCGCTCCGCCAGAAGGCTCGCCTTGTGCCGGTAGAAGAGCGTCCTGTTGTCGAGGAAGTTCAGGTTGAGGTACAGCGCCGGCCGGATGCCCTTGCGGCGCAGGATGGGCATCGCCACCTCCGCGACTTCGCGCATGCCGTCGTCAAAGGTGACCAGCAGCGACGGGCGGCGGATCTCCGGCCCGCCCATGGCCGACCCGGTGACCGTGGGCAGGTCCGTCGGCTCGAAGTGCTTCAGGAGGAAGTCGAGATCCTCCGTGAACTCCTTGGGCGTGCGGGGCCGGTAGATGTGCTTGAGATGGTCCGGCACCGTGTCGCAGACGGCGTGGTAGACGACGGCCAGCACCGGGCTGCCGTAGGCGTGATGGCAGGCGGTCCCCAGCGGGTTGCGCAGCGCGTCCGTCCACCGGAGCCGCCGGCCCAACCCGCCACCGGAAATCACGTCGGCAACGCTCATTCAAATCCTCCCGCGGAAGGGTCAAAGGGCAGAAGGTCAGGGGGCAGAAGGTCAGAGGGCGTCCGCGCCGTCGGGGGCAAGGCGCTTGGGCTGGATCATGGCGGTGTGGATGCGGGCCATGGCCTGCGCCTCGGTCGGCGTGCGGACCAGGCGGTACAGCATCCTCTTCAGGCCCGGCGGAGTCAGCCGGAAGCCGATCTGAAGCGAGGCCGTCGCCAGGAACTCCGAATTGGTCAGGAAACCCGACCGCCAGCACCAGACGCGGAAAGCCCATTCGTTGACGGCGTAGCGCAACCCGCCGCGGCGGACGCGCTGGGCCATGCTGGTGCGGAAGAGGAGAAGCGCCTCCTGCACCGTCTCCATGCGCGCCCCGGCCTGGAGCAGGCGGACATACAGGTCGTAGTCCTCCAGATTCCCGAAGCAGGAGCGGTAGCCGCCGATGGCGGTCAGCGCCCGCCGCCGCACCATCATGGTGGGGTGCGACAGGACGCAGTGCCATTTCATGCCCTGGCTGATCTCTTCGTGCGTCTCCGGGCTGCGCTTCACGCAAGTGATGGCGCCGGGGTCCTGTTCGAACTCCGCGTGCCAGGAGAACGATGCGTCCAGCGACCCCTGCTCGGCGAAGGCACGCGCCTGCGTCTCGAAGCGGTGGGGCAGGCAGATGTCGTCGCTGTCCATGCGGGCCACCAGATAGCCCGTGCAATATTGCAGGCCGTCGTTCAGCGCGCGGGCCAAGCCCCCCTGGTTGCGCCGCCGCACCACCACCAGCCGGCAGGCGTTGGACGCCTGATAGTGGGCGATGACCTTCTCCTGCTCCTCCCCGATCCGTCCGTCGACCACCAGCACGCATTCGCGCGGGAGAAGCGTCTGCGTATAGACGCTCTCCAGCGCGGCCTGAAGGTTGTCCGCCTTCTCGCCGGCGTAGGTGGCCATAAGCACGCTGATCGATTGAGTGTCCCGACCGTCCCTCGGTCCGCTCACGTGATTCATACCTGGTCTCCACCCCTCTTGTCGTGGCGACGCGGACGGCGTCCGGGCCCCGGCCATTGGGCACCGCCCCGCGAGGAGCGAAGCCCAGTGGCCGGGCAACAGACACCGCGGCCCTGGGATTGGAGGCGTGTGCGTGCCGCCCAGTGCCCCGGTCCCGCGGCACGCGCGCGGAAGCGGTTTCGGCGTTCCTTCCCCGGTGGCCGTCGGTCCGGCACCTGTGCGGCGCCAGCCGTCCCGTCCTTGTCGTCGTTTTCAGTGCCGTTCTTGCCCTGTCTCGTCCCTTTCCTGGTCGGTTCTGCGGGGGGCCCTCCGGTCCGCATCCCGGATTAGGACTCCCCTGGCCGTCGTCTCAGACGGTGCCGATGCACGCATAGGCACGGAATAGGTCTGTGGACGCTATCAAAGGGCGGATGGCGGGTAAACCTACATAAAGTGCAAGATAAATATCCCCTTCGCAGCGTCCCAAAGGGAAAGCCGACTGCCACTTTGGTTGATTTGGGAGAAAGCGGGGGATGCCACGCGCACAGCGGAGAAATAACGGCTGACCGCCATGAAAAGGCGGCGAACAGGGATGGCGTCTGGACGTCATCACTCCAATGAGGCGGGCCTTATTGTGCGACGCACAAGAAATGGAGGGAAAGGCAGCGTCGCCGGCTGGGCTGTGCTTCCGATTATTGCCGTTTTGTGTCGCGAGCGGAAGCCGGAAACGCCGTCCAGACACGCCAACGCCCGGCCAGAGACTGGCCGGGCGCGGACGTTGCCGAAGAGGCGGAACTGCCGATCGTCAGATGATCGGGTTGGCCTTGGAGACCGAGGAGATGGTGTTGTTGGTCACCGTCTGCTTGATGCTGTCGGCGATGTTGATCGCCGCGCGGCCGTTGTTGTTGTAGAAGGTGTTGTCGTACAGGCTCAGCGTGATCGACCCGCTGCCCTTCAGGTGCTCCAGAATGCCGCCGTTGTTGTTGAAGATCTCGTTGCCGTAGATCTTGTAGGTGACGTTGGTGGTCTGGTTCTGGCCGAGGGAGATGCCGACGTTCGAGTTGCCGTAGATCGTGTTGTTGTAGATCTCGGTGCTCGACTTGGCGAGGATGCCGGCGCCGCGCGGGTTCGAGTAGATCACGTTGTCGTGGATCTTCAGCGTGCTGTTGGCCTGGCTGTGGTCGTGGTACAGGCCATGCGACCGGCCGTCGCCGCCGCCGCTGCCGTTGTTGAAGATCGTGTTGCCGGCGATCTCGCCGCTCAGGATGCGGCCGTTCCAGCCCGAATACACCGCGTCGGTGCGCCAGCCGTTGTCGCTGATGATGTTGTTGGTGAAGTACTGGTTGGCGTTGTCGGCGGAGTAATGGACAAGGCCGTAGCCGCCGTTGCCGTCGATCGTGGAGTGATCGATGCGCAGGTTGTTGGAGGTCCCGCTGATCACCACGCCCGAGCCGCGGTTGTCGATGATCTGGGAGTTGGTGACCTTCACGTTCATGGCGCCGCCGTTGAGCAGCAGGCCGGTGTCGTTCGAACCCGTCATCGTCAGGTTGTCGAACGTGATGTTGTCCTTGTTGTTCAGGCTGACGGCGTAGCTGGCGCCGCTCTTGGCCTTAATGATCGGATCGGCGCCGGTGCCGTAGGCGCCGTAGATGATCGGCTTGTCGGACGTGCCGGAGGTCGAGACCAGCAGGCTGTCGGTCCAGGTCTCGCCGCGCTCGAACAGGACCAGCGAGCCGGCGGCGAAGCTGGTGGCGTTCACCTTGGCCAGCGACTTCCAGGCCTGGTTCGGGTTGTTGCCGGAGTTGCTGTCGTTGCCGTGCGTCGCGTCGACGTAGAAGACCTGCGAGGCCGGGGTCGCCGGGTAATCCGACGTGCCGCCGCCCGGGTTCGACGGGGCGGGCGGGGCCGTCGGCGTCGTGGGGGTGGTCGGTGTGGTCGGAGTCGTGGGCGTGGTGGGTGTCGTGGTCGAGGAGGGGAAGAACTCCTTGGGCGCGGCGACGACCAACGTGCCGTCCCACCACATGCCGGACTGGCCCTTGACCACGTCCTTGCCGTCCAGCGCGCCCTTGTCGTAGGTGACGGAGGCGTCGGTCGGATTGACGGCGTTGCCGTTGATGGTGATCTTGTTGACGATCAGGTTGCGGTCCTGACCGTTCACGAAGCCGTCGTTGTCGTACTGGATCTGGACCTTGTGGGCCTGACCGGCGGCGATGTTCGCGTTGAAGGTGAAGTCCTTGGCGGCGGTGCCGGCGGACCCCTCGCCGATGACCTTGCCGTCCACCATCACCTTGAAGTGCGGGGCGACGCCGCCCGCCAGGTTGCCGGCGGCGTTGACGACGATCTTCGTGGCGCCCGTCACCGCCTCGGCGGTCGCGGCGGGGAAGAAGTCCTTGGGTGCGGCGACGACCAGCGTGCCGTTCCACCACATGCCGGACTGGCCCTTGACCACGTCCTTGCCGTCCAGAGCGCCCTTGTCGTAGGTCACCGACGGGTCGGCCGCGTCAAGCGCGTGGCCGTTGATGGTGATCTTGTTGACGATCAGGTTGCGGTCCTGGCCGTTCGCCATGCCGTCGTTGTCGTACTGGATCTGGATCTTGTGGGCCTGATCCGCCGTGACGTTGGCGTTGAAGGTGAAATCCTTGGCATCGGTGCCGGCGGAGCCTTCGCCGATGACCTTGCCGTCCACCATCACCTTGAAGTGCGGGGCCACACCGCCCGCCACGTTGCCGGCGGCGTTGATGACGATCTTCGTGGCGTTGTCGGCGGTCGCGGCAGCATCGGCAAGCGCCAGCGGCTGCGCGGTCTGGAGGGCCTGGGCCTGGAGGAGGGAGGTCGGCGTCGCGAAGGGATCGGCGGTGGACGTTGCGGTCTCGCTGATCGTCAGGTGCGCCGTGTCGGCGCCGAGGTCGCCGGCGTAGTTCGTGTGGTCGGTCAGATCCTGGTGGTGGAGGTCGATACCCAGATCGTCCATGGTCTGCACTCTCTTCCTTGTGGGGATGCCACCGCGGTTGGTGGCCGGCGGGGCAGGCACGCGGTCGGTGCGTCCCCATCCTTTCGGTTGGCGCTCTAGCCTTTTGGCTTACCCCTTAAGACTATCCACTTCGCTGTGGCCTTAAATGGGACGATTTTAGGATAATAAATCTCAAATGCGTGATATTGTGGCCACAGTGAGGCCGATCCGCCCCGGTGGCGCGATGCTCTGACGCTGCAACCGTTGGGAAAGGCGTGAGCGCCTCCCATTGCGGCAGCGGTACCGGAAGCTGCGGTTCGCAGCCAAGGATGGCGAGACGGCGGACAAAAAAGAGGGCGCTTCCGGAATCAGGCCATCCATTGACCCGGGTCAATCCGCCGGAACCGGTCGGGGCGTAGCCTCCCTCCATGCTTTGCAAGGAGGTTTGACATGGAGACGATGGTCTTTCTGGTGCTGGCGCTTTTGCTGACCGGCTTCCTGACGGCGCTGTCGGTGCTGGGCATGGCCACGCTGCACGCCACGGTGCGGGTCATTCTTCCGGCCCGCCGCCCGGAGGCTCCCGTCCGGGTGTCCTGATCGGACCACTTATATGAAGTGGGTCAGAGGGGGAGGGGGCCGTCGTTCTTGACCTCCTCCATCACCGCGTAGGTGCGGGTTTCCCGGACGCCGGGCAGCGACAGCAGCACATCCCCCAGGAACCGCCGGTAGGCCGCCATGTCGGCCACCCGCGTCTTCACCAGATAGTCGAATCCGCCGGCCACCATGTGGCATTCCAGAACCTCCGGCGCGTGTCGGATGGCCTGGGCGAAGCGGTCGAACACGTCGGGCGTCGTCTTGTCGAGCAGCACCTCGACGAACACCATCAGCCCGAAGCCCAGCCGGTGCGGGTCGAGCCGCGCTGTGAACCCCGTGACATAGCCGTCCTTCAGCAAGCGCCGCATCCGCTCGCCGGCGGTCGTGGCCGACAGGCCGACCCGCTCCGCCAGATCCACGGCGGAAATTCGCCCGTCCATCTGCAAAATCGCCAGGATGCGCCGGTCGGTTCGGTCAAGCTCCGTCATTTTCACGCTCCAAGCCGCCTCCAGCCGTTGATATCGCGGTCTTGAAGCAAAAACAACCATGGAGGCACGGCCATCTCCGCGATAGTCTGCGGATGCCGCAGTGGAACCAGCAAAACAAAGCGGACGCTGCGGCTCTGAAAAGACGAATTGGATCGGGTAAGAGACACCGTGACCTTCGACATTGACCACAAAGCCGCGGATGGCGCCGGCACGATCCTTCTGCTGGGTGCTGGGCGCATGGGCGGCGCCATGCTGCGCGGCTGGCTGGCGCAGGGCGTGCCGGCCTCCGCCATCTCGGTCGCCGATCCCAGCCCCGCGCCGGATCTGGTCGAACTGGCTGCGCGGACCGGCGTCCGGCTGAATCCGGCGGACGGCGCCCCAGTCGATACCGCCCCAGTCGATACCCTGGTGGTCGCGGTCAAGCCGCAGATGGTCGAGAGCGCCGCGGCGGGCGTGCAGGC
Source organism: Azospirillum brasilense (assembly GCF_001315015.1). NCBI lineage: Bacteria > Pseudomonadati > Pseudomonadota > Alphaproteobacteria > Rhodospirillales > Azospirillaceae > Azospirillum > Azospirillum brasilense. Next base: position 730,084 of record NZ_CP012916.1, on the reverse strand, counting down.
GGTGCTGGCGCCGCACACGCTGGTGCTGTCGATCATGGCGGGCAAGACGCTGGCCGACCTGCGCCGCCTGTTCCCGGCGGCGGGCAGCGTGGTGCGGGCGATGCCGAACCTCCCGGCGGCGGTCGGGCGCGGCGCCACCGTCGCGGTCGCCGAGGCGGGCTGCCCGGCCGAGCGGAGGGAGCGCGCCGCGTCCCTGCTGACCGCGGTCGGGAGCCTGGAGTGGCTGGCCGACGAGGCGCTGGTCGACGCCGCCACGGCGCTGTCCGGCTCCGGCCCCGCCTATGTCTTCTACCTCGTGGAGTGCCTGACCCGCGCCGGGGTGGAGGTGGGGCTGCCCGCCGACGTGTCGGAACGGCTGGCCCGCGCCACGGTCGAGGGGGCAGGGGCGCTGATGGGCGCCACCGGACAGCCGGCGGCCGAGCTTCGCGCCGGCGTGACCTCCCCCGGCGGGACCACGGCGGCCGGCCTTTCCAAGCTGATGGCCGATGACCACCTCCAGAGTCTGTTGAACGCGACCCTGCGCGCGGCGGCCCAGCGCGCCGCCGAACTGGGCGGAACCGGCCCGAAAGCCTGAGAAGCACACCCCTTTTCACCATCAGGGACCGGCTCGCCCCCGGCCTGCGGATTCGAGCGGACGACACCGATGAACAGCATGACCAACCCGACCGCCACCCGGGCCGACACCCGGACCGCCCCCCCGTCCGCCGCTTCCGGCGGCGCGGCGCCCTTCGCGGACTTCGCCCCGCCGATCCGTCCGGCGACCGAGCTGCGCGCCGCGATCACCGCCGCCTACCGCCGGCCAGAGCCGGAGTGCCTGCCCTTCCTGTTCGGGCAGGCCGCGCTGCCGCCCGGCATCGTCACCGCGGCGGCGGGCACCGCCCGCAAGCTGATCACCGCCCTGCGCGCCAAGCCGCGGGGCCGCGGCGTCGAGGGGCTGATCCACGAATACAGCCTGTCCAGCCAGGAGGGCATGGCGCTGATGTGTCTGGCGGAGGCGCTGCTGCGCATCCCCGACCACGCCACGCGCGACGCGCTGATCCGCGACAAGATCGCCGGCGGCGACTGGCAGGCGCATCTCGGCAAGGGCGGCTCGATGTTCGTCAACGCCGCCACCTGGGGCCTGCTGATCACCGGCAAGCTGACCTCGGCGGGCGGCGAGCAGGCGCTGTCCTCCGCCCTGACGCGCCTGATCGCGCGCGGCGGCGAACCGCTGATCCGCCGCGGCGTCGATTTCGCCATGCGCATGATGGGCGAGCAGTTCGTCACCGGCCAGACCATCCAGGAGGCGCTGACCAACGCCCGCCCCATGGAGGCCGAGGGCTTCCGCTACTCCTACGACATGCTGGGCGAGGCGGCGCTGACGGCGGAGGACGCCGCGCGCTACTACGCCGACTACGAAAACGCCATCCATGCCATCGGCAAGGCGTCGGCGGGGCGCGGCGTCTATGAGGGGCCGGGCATCTCCATCAAGCTGTCGGCGATCCACCCGCGCTATTCCCGCGCCCAAGCCGACCGGGTGATGGACGAGCTGCTGCCGCGCGTGAAGGCGCTGGCGCTGCTCGCCAAGGGCTACGACATCGGCCTGAACATCGACGCCGAGGAGGCCGACCGGCTGGAGCTGTCGCTCGACCTGATGGAATCGCTGTGCTTCGATCCGGATCTGGCGGGCTGGAACGGCATCGGCTTCGTCGTGCAGGCCTACGGCAAGCGCTGCCCCTACGTCATCGACTTCCTGGTCGATCTGGCGCGGCGCAGCGGCCACCGGCTGATGATCCGGCTGGTCAAGGGCGCCTATTGGGACAGCGAGATCAAGCGCGCCCAGCTCGACGGCCTGCCCGACTTCCCGGTCTACACGCGCAAGGTCTACACCGACGTCTCCTACGTCGCCTGCGCGCGCAAGCTGCTCGCTGCCCCGGAGGCGGTGTTCCCGCAGTTCGCCACCCACAACGCCCAGACGCTCGCCACCATCTACGAGATGGCCGGCAGCGACTTCCAGGTCGGCAAGTACGAGTTCCAGTGCCTGCACGGCATGGGCGAGCCGCTCTACAAGGAGGTCGTCGGCCCGCTGAAGCGGCCCTGCCGCATCTATGCGCCGGTCGGCACGCACGAGACGCTGCTGGCCTATCTGGTCCGCCGCCTGCTGGAGAACGGGGCCAACAGCTCCTTCGTCAACCGCATCGCCGACCCGGCGGTCCCGGTCGACGAGCTGGTCGCCGACCCGGTGGCGGTCGCCAGGGCCATCGCCCCGCTGGGCGCGCCGCACGCACTGATCGCCCTGCCGCGGAACCTCTATGCGCCGGAGCGGGCGAATTCCGCCGGCATCGACCTGTCCGACGAGACGGAGCTGGCCCGCCTGTCCGCCGCCCTGTCGGCCAGCGCCGAAATGACTTGGACCGCGGCGCCGCTGCTGGCCGACGGCGAGCGGGCGGGGCAGGCCCAGCCGGTGCGCAACCCGGCCGATCGCCGCGACGTGGTCGGCACGGTGACTGAGGCGAGCGAGGCCCTGGTGGCGGAGGCCTTCGGCCACGCCGTCGCGGCGGCGCCCGCCTGGGCCGCCACCCCGCCGGAGGAACGCGCCGCCAGCCTGTTCCGCGCCGCCGACGCCATGCAGGAGCGGATGCCGACCCTGCTCGGCCTGATCGTCCGCGAGGCCGGCAAGTCGCTGCCCAACGCCATCGCCGAGGTGCGGGAGGCCATCGACTTCCTGCGCTATTACGGGGCGCAGGCGCGCGACCGCTTCGACAACGCCACCCATCGCCCGCTGGGGCCGGTGGTCTGCATCAGCCCGTGGAATTTCCCGCTGGCCATCTTCTCCGGCCAGATCGCCGCGGCGCTGGCCGCCGGCAACCCGGTGCTGGCGAAGCCGGCCGAGGAAACCCCGCTGATCGCCGCCGAGGCCGTGCGCATCCTGCACGCGGCCGGCATCCCCGCCGGGGCGCTCCAGCTTCTCCCCGGCGCGGGCGAGGTCGGCGCCGCCCTGGTCGGGAACGAGGCGGTGCGCGGCGTGATGTTCACCGGCTCCACCGAGGTGGCGCGGCTGATCCAGCGCCAGCTCGCCGGGCGCCTGCTGCCGGACGGTGGGACGATCCCGCTGATCGCCGAGACCGGCGGCCAGAACGCCATGATCGTGGACAGCTCCGCCCTGGCCGAGCAGGTGGTGGGCGACGTGATCGCGTCCGCCTTCGACAGCGCCGGCCAGCGCTGCTCCGCCCTGCGCATCCTCTGCCTGCAGGAGGACGTGGCCGACCGCACGCTCGCCATGCTGAAGGGCGCCATGCGGGAGCTGCGCATCGGCAACCCGGACCGGCTGGCCGTCGATGTCGGCCCGGTCATCAGCGAGGAGGCCCGCGCCACCATCGCCGGCCACATCGAGGCGATGCGCGCCAAGGGCCGCAATGTGGAGTTTCTGCCGCTGCCCGCCGAGACGGCCGAGGGCACCTTCATCGCCCCCACGGTGATCGAGATCGGCGGCATCCATGAGCTTGAGCGGGAGGTCTTCGGCCCGGTCCTCCACGTCGTCCGCTTCCACCGCGACGCTCTCGACGCCCTGGTCGACGCCATCAACGCCACCGGCTACGGCCTGACCTTCGGCCTGCACACCCGCATCGACGCCACCATCGAGCGGGTGACCGGGCGGATCGGCGCGGGCAACGTCTACGTCAACCGCAACACCATCGGCGCGGTGGTCGGCGTGCAGCCCTTCGGCGGCCACGGCCTGTCGGGCACCGGCCCCAAGGCGGGCGGCCCGCTCTACCTCTCCCGCCTGCTCAGCCGCCGTCCCAAGGGCTGGCTGGAGTTCCGCGGGCCGGACGCCGCACGCGCGGCCGGGCTGGCCTACGGCGAGTGGCTGCGCGCCAAGGGCTTCACGGCGGAGGCGTCGCGCTGCGCCGGCTACGTGGCGCGCAGCGCCATCGGCGGCGGGGCGGAGCTGAACGGCCCGGTGGGCGAGCGCAACCTCTATGAGCTGCACGGGCGGGGCCGTGTCCTGCTGCTGCCGCAGACGCGGACGGGCCTGCTGCTCCAGCTCGGCGCGGTCCTGGCGACGGGCAACAGCGCCGCGGTGGACGCCCCGCCGGAGTTGGCCGAGCTGCTGCGCGGCCTGCCCCCGGCGCTGGCCGCGCGGGTGCGGACCACGGCGGATTGGCGGGACGCCGGACCGCTCGCCGCGGTTCTGGTGGAAGGCGACCGCGAATGCGTGACCGCCATCAACCGGCGCATCGCGGAGCTTCCCGGCCCGATCCTGCTGGTGCAGGCGGCGACCCCCGAGGCTTTGGCGGCGGGGCGGGGCGAGGGCTACGACCTCGACCTGCTGCTGAACGAGCGCTCGGTCAGCGTCAACACCGCGGCGGCCGGCGGCAACGCCAGCCTCGTCGCGATGAGCTGACGGGGCGAAATGGACGGGTTGCGGGTCGGGCGGCGCGCCGCCTACCCCGCAACCTCCCGTTCGATCACCAGCTCCTCGTCGTCGATGCGCAGGAAGGACCCGACCTCCAGATCGCCGCGCGCGATGGCGTCGTTGATGATGATCTGCGCCTCCGCGAGTGTGATCGTCCGGTCGTCAAAGAAAACCGGCCCGTCGGCGTGGCGGATGATCCTGAACGTTGCGGTGGTCATCCGGGTATTCTCCTTTGGCAATGCCCTTTGGTTAACCAGTGCGCGGCCCATTCGTCGCGAATCCCCCGATGCTCCCGCGGCGGAGCGGGCGTCAAACGAAACACGAGGTGCGTCAATGGTCGGAATGTTCTATTTGCGGATAGTTGACCGGACGCGAACCAACGGGTAGCCAAGAGGTCGGGGGCACTGCAGCGCAAGGAGGACCATCAGGGTGAAAGACGACGCCGAACTCATCCGCCATCCGTTTTCCGAAGCACCGGACAATGGAACGGTCCGGGAGGTGGCGCCGGGTGTGCTGTGGCTGCGCCTGCCGCTGCCCTACGCACTGGACCACGTCAACCTCTACCTCTTCGAGGAAGGGGACGGCTGGGCGCTGTTCGACACCGGGCTTGGCGACGACGTCAGCCGCGAGTGCTGGGACCGGCTTCTGCGCGGCCCGCTGGGCGGCAAGCCGATCGTCCGGCTGGTGGTCAGCCACTTCCATCCCGACCATGTCGGTCTGGCCGGCTGGCTGCACGAGCGTTTCGCCCCGCCGCTGCACATGACCCAGAGCGAGTATTACTACGCCAAGCTTCTGCAACAAGGGCGCGACCCCCAGGCGCTGGAGGCGCAGGACGCCTTCTACCAAGCCGGGGGCCTGTCGCCCGACGAGATCCAGCAGATGCTCGGCCGCGGCCTCAGCTACCTGAACCGCACGACCGGGCTGGCGCCCAGCTTCGAGCGGATGATCCCCGGCCAGACCCTGCGGCTGGGCGGGCGCGACTGGCGCATCCTGACCGGCGGCGGTCATTCGCCGGAGCAGGCGATGCTCTATTGCGCCGCCGACCGGCTGTTCCTTGCCGCCGATCAGGTCATCGCGCGCATTTCCCCCAACGTCAGCGTCTCCGCGATGCAGCCCAAGGCCGACCCGCTGGGGCTCTACCTGTCGTCCCTGGCCGCGATCCGGGAGGAGGTGGCGGCGGACTCGCTGGTCCTGTCCGGTCACAGGCTGCCCTTCTACGGGCTGGACCACCGCACCCGCGCGCTGGAAGCCCACCACGCCGACCGTTGTGCGCAGATCGCCGAGGCCTGCCGCGGCAAACCTCTGAGCTGCAAGGAACTGGTGCCGGTGCTGTTCCGCCGCGCGCTGGACTCGCACCAGCTGAGCTTCGCCTTCGGGGAGGCGCTGGCTCATCTCAACCACATGGTCGGGCGCGGCGAGCTGCGCATCGAGACGCGCGCCGACGGCGTGCTGGCCTACCAAAGCGCTTAACAGGGCGGGCGCCACCTCACCGGCAGACGCGGTACGGCCCCATGTCGAGGTGGAAGTGGTCGCGGTGGGCCTCGTTGTAGTCGGGGCCCAGCACCGCGCGGAAGACCTCGCAGGCGCCGTCGCGCACCTCGCGCAGGAAGGCGCGCTTCCGTCCATCCGCCGACGTCCAGTCGCCGGGCAGGGCGATGGTGGTGCCGTCGGCCAGCGTGAAGCCGGCGATGTCGAGGGCGTTGGCGGTGGCGTGCTCGCTGCGGCGCCCCTCCGCCCGGCCGTAGACGTTGCGGCAGGCGTAGCTTCCCAAATGCCGGACCCGCGCCACCCGCTGGCCGAAATGCCGCTGCGCCGCGGGCTGGAGCGTGTGCGTCTCGAACAGCATCCAGGCGGCGGCGAGCGGGCAGGTGACGGTGAAGCCGCCGTTGAAGGCCACCGCCGAGCGGCTGACCTGCACCGCGTCGGTCAGGCCGCAGCCCGGACCGGTCTGCCGGTCGGTCACCGGACTGAAGCGCAGGCCCGCGTCGCCCAGTACGGCGTGGCACTGCCGGGGCGCGCCGTCCAGCCGGGACAGCTTGAGACGGGTCAGCAGGTTCGGCACCTCCCCGATGTCCAGCGGCGCCCAGGGATCGTAGCGGGGCGGAACCGTGACCACACCCGTTCCCACCATCGCCGCCCCGCCCATGACGGCCAGAAACAGCAGGGCAGTCACCCATCGCAAAAACCGTGCCATGCGTCAGCCGTTTCTCCCCGTTGAGCTGCCGCAGTCTGAACAGCCGGGACGGTCGCGCGGCTCCTCCCGGAATGTATTCCCCCTAATTGCTTATGAACCGGCGGTGGGGGCGGACTGTTGTCCAAGCGGCGGTTCATCCGTTCGTGCAATTGGACGGAGCGTGACTTCCATGCCACAGTTTCAGCGTTGCCCTTCGTCACGCGGTGAGGGAGAGTCCGATGTCCGATGCACATGATGAAGTCCTGGCCATGCAGGGCCGGACCGAACGCGCGAATTCCACGATCCCGCTCACCGCTTCCTCCGCGCTGGCCTCCGCCGCCGCGCTGTTCCGGAAGATCGAAACGCCCCCGCCGCTCCCGCCCGCCGAGGAGTGGATCGTCGGCGACGCCGGTGCCTTTGGCATCGGTGCCTATGGGCATCTGCCCGCCGCGGCCCCTGCGGCGTCAGTGGCGCCGGAGCTGCTGGCGCGGCGGGAGTTGGCGGCACGGCTCGACGGCGGGATGGCCGAGGACACCGCCAGCTGAGGCGAGATCGCCGTTCAGCCGTCCTTGCGATAGAGGGCGACCAGCGCCGTGAGAACGGCGGGGTCGTCGTAGCGGCCCAGGAACAGGTCGCCAATGGCCCGGCGCAGCAGGATGCTGATCCGGGCGCGGGCGCGGCCATGAACGGCGCCCTCCAGCCGGCGGCAGCGGTTGCACAGCAGGCGGACCCGCTCCACAGCCGAGCGGGTGATGCGCAGCGCCTCGACGCTGACCAGGATGTCGGTGGTCGCACCGTATTCGGCGGCCTCCGGCCAGGGCACGCGGCGCCCGCGTCCGTCGCGCCACGTCTCGTCCGCCCCGTCGTACCAGCGTCCGTCGGGCAGGCAACGCACGACCACCCCGTCGGGCCGCCCGCAGCAGCGGCAACGCAGGTTTCCCGAGGTCTCCCCCACACGCACCGGGTCGAGATAGGGAGCGCGGATCTGCATCCGGCTCCCGGAGCGTGTCTGCCTGCCCCGCATCGGCTGTCCTATTTCCCTGGCTTGACGTCCCCATCCGGGGGAGGTCCCCGGCGGGACGGGGACCATGACACGGAACAGCCGGTTCCGCGCGTGACTTCTGCGCGGGTCAGGCCGCGAAGGGCATCAGGAACAGGGTGAGCGAGGCCAGCGTGAAGGCGGCCATGGAGCGGCGCCCCACGGCGACGGCGGCCTCGTCCTGTCCGCTCTCCTCCAGGCGCAGCGCCAGGAAGCCCTGGGCCATGCCCGACGCGAAGGTGATGATGTGGATGATCGCGAGGCCGGGCAGCGCGTCCAGCCCCAGCAGCAGGGTGACCGCGCCCAGCACCATGCCGTTGAAGGCGGCCTGCCGCAGGATCGGTTCCCAATGCTCGCGGGCGACGAAGGTTTCGACCATGTCCAGCGGATGGCCGTTCCGCTCGTCCGGATCGGTGTACAGGCTCATGGCTGGGCTCCACAGGCTTGGTGGGGCTCCGCCCGACAGGGTCTCAGGGCGGTGCGGTGTCAGGATCGGCGGATGCTGTCCGCCATTTTCTTGGCGACGGTCAACAGATCGCCGTCGGCCTTGTTGCCGGTGACGGTGTAGGCGACCACCCCGGCCCGCCAATAGACGAGCCGCAGGCTGTCATGCACGACGGTGTGCAGGGCGCCGTCCTGAGCCGGCTCGCCGGACGCCACGAACAGGGTCAGCAGTTCGCCGTCCGGCTCCCTGTAGAGAAACTGAAGAGCGGTGCCATGGTTCCATGGCACGATGCTGGCCCGGATCAGGGTGAGTTCGGGACCGATGGCGGGAAGCGCCACCGTCATGCCGCGGCCCTCCGGCAGCGGCACCTGGGCGGTCTGAACCGGGACCGGTGTGACGTTCGTCTGGGGCGGGGTCGGCTGCAGCGTGTTGAGCGCGACGGCCTTGGAATGCGCCTCCGCCGCCTCGTCCGCGAAGGCCGGGACGTCGTCGATCTCGCCGGCCAGTTGCGGTCCGGCGGCCCCGCCCGACTGCACCCACAGGGTCAGGCTCCATCCCCCCATGACCAGCAGCATCGCGGCGGCCAGCGGGGCGACCCGCCGGCTGAAGCGGTCCATGTCCAGACGCCAGCGCAGGCGCCCGGCCAGCGTTTCGGTCTCCTGCACCGAAACGGCGGCCATCATGTCCAGCCCCAGCTTCAGCATTTCCTGCTGGTGCCGGTACTCGTCCAGCTTGGCGGCCAGGGCCGGGTTGGCGACCAACTGCGCCTCGAAGGCGGCGCGGCGGGCCGGCTCCATCTCGCCGTCCATGTAGAGATGCAGGTCGGCGTCCTGGTTGAGGCTGATGGGATCACCGCCCATGGCTCACCTCGCCACCCGCAGGGCGGTCTGGGCGCGGCCGCGGTGGCCCATCTCCACGCGCAGCGCCTCCCGCCCGCGGGCCAGGCGCGACATCAGCGTGCCGAGCGGAATGTCGAGCTGGCGGGCGGCCTCCTGGTAGCTCATCCCCTCCACGGCGACGAGGGTCAGGACGCGCCGCTGCTCGTCGGGAAGGGTGGAGAAGGCCTCGATGGTCCGCATCAGCTCCACATGGTCCGGCTGGTTGGGCGGCATCTGCCCGTAGGTCATCGCCTCGATGGCCGAGGCGCCGCGCGCCCGCACCTGCTCCCGCCGCACCCCGTTGACGTGGACGTTGTGCAGGATGCCGAACAGCCAGGACCGCAGGTCGCCGTTCGGCCGGAAGGTCCGGGAGCCGGAAATGGCGCGCACCAGCGTCTCCTGCACGAGATCCTCCGCGTCGTCGCGGTTGCGCGCCAGCGCGAGGGCGTAGCGGCGCAGGGAGCGCAGTTGATTCGACAGTTGATCGCGCAGGCTGAACGTCACGTCTCCACCCCGTGGACTGGATTTTCCCGAATTCCTGCTCCGTTTTCGTTTCGGGAGGGCCTTTTAATCCCGGGGCGGGACGCTTTCCGCGGTCAATCGTCGTCGTGGTCGCGGGACGGCCGGTGCAGCGTGCCATCGGCGAGGATGATCTCGCTGGCCATCAGCCCGCCGTTGCGGACGCGCCCGGTGACGGTGATGGGGGCGCCCGGCTTGATGCCTTCCGGCAGGAGGCCGCGCACCATGACGTCCGTCCGCGCGCTGTCGTCCTGGACGGTCATCCAGGTCGCGCCCGCTGCGGCAACCGTTCCGGAGACGGTGCCGCTCCCGGTCCGCAGCACCTCGGCGACCGGCTGCGGCGAGGCGGCCTGGACCGTATGTTGCCGCTCGCCGGCGTCGGCGGGACCGGACAGCAGAAGGGCAGCGACGGCCGCGGCCAGGAGTGGGAGGGTGGTCGAACGATTCATGATCCTATCTCCATCGCAAGGGGCGGGAGGTCCGCCCGAACAGGAGTGATCATGGCAAGGGGCGGCTGAGCCCCGCCTGAACGGGGCGTTCAAGTACGGTTCAGGAAGGCCGGTCACAATCCGCTTGATCGGCGGGGAGCAGCCTATAAATTAGAAACATCTCATTTAAAGGGTGGACGTGGCCCATGCCATCCATCGAGCCGCCGCTCGACCCCGCCGAGCTGGAAGAGCGGGCCGCCGAGGCGGAAACCTTCCTGCGCTCCATCGCCAGCCGCCACCGGCTGATGATCCTGTGCAGCCTGCTGGACGGGGAAATGCCGGTGGGCGACCTCGCGCGGCGGCTCGGCCTGTCGCAGTCGAACCTGTCCCAGCACCTCGCCAAGCTGCGGGACGAGGGGCTGGTCGCCACCCGGCGCGACGGCACCTCGATCCACTACCGCATCGGGTCGGACCGGGTGCGCCCGCTCCTGCTGGAGCTGTACCGTCAGTTCTGCGTCGGCGCGCGCTGCGTGGCCGAGGCGGACCCCAGCTCCTGAAACACTCCCTTCAGCGCTCGACCGGCCCGGACGCGGCCATCCAGGCGGCCATGCCGCCGCTCAGCCGGTGGATGTCCCCGGAAAATCCGGCGGCCGCCATCCGGGCCGACGCCGGACCGCAGCGGCGTCCGCTCTGGCAATGGAAGACGAGATGCTTGCCCGTCGCGTCCGGCACGCGGGCCGGATCGAACTGCGACAGCGGCACCAGCGTGGCGCCGGGGATGTGGCCGGCGCGGTGCTCTTGCGGCTCGCGGACATCGACGATCACCGCCGAGCCGTCCTTCAGCCAGCCCATGACGGTGCCGGCGTCGACGGTCTTGATCTGGTCGCTCATGGGGTTTGCGCTCCGGTTGAGGCCGAGACGGGAAAGAAGGGTCTTGAGCATGGTCATCCCTGGATGTCGAGGAGTTCACGGCGGCGGTGGACGGCGGGCGGTAGCGGGGGAGCGGCGGACGCCTCCTCCCCGCGCAGGACGATGTAGATCGCCGGGATCACCAGCACCGTCAGGAGGGTCGAGCTGAACAGCCCGAACAGCAGCGAGATCGCCAGCCCCTGGAAGATCGGATCGGTCAGGATGAAGGCGGCGCCGATCATCGCGGCGACGGCGGTCAGCAGGATCGGCTTGAAGCGGATGGCCCCGGCCTCCAGCACCGCCTCGCGCAGCGGCGTCCCGCGCTCCCGCAGATGGCGGATGAAGTCCACCAGCAGGATGGAGTTGCGCACGATGATCCCGGCCAGCGCGATGAAGCCGATCATCGAGGTGGCGGTGAAGGCCGCTCCGAACAGCCAGTGGCCCAGCACGATGCCGATCAGCGTCAGCGGCACCGGCACCAGGATGACCAGCGGCAGCTTGAAGCTGCCGAACTGCGCGACGACCAGCAGATAGATGCCGAGGATCGCCACCCCGAAGGCCGCCCCCATGTCGCGGAAGGTGACGTAGGTGATCTCCCACTCGCCGTCCCACAGCAGCACGGGCCGGCTCTGGTCGTCGGGCTGGCCGTGCATCCGGATCTCCGGCGCCGCGGCCAGCCCGGCGGCGGCCCAATCGACGGTTTTCAGCCGTTCCTGCACCGCCAGCATGCCGTAGATCGGCGCCTCGAACCGTCCGGCCAGATCGGCCATGACCATCTCCGCGAAGCGCCCGTTGTGGCGGAACAGCGTGTGGGAGGCCGGTTCGCGGGTCATCGTCACCAGATCGCCCAGCTCCACCGTGCCGCGCGCCCCCGGAACCGGGGTGGCGAGCAGGCGCTCGGACAGGAACAGGCCGGAGCGCGGCATCTGCACGGCGATCTCGATGGGTGTGCGCCCCGCCCCGCGGTGCGAGTAGCCGACCGGCACCCCGCCGGTCAGCGCCCGCAGCGTGTCGTAGACGGCCTGCTCCTCGACGCCGTGGAACTCCAGGCTCTCGCGGTCCAGGGCGAAGCGCAGCCGGTCGCCGGTCGGGCGGATGCTGTTCTCCACATCGACGATGAAGTCCACGCCGCGGAAGGCGTCCTCCACCGCCAGCGCCGCCTTGCGCCGGGTCTCGGCGTCGGGGCCGTAGACCTCCATGAGCAGGGTGGACAGCACGGGCGGGCCGGGCGGCACCTCGACCACCTTCAGGACGGTCCCGGCGGGCAGGGGGAGAGTGGCCAGCCGCGCCCGGATGTCGAGCGCGACCGCATGGCTGCTGCGGCTCCGCTCGCCTTTGGGGGCGAGGTTGACCTGGAGGTCGCCCTGCTCGGGCTGGTCGCGCAGGTAGTAGTGCCGGACCAGACCGTTGAAATTGAAGGGGGCCGCGGTCCCGGCATAGGCCTGGACGCTGGCCAACTCCGGCAGATCGGCGATTTTTCCGGCGGCGGCGAACAGGAGGCGCTCCGTGTCCTCCGGCGCGGCGCCGCGCGGCAGGTCGAGCACCACCTGAAGCTCGGACTTGTTGTCGAAGGGCAGCAGCTTCACCGCCACGTCCTTGGTGTAGAACAGCCCTGTGGAGGCGAGCGTCGCCACCCCGACCGCCAGCAGGAAGACCCAGGCCCGGCGCTTGCTGCGCACGATCGGGCGCGCGGCGGCGCGGTAGAGGCGCCCCAGCCGCCCGCCGTCCTGCTCGCCGTGCCCACCCGCCGGAGACTCCCCCGGACGCAGCGTCACCATCAGCCAGGGCGTCAGCACCATGGCGACGAAGAAGCTGAAGACCATGGCGGCGGAAGCGTTGGCCGGGATCGGGCTCATGTAGGGCCCCATCAGGCCGGACACGAACATCATCGGCAAGAGCGCGGCGATGACCGTCAGGGTGGCGACGATGGTCGGGTTGCCGACCTCCGCCACCGCCTCGACGGCGGCCTGGACCTTGCTCCGCCCGTCGCGCATCGACCAGTGGCGGTCGATGTTCTCCACCACGACGATGGCGTCGTCCACCAGGATGCCGATGGAGAAGATCAGGGCGAACAGGCTGACCCGGTTGACGGTGTAGCCCATCAGCCAGGACGCGAACAGGGTCAGCAGGATCGTCGTCGGGATGACCACCAGGGTCACCAGCCCCTCGCGCCAGCCGATGGCGAGCACGATCAGCCCGACGATGGTGATGGTGGCGAGCGCCAGATGGAAGAGCAGCTCGTTCACCTTCTCGTCGGCCGTCTCGCCGTAGTTGCGGGTGACGGTCAGCGTCAGGTCCCTGGGCAGCCCCTCCGCCTGGATGGCCTGGACGCGCTCCAGCACGCGGTCGGCGATGGTGACGGCGTTGGCCCCGGCGCGCTTGGCGATGGCGATGGTGACGGCGGGGGTGCGGACCAGCCCGCCCTTGCCGTCCGGCACCAGATGCCAGGCGCCGCTCTCGCCGGGGCGCGCCCCCGCCACCACGTCGGCCACATCCTTCACGTAGACGGGCCGCCCGTCGCGGGTGGTGACCAGAAGCAGCCCGATGTCCGCCGTCCCCTGGAGCGTCTGGCCGGCGACCACCGGCAGGCTGCCCCCCGCGCTGCGCAGCGACCCGGCGATGAAGGAGCGGTTGGCGTTCTTCACCTTGTCGACGAGCTGGTTCAGCGTGACGCCGTAGAGCGCCAGCCGTTCCGGGTCGGGCTCCAACCGGATCTGGTCGGGCTGGCCGCCGACGATGACGCTGCGCCCCACATCCTCGATCTGGGTGAGCTGGCCCAGCAGGTCGTCAGCCACCCCGTGCAGGGCGTTGACGGTCCATCGCCCGGCGGCCTCCGCCCGGGGCGACAGGGTCAGCGTCAGGATGGCGACGTCGTTGATGCCGCGCCCGACGATCAGCGGCTCCGGGATGCCCAGCGGGATGCGGTCCATGCTGGCCCGCACCCGCTCGTGCACGCGCAGGATGGCGTCGTCGGACGGGGTGCCGACGAGGAAGCGCGCGGTGACCACCACGCGGTCGTCCATGGTCTGGCTGTAGGTGTGCTCGACCCCGTCGATGCCCTTGACGATCTCCTCCAGCGGCCGGGTGACCAACTCCACCGCGTCGCCGGCCTTCAGCCCGTCGGCCTGGACGAGGATGTCGACCATGGGGACGCTGATCTGCGGCTCCTCCTCGCGCGGGAGGGACATCAGGGCGATGGCGCCGACCGCCAGCGAGGCGAGCAGCAGCAGCGGGGTCAGGGGGGAGCGGATAAAGGTCCGCGTCAGCACCCCGGAAAGGCCGAGCCTCATGGCGCCCCCCTCACGAGCCCGCCGGGCGGACGATGACGTCGCCGGGCTTCAGGCCGGACAGGATCTCCAGCCCGCCGGGCCGGTCGCCGACCGTGGGAATCTCGCCACCCGCCTGGACCGGGACCTCCGTCCCGTCGGCCAGCCGGACGAAATCGGTGCCGAAGCGGCGCAGCAGCCAGTCCGGCGGGATCACCACCGCGTCGCGCGTGCCGGTGGCGACGTAGACCCGCACCCGCTCGCCGACGAAGAAGTCGCCAAGGCCGCTGACCGAGGCGTCGGCGATCACCTGCCCCCCGGCCATCTCCGGATAGACCTGCCGGACGGCGCCGCGCGCCAGCGCCGTGGCGCCGGGGTCGGCGAGGGCCACCGGCGCCAACCCGCGCTGGCCGACCAGCACCGGGTCGCCCTCCTTCAGGAAGCGGGCGTGCCGCTCCGGCAGGCGCAGCCGCAGGATGTAGGTGTCGGTGGCGATGCTGGCGACCGGCTCGCCCGGCATGACCACGGCGCCGGCGATCACCTTGACCTGAAGGATGCGCCCGGCGGCGGGGGCCAGCACCTCACCCTCCCGCAACTGCTGGGCGACGACGGAGCGTTCGGCCTCCATGGCGGCGATCTGGGCGCGGGCGACGTCCAGCGCGGCCTGCGCGTCGTCCAGCCGTTGCTGCGTGCCGGTGCCGCTGGAGCGGAGCTGGCGGGCGCGGCCCAGCTCCAGCTCCGCCTGGTGCTGCTGCGCCGTCAGCGCCTGGATGCGTGCGTCGAGTGCTGCGAGCTGGAGCGGCAGTTTGGGGTCGCGCACGGTGGCGATGACCTGCCCGACGGTCACCTTGTCGCCCTCCGTCACCGTCAGGTCGGCCACCGTGCCGCCGATGCGGGTGCGGGCCAGCGTCTCGCGCACGCTTTCCACCGTGGCGAAGACCGCCTTCAGATCCTCCACCGGGCGCGGCTGCACGGTCAGGGTGCCGGGCTCGGCCGCCGCCGCCGCGGACAGGGGAAGCAGGGCCGCCAGCAGGGCGGCGGCGAGCAGCGCCTTGCGGGCCGGCGAGCGTGGGAGGAGGGAACGGGGCATGGCGGGCCACTTCGAACGGGAGGAACGGGTCTCAGGGTGTCTTGACTCCTTATTTTAGACATTGCTAAATTAGTGTCAACGAATGAAATCACGCGACCGCCATCCCGAACCGGCACAGAGGAGACCGCATCATGAGCATCGACCGCATCGTCATGGCCTTCGCCGGGACCATGATCCTGCTGAGCCTCGCCCTGTCCCAGCTTCACGGGCCGGGGTGGCTGTGGCTGACCGCCATCGTCGGGGCCAACCTGCTCCAGGCGGCCTTCACCGGCTTCTGTCCGCTGGCGATCGTGCTGAAGCGGATCGGCCTGCGCCCCGGCATGGCCTTCGAATAGGCGCGGGCCGGGCAGGGGGAAAGCGTTCCACCGAAACACACAACCGGGCAGCCCAACAGACCCGGATCTTCCGGAGAGGAAACGGATATGGCCCACATCGTCGTACTCGGGGCGGGCATCGGCGGCATTCCGATGGCCTATGAGCTGAAGGATCGGGCGCGGCCCGGCGACCGGATCACCGTCGTGTCGAACAGCGACCGGTTCCAGTTCGTGCCGTCCAACCCCTGGGTGGCGGTCGGCTGGCGCAAGCGCGGCGACATCACGGTCCCGCTGGCCGAGCCCTTCGCCCGCAAGGGCATCGCCTTCAACCACTCCGGCTGCCGGGCGCTGCGGCCCCACGACAACGCGCTGGATCTCGGCGACGGGACCAGCCTCGGCTACGACCAGCTCGTCATCGCTACCGGTCCCGACCTGGCTTTCGACGAGATCGAGGGCTTCGGGCCGCAGGCCAACACCATCTCCATCTGCCACGTCGACCACGCGGAGGCGGCGGCCCAGCGGTGGGAGCAGTTCTGCCGCGACCCCGGCCCGCTGGTCGTCGGGGCGGTGCAGGGGGCGTCCTGCTTCGGTCCGGCCTACGAGTTCGCGATGATCGCCGACGCCGACCTGCGCCGCCGCAGGATCCGCCACAAGGTGCCGATGACCTTCGTCACGTCGGAACCCTACATCGGGCATCTCGGGCTGGGCGGGGTGGGCGACACCAAGGGGCTTCTGGAATCGGCGCTGCGTGAACGGCACATCCAATGGATCGCCAACGCTCGCGTTGACCGCTTCGAGCCCGACACGGTCCACGTGACGGAGGTCGACGCCGACGGCAAGGACAAGGCGCGGCACATGGTGGGCAGCCGCCTGACCATGATGCTCCCCGCCTTCCGCGGCATCGCTCCCCTGCGCGGGGTGGAGGGGCTGGTGAACCCCCGCGGCTTCGTGCTGACCGACCGGCACCAGCGCAACCCCACCTTCCGCAACGTCTTCGGGGTCGGTGTCTGCATCGCCATCCCGCCGGTGGAGAAGACTCCGGTCCCGGTCGGCGTTCCGAAGACCGGCTACATGATCGAGACCATGGTGACCGCCGCCGCCCACAACATCCGCGCCATCCTGGACGGGAAGGAGCCGACGGAGGAGGCGACCTGGAACGCGCTCTGCCTCGCCGATTTCGGGGACAGCGGCGTCGCTTTCGTCGCCATGCCGCAGATCCCGCCGCGCAACGTCAACTGGTCGTCGCACGGGCGCTGGGTCCATCTCGCCAAGGTCGGCTTCGAGCGCTACTTCCTGCGCAAGGTGCGCAAGGGCATCGGCGAACCGGTCTATGAGCGCTACGCGCTGAAGTTGCTGGGTCTGACGCGCGTGCAGCCGGACGCGCCGGCCACGCTGGACGGGTAGGGAGCAAGGTGATCGTATTTGGCCTTCATAGCCCTCTCCCCTCCGGGGAGAGGGTGGCCCGAAGGGCCGGTGAGGGGGATGTGCGAGGTGATGCGTCCGGCAAAAGCGCAACCCCCTCACCCTAACCCTCTCCCCAGAGGGGAGAGGGGATCTCAAATGCGATCGCCCTTGGGTAAGGAGCCATACGGATTGAAAGTGGCCGGGCACGGGTGTATGCGGCGCACGGGGGAGCCATCGACCCCATGTCGTTCCCGTTCACCGGCCCCGTCCGAAGGATCCCATGCGCTTCACGCCCCGATCGGTCCGCCTGACGCTCGCGCTAGCCGGGAGCCTCGCCGCGACGATACTGGCGGCGGCCCCGGCCGGGGCGGCGGAGCCGCCGATCCGCGTCGGCGTGCTGGCCTACCGCGGCGGCGACCACGCCAACGCCGTCTGGGAACCGACCGTCCGCTATCTGGCGGACCGCTTTCCGCAGCGCGGGGCGGAGATGGTGCCGCTCGACCTGCCGGGCATGGACGCGGCGGTGGCCGCCGGCAGCGTCGATTTCGTGCTGACCAACACCGGCAATTATGTGGAGCTGGAGGCCCGCCACGGCGTCACCCGCATCGCCACGCTCCATTCCTCCCGCTCCGGCGCGTCGGGGGCGGCGGTGGGCTCGGCCCTGATCGTCCGGGCCGGGCGCGACGACATCCGGACGCTCGCCGATCTCAAGGGCAAGTCCGTGATGGCGGTGGACCCCGACGCCTTCGGCGGCTTCCAGATCGCCTGGGGCGCGATGCTGACGGCCGGGGTCGATCCCTACGCCGATGTGAAGGAGCTGCGCTTCTCCGGCTTCCCGGTGGACCGCGTCGCCTTCGCCGTCCGCGACGGGGAGGTGGACGCCGGCGTCCTGCGCGCCTGCGTGCTGGAGGAGCTGGCCGAGGAAGGCCGCCTCGACCGCGCGGGGTTCCAGGTCGTCGGCGCCCGGACGGAGCCGGGATTCGGCTGCGCCCTGTCCACCGGCCTCTACCCCGACTGGCCGCTCGCCCGGCTGGCCAACACGCCGGAGGATCTGGCCAAGGCGGTGGTGGTCGCGCTGTTCCAGATGCCCGACGGCCATCCGGCGGCGCTGGCCGGCGGCTACGAGGGCTGGACGGTGCCGATGGACTACCAGCCGGTCCACGGCCTGTTCCGCAGCCTGCGCGTCGGCCCCTACGAGCATCTGCGCGACGTCACCCTGCTCGACCTCGCGCGGGAGCATTGGCACTGGCTGGCGCTGGCGGCGCTGGCCCTGCTGTGGTGGGCGGTCCATTCGCTGCGGGTCGAGCATCTCATCAAGGTGCGCACGGCGGAACTGCGCGCCGCCAACCGCGAGCTGCGCCGCGAGATGGCCGAGCGCCGCCGCGCCGAGGACACCGCGCGGGAGCGGCAGAAGGAGATGGACCACGTCGCCCGCCTCTCCATCCTCGGCGAGATGGCCAGCAACATCGCGCATGAGCTGAACCAGCCGCTGGGCGCCATCGCCAACTACGCCCGCGGCTGCACGCGGCGGCTGGAGGCGGGGGTGGGCAGCCCTGCCGAGTTCGCCGAGGCCTCCCGCGCCATCGCCGCCCAGGCCGACCGCGCCGGGCAGATCATCGCCCGCATCCGCGACTTCGTGCGCAAGCGCGCCGCCCAGCTGGAGCCGGCCGACGTCAACGGCGCGGTGGAGGCGGCGCTGCAGCTCTGCGAGGGGCGGGCGCGCAGCGGCAACATCCCGGTCACCCGCGACCTGTCCCCCGGCCTGCCGCCGGTCCTGGCCGACCGGGTGCAGATCGAGCAGGTCGTCCTGAACCTCGTCAAGAACGCGCTGGACGCCATGGACGGCGAGACGGAGGGGGGACGCGGTGTCACCGTGCATACCGGGCTGGACTTGGAAGGGCGGGTGGAGATCGCCGTGGCCGACCGCGGGCACGGCCTGTCGGAGGACGCGAGGGCGCGGCTGTTCGACCCCTTCTTCACCACCAAGCCCGGCGGCATGGGGCTGGGGCTGTCGATCTGCCGGACCATCGTGGAAAGCCATGGCGGCCATCTCTGGGCCACCGATCATCCGGGCGGGGGCACCGTGGTGCGCTTCGTCCTGCCCGCAGCGGAGGAGAAGGTCGATGCAGGCTGACGCGGCCCGCACCGTTTACGTGGTGGACGACGATCCGGCGATGCGCCACTCGCTGGGCTGGCTGATCGGCTCGCTGGGCGTGGCGGTGGAGTCCTTCTGCTCCGGCGAGGAGTTCCTGCGCGCCATGCGCGCCGACCGGCCCGGCTGCGTCGTCACCGACGTGCGCATGCCGGGAATGAGCGGGCTGGAGTTGCAGGACACGCTGGCCCGCGCCGGCTCCGTCCTGGCCGTCGTGATCATCACCGGCCACGGCGACGTGCCGATGGCCGCCCGCGCCTTCCGCGCCGGGGCGGTGGATGTCATCGAGAAGCCCTTCAACGACCAGCTTCTCCTCGACCGGGTGCACGAGGCGTTGGAGAAATCCCGCCGGGCGTGGGAGGCGCAGGCGCGCAAGGCCCATGTCCGCGCCCTGCTGGCCCGCCTGACCCCGCGGGAGCGGCAGGTCGCCGATCTGGTGGTGCAGGGCAAGCCGAACAAGGTCATCGCGGCGGAGATCAACCTCAGCCTGAAGACGGTGGAAGTGCACCGCCACAACGTCATGGACAAGCTGGAGGTCGCCTCCGTCTCCGACCTGACTCGGCTGCTTCTGGAAGCGGAATAAAGGTCAGACGGCTGCCATCGCCTGCCGCACCCAGCCGAGCAGGGCTGGCAGCGGCATCGCCCCGGCGGTGCGCGCCACCTCGCGCCCATGGTGGACCAGGACGAGGGTCGGGATGCTGCGCACGCCGAAGCGGGCGGCGAGATCGGGGGCGTCCTCGGTGTCGACCTTGGCGAGGCGGACATGAGGCTCCAGCCGGCCGGCGGCCTGCTCGAAGACCGGCGCCATCATCCGGCACGGCCCGCACCACTCCGCCCAGAAGTCGATGAGCAGCGGCAGGTCGCTGCGCTCCGCCTGGGCGGTGAAGCGGGCGCTGGTCAGCGCGATGGGCTTGCCCTGGAACAGCGGCTGCCCGCAGTGGCCGCATTTCCCGGCGCCCGGCTGGTCGAGGCGGGTGCGCGGCATGCGGTTCAGGGTGTCGCAGCTCGGGCAGGCGACGTGCAGAAGGTCGGACATGGCGCGGCTCCCTCCAGGACGGGCGTTTTCATCAGCGTGATCTAATGCAGCGTCTGCGAAGCGCAAGAGGCCGGCGGCGCGGGGCAGGGCCGCGGCCGATGCCCCTTTTCATTGCAGGGTCAAGCGGACGGCACGACCCTGCGATGTGCGCCTTCGGCATTGCGGTCGGCGGGGCGCTGTTCCTAGAATGCCGCCCGTGGCCGCCGCCCCGCCGGGAACGGCCAAGTCCTTCCGCCCACATCCTTCCGCAGAACCGCGATTCCGAATGAAGCCTTCCTTTTCGTCCGCCTCCGCCGCCGGCTGTTCCTCCATGGATGATCCCGGCCTCGCCCTGGCGCGCGCGCGGGCGCTGACGGCGGGATGGGGGGCCGGGGCGCGGGCGCTGTCCGCGCTGCCCGCCGCCGTGGTCCCGGCGCCCTATCGGACGCTGCTCGACCATGACCGCGGCATGACCGCCGTCCTGTCGGAGCGGTGGGGCGAGCCGGTGGGCGTGCGGGTGCTGCGCCAGTGGACGGAGCCGGACGGCACGGCGCTGTGGCGCGACATCGTGCTGACGGTCGGGCCGGACGCGCGGCCGGTGGAGCTGGCGAGCATCCGCATCGCGCTCGGCGGCTTTCCCGCGGCCTTCGCCGAGCAGCTTCGCGAGGGGGCCGAGCCCTTCGGGCGCCTGCTGGCGCGCAACGGCGTCGCCTTCTCGGTGGAGGTGCTGGGCCTGCTGACCGCTCCCGCCGACCACGTCTGGGCTGCGGAGGGGCGCGTGTCCTCCGGCGCCACGCTGTACGGGCGCATCGGACGGCTGGTGCGGGCGGACGGCTGGACCATCGCGGAAACGGTGGAACTGCTCCCCCGCGCCTGACGCCGAACGGGGTGCCATCCGGCGGAGCATCTGCTAAACCTGCAAAACCGTTCACGTCCTCCGCATCGGTGACCATGACCGCTCCGCATCTTCCCTATCTGTCGCAGTTCTCGCTCGAAGGCCGGGTGGTGCTGGTCACCGGGTCCGGGCGCGGGCTGGGTCTGGAAATCGCCCGCGCCATGGCCGGGTCGGGCGCCCATGTGCTGCTGAACGGGCGTGACGCCGCGCGGCTGGAGCCGGTGGCCGAGGCCATCGCCGCGGCGGGCGGGCGGGCCTCGGTGCTGGCCTTCGACGTGGCCGACCGCGACGCGGTGCGGGACGCCTACGCGCGGATCGCGCGGGATCACGGGCGGCTGGACGTGCTGGTGCAGAATGTCGGGCAGCGCAACCGCAAGCCGCTGACCGACTTCGCCGACGAGGAAATCAGCGAGCTGCTCAACGTCGATCTGGCCGCCGGCCTGATCCTGGCGCGGGAGGCGGCGCGGCTGATGCTGCCCCAGGGCTTCGGGCGGCTGATCACGGTGACCTCCATCTCCGGGCAAATCGCCCGCGCCAACGATGCGGTCTACGCCGCCGCCAAGGCCGGGCTGGCCGGCATGGTGCGGGCGCTCGCCGCCGAGTATGGCGGAAAGGGCCTGACCAGCAACGCCATCGCGCCGGGCTTCTTCGCGACGGAGACCAACGCCGGCATCACCGGCAACCCGGCCCTGTCCGCCTATTTCGAGGGACGCACCCCGATCGGTCGCTGGGGCCGCCCGGAGGAGATCGCCGGGGCCGCGGTCTTCCTGGCCTCGCCCGCCGCCTCCTACGTCAATGGGCATGTGTTGGTGGTGGACGGCGGCGCCACCATTCTCATGTGAAGGCCGGTCTTACAGGAAGCTGTGCCGCCATGCTGGCGATCCCCTTGTCATGCGCCGATCCGGCGGAGGCCTTCCGCGCCCTGTCCGGACAGCCCTGGTCGATGCTGCTCGACAGCGCCGCCGCGCACCCGGCCCATGGCCGCTACAGCTACATCGCGGCGGAGCCCGTCCGCACCCTGGAGTCGCTGGACGGGCGGGCCTATCTCGACGGCCGGCCGGTGGACGGCGACCCCTTCGCCGTTCTGGCGGAGGAGCTGGCGCGCCACGCCCGGCCCGAAGGCCCGCCTGGACCGGCGCCCTTTTGCGGCGGGGCGGTCGGCTTCATCGGCTACGAGGCGGGGCTGCGGCTGGAGCGCATCCGCTCGCGCCACGCCAACCCCGGCGGCCAGCCGGAGATGGCCTTCGGCTTCTACGACGCGGTGGCCGCCTTCGACCATGCGGAGCGCCGCGCCTGGGTGATCGCCGCCCGCCCGGAGGCCGAGGCCCGCGCCCGCGCCCTGGCCGCCCGGCTGGAGGGCGGCGGAGCGTCCCCCCTCGGCCCCATCCCGGCCGCCCCCTGGCGGAGCGAGCTGGAGCGCGACGACTATCTGGCGCGGGTGGAGCGGGTGCTGGAGTACATCCGGGCCGGCGACATCTATCAGGCCAACTTCACGCAGCGCTTCCTGGCCGACCGGCCCGCCGGGCTGGACACCTACGCGCTGTACCGCCGGCTGCGCGCGATCAGTCCGGCGCCCTTCGCCGCCTATCTCGACTGCGGCCCGCGCCTGTGCATCGCCAGCGCCTCGCCGGAGCGCTTCATCCGCCTCAGCGCCACCGGGGAGGTGGAGACGCGCCCGATCAAGGGCACCCGCCCGCGCTACGCCGACCCCGCCGCGGACGCCGCCGCCGCCGCGGAGCTGGTGGCCAGCGTCAAGGACCGGGCGGAAAACCTGATGATCACCGACCTGCTGCGCAACGACCTCGGCCGGGTGTCGCGGGTTGGCAGCGTCCGGGTGCCGACGCTTTACGGGCTGGAGAGCTTCGCCAGCGTCCATCACCTCGTCTCGGTGGTCACGGCGCGGCTGCGGCCCGGCCTGGGGGCGGTCGACCTGCTGCGGGCGGCGCTGCCCGGCGGCTCGATCACCGGGGCGCCCAAGATCCGCGCCATGCAGATCATCGACGAGCTGGAGGTGGCGCGGCGCGGCGCCTACTGCGGCTCCGTCGCCTGGCTCGGCTTCGACGGCGCGATGGACAGCAGCATCGTCATCCGCACCCTGTCGATCACGCCGGATGCGGTGATCGCCCAGGCCGGCGGCGGCATCGTCGCCGATTCCGATCCGGCGGACGAGCATGAGGAGATGATGGTCAAGATCCGCGCCCAGCTCCGCGCGCTGGAGGAGGCCCTGGGATGAGCCCGGCCATGACCGTCGTCTGGCTGAACGGGCGCCTGCTGCCGGCGGCGGAGGCCCGCATCGATCCGGCGGACCGCGGTTTCACGCTGGGAGACGGGCTGTTCGAGACGATCAGGGTGTCCGGCGGCACCGCCCGCCATCTCGACCGGCACCTCGCCCGGCTGGCGGACAGCGCGGCGCTGCTCGGCCTGCCGCTTCCCTATGGCATTGCGGCGCTGGCCGCCGCCGCCGGGGGGCTGATCGCGGCGCAGGGCCGGGCGGAGGGCGTGCTGCGGATCACGCTGACGCGGGGGACCGGCGCGCGCGGCGTGCTGCCGCCGGCGGACGCCGCG
The DNA here is from genome assembly GCF_001315015.1 of Azospirillum brasilense. NCBI lineage: Bacteria > Pseudomonadati > Pseudomonadota > Alphaproteobacteria > Rhodospirillales > Azospirillaceae > Azospirillum > Azospirillum brasilense. The sequence goes on along the minus strand of NZ_CP012916.1, from coordinate 706,596 downwards.
CCGACTCTGTTGATGACCTTGGTCTCCGCGCCGCCGCCCGCCGGCCCGGTCGAGGCGGTCATCGCGCAATCCACCCGGCGCAACGAGCATTCGCCGCTGTCGCGGGTGAAGTCGCTGAACTACCTGGATTCCATCCTCGCCCGCCAGGAGGCGGCGGCGCGCGGCGCGGGGGAGGCCCTCCTGCTCAACGGCGCGGGCCGTCTGGCCGAGTCCAGCGTGGCGAATCTGTTCATCGTCCGGGAGGGGCGCCTGCTGACTCCGCCGGTCGCCGAGGGCGCTCTGCCGGGCATCCGCCGCGCGCTGATCCTGGAACGGGACGACGCCGGGGAGGCGCCGGTTTCCGTTGCCGATCTGCTGGGGGCCGAGGAAGCCTTCCTGACCAACAGTCTGGGCCTGCGCCCGCTGCTGCGCGTCGACGGGCAGGCCATCGGCGCCGGGACCGTGGGGATGGCGACGGCGGCCCTGTTGGAGGACGTCGCGGCGGAGTAGGGCGCCCAGTCACGGGCGGAGGTAGGACCAGCCCTCTTCCTGAAGCTGCATCAGCCGGACGACGCCGGAGGGAACCAGCTTGGCTTCCGGCACCATGGGAACCTCGCCCTGCTCCACGCGGATCATGCCGTTGCGGGTGTTCTCGCAGGCGGAATAGGTCAGGGTCGGCAGGCTGCCCTTCAGCGAGGTCAGCCGGTCCTTCACCGGCGAGCGGTCGGCGCGCAGCATGTGCAGGCCGGGGCCGAAGGTGACCAGCTCGACCTCCACCGTCTCGCCGATGTTCTTGTAATATTCGATGATGTTCTTGACGTTGTTCAGCGCCATGTTCATCAGCGCCGGGTCGTTGCTGCTGACCTGGATGGCGACGCGGTGGACGCCGGGCTGGTCCGCCCCGGCCTTCCGCCCGGCCATGGCCGCGGTCATCCCGGCGAATCCGGCCAGGGCCAACGCCGCCCGGCGCGTGGAGCGCATCGCCATGTCATCCTCCCTTCCCGTGTGGGGGCATCCGCTGTCCTAGCACAATGACCCCGGACGTCGCTTGTTCCCGAAGGGAGAGGCGCCGCAACGGAAGGGGGAGGCGGTCAGCGGCGAAGCGCGTGCCGGGCGGCCTGGACCATCATCATCTCTCCCACATTCTCCGGGGTTACCAGACCGACCAGCCGGCCGCTCCCGTCATCGACGCCGACCGCGGGCAGGCTCTTCTCCTGCATCAGGCGCAGCGCCTCCTCCAGCTTGCCGTGCCGGTGGATCACGGGGATGTCGGGGCGCATCACCTCCAGCACCGGCGTGTCCGGCCCGCGGTCGCGCAGGGCGCGGATCAGGTCGTCGCGGGTCAGAACGCCGCGCAGCTTCCCCGCGCCGTCCACCACGGGAAACTCGTGCTGGGTCGTGCGGATCAGGCACTGCACCGCGTCCTCCAGCACGCCGGACGGGGGCAACGTCTCGAAGCGGGTGACCATGGCGTCCGACACGACCACGCCATGGGTGATCTCGCGCATCTGCACTGCGTGCGCCTCCGACGAGGCGCCCAGATAGACGAACAGCGCGATGAACAGCAGCATCGGGTTGCCGAACAGCCCGAGCAGCCCCAGCCCGATGGCCACCGCCTGCCCGACGGAGGCCGCCACCTGGGTGCCGCGAACATAGCCCATACGGCTGGCCAGCACCGCGCGCAGCACACGCCCGCCGTCCATCGGGAAGGCCGGGATCAGGTTGAACAGCGCCAGAAAGAGGTTGACCACGGCCAGCCGGGACAGCACGTCGATGCCGGCGTTCCGCACCTCCGCCGCCGCCGCCGGCACGAAGCCACCGAGCGCGGCGTAGAGCAGGGCTGCGATCACCAGATTGACCGCCGGCCCGGCCAGAGCCACCACCAGCTCCTGCGACGGCTTTTCCGGCAATCGCTCCAGACGGGCCACCCCGCCGATGGGCAGCAGGGTGATGTCCGGGGTGCGGACGCCGTAGCGCCGGGCTGCGAAGACGTGGCCGAACTCGTGCAGCAGCACGCAGAGGAACAGCAGCGCGAGGAAGACCACCCCCTCCAGCGCCGCCGGCCAGCCGCCCTGCGCGTGGTAGGCGGCGCCGATCCACAGAAGGAACAGGAAGAAGGTGATGTGTATGCGGATCACCGTGCCCTTCACGGTGCCGATGGGGATCGACCAGCTCATCCCGACCTCGCCTCGCGCTGTGACCGATGTGGGTGTGATCCTTATGTGGTGTCGCGCAGCGCACAGCGGCATAGGCGAGTCGGGAATGCCTGGGGCACCTCAAGCGTCTTCGCTCAGCATCCTCTTCAGCACACGTTCCTTCATCGCTTTGGCCATCGCCGCCAGGAAGACGCTGAAGATCAGCCCGCTTGTCAGGGTGGCGACCGTGATCGTGAAGAAGGCCGACACGATCAGGTCGGCCGCATGATGGCCGCTCGACACCAACACCGGCTGGTAAATCAGGATGCCGGCAATGACGGCCCAATGGCTGGTGCAGTAGAAGCAGTGCAGGAGATGTCCCACCATTGGGTGGATTTTGGTCGCCCAAGCCCGCAGCGGGGCGAACAGTTCGGTCTGGGTGATCGTGATGGAGATGCTGGACGAGGCCAGGGCGATCACAAGGCAGGTCCAGAAGGCGGCCCAAGCCTGCGGGCTGACAGTGTCCGTCATGGAAACTCCGTCGGAAGGAAGGGGGATTGGCCCTGAGGAGGAGCGTGGCGCGGCGGCGCGGCACGTTGGGACCAAGTGGCTCGGCCGCCAATCACGTAACTTATAATGATACATGAAAAGGCGAGTCAAGCCGCCCCACCGCTTTTGCCTGCCGGTGGAATCGCAAGGTTAGGAGTTCGTTCCGCGCTCCGTCGGTTCGTGCGCCGACGCGGCGGCGGGAAGCCGCTGGCGGAATTCGCGGGACAATGCGGCGAGCGTGACCGATTGGAGACGTTCGATGAGTATGGCCTCGGCCTGCCGCAACGCCTCGCTCATCGAGCCGTTCACGGCCCGCTCCACGAGGCAGTCCGGATTGTCGTTGTCGAAGCCGATCGCGAACAGCCGCTCTGTCCCCACGGCGCGATGGATGTCAAGCAACGTGATTTGGCTTAGATCGCGCGCGAGCGTCCACCCGCCGCCGTGGCCCTTCACCGAATGGACGTAGCCGGCGCTTCTCAATCCGGCCATCGTTCGGCGGACAACCGCCGCGTTGGTTCCCAGCATGGCCGCCACGCGCTCCGACGTGATGGGCTGGCTTTCTTCCGCCATGTGCAGCAGGACATGGAGCATGCGGGATAACCGGCTGTCGATCCTCACGGTGGCGAAACTCGCTGCAGGGAGAGGGGGTGTCGGCCCTGCCGGGACGGGACCGACCATGTCCGACTGTACCCTTCGCTCCGGAACGGCGCCATAGCCCCTCAATGCCGCCGGTTCACCCGGTCTACACCGCCTTCAAGTATCTGACCGGGCGGCCGGGCGACAGAGCCTCCGCCGCGCGGACGATGGCCTGGGCGTCGATGCCGTGATGGCGGTAGAGATCAGCGATGGTGCCGGTCTGGCCGAAATGCTCCACCCCCAGCGCCCTTGTGCGGTGGCCGTGGACCGAGCCCAGCCAGCCCAGCCCCGCCGGATGCCCGTCCTGCACCGTCACCAGCGCGCAATGGGACGGCACCCCCTCCAGCATCCGTTCGACATGGGAGCGCGCGTGGGGCTTGCCGCGCTCGCGCGCCCGCTGGGCGGCGCTCCAGCCGGCGTGCAACCGGTCGGCGGAGGTGACGGCCAGCAGCCCGACGTCGCGGCGGTCCTCGCCGAGCATGCCCACCGCCTCGATGGCCTCGGGCGCCACCACGCCGCTGTAGGCGACCACCACCTGGGCGTTCGGTCCGGGACGGCGCAGCCAGTAGGCGCCCTGGACGATGCCGTTCTCCAACTCCGCGTCCATGGTGCGGACCGGCTGCTCCAGCACGCGCGAGGACAGGCGCAGATAGACCGAGCCGCCCGTCTCGTCGCGCAGCCAGTTGCGCTCGTCGGGCTCGCCCTCGCCCTCACGCTGCATGTAATCGAAGGCCCAGCGCATGGTGACGGCCAGTTCGTCGGCGAAGGCCGGCTCGAAGCAGGCCAGCCCATCCTGGGCCATGCCGACCAGCGGCGTGGCGATGGACTGGTGCGCCCCGCCCTCCGGGGCCAGCGTCACGCCGGACGGGGTCGCCACCAGCAGGAACCGGGCGTCCTGGTAGCAGGCGTAATTCATCTGGTCCGCCGCCCGCATGACGAAGGGGTCGTAGACGGTGCCGATGGGCAGCAGCCGCTCTCCGAACAGCGAGTGCGACAGGCCCAGCGCCGACAGCAGGATGAACAGGTTGGACTCGGCGATGCCCAGCTCGAAATGCTGACCGTCGGGGGAGAAGTCCCACGTGTAGGTGGAGGGGATGCGCTCCTTTTTGAACAGGTCGGCCAGCGCGCTCTTGGCGAACAGGCCGCGGCGGTTCACCCAGGCGCCGAGGTTGGTGGAGACCGTCACGTCCGGCGCGGTCGTCACGATGCGCTCCGCCAACTCCGTCTTCTCACGCCCCAGCTCGTTCAGGATCAGGCCGAAGGCGGCCTGGGTGGACAGCGCCTTCTGCGACGGGGCCGCCAGGGCCGCCGGCACCGGGACCGCCGCCGCGCCATGGCGGCGCCGTCCTTTGCCCGCGAAGGGCACCCGCTTCAGGAAAGCGTCGAGTTCCGCCTCCGGCCGGCCCAGCCCCTCGAAGCGGTCCCACTCGTGGCCCGGACGGATGGCGTTGGCGGCGCGGAACGCCTCCATCTGCGCCGGGGTCATCAGACCGGAATGGTTGTCCTTGTGCCCGGCCAGCGGCAGCCCGGCGCCCTTGATGGTGTAGGCGATGAAGCAGACCGGCCGGTCGTGCGTGCGTGCCCGGGCGAAGGCGTCGAGCAGCGAGGGCAGGTCGTGGCCGCCGAGATTGCCCATCAGAAGGGCCAACTCCTCGTCGTTGCGGCGCTCGATCAGACGGGTTACCGGCCCCTGGTCGCCCAGGTCGTCGAGCAGCCGCTTCCGCCACGCCGCCCCGCCCTGGTAGGTCAGCGCGGAATAGAGCTGGTTCGGGCAGCGGTCGATCCAGTCGCGCAGCCGCTGGCCGCCCTCCTCCTGGAAGGCCTCCTGCATCAGCGCGCCGTATTTCAGGATCACCACGTCCCAGCCGAAGGCGCGGAAGATGTTCTCCAGCCGCTCCCACAGCCCTTCGCGGATCACCGCGTCCAGGCTCTGGCGGTTGTAGTCGACGATCCACCAGGTGTTGCGCAGCCCGTGCTTCCAGCCTTCCTGAAGGGCTTCGAAGATGTTGCCTTCGTCCATCTCGGCGTCGCCGACCAGCGACACCATGCGCCCTTCGGGCAGGTCCTTCGCCCAGCCCTTGGCCTTCACATAGTCCTGGACCAGCGAGGCGAAGAGCGTCTGCGCCACCCCCAGCCCGACCGAGCCGGTGGAGAAGTCCACGTCGTCCACGTCCTTGGTCCGCGACGGGTAGGATTGGGCGCCCTTGAAGCCGCGGAAATTCTCCAGATTCGCGCGCGTCTGGTTGCCCAGCAGATACTGGATGGCGTGGAAGATCGGGCTGGCGTGCGGCTTCACCGCCACCCGGTCCTCCGGGCGCAGGGCCTGGAAATAGAGCGCCGTCATGATCGTCGCCAGCGAGGCCGAGGACGCCTGATGCCCGCCGATCTTCAGCCCGTCCTGGTTGGGGCGTACGTGGTTGGCGTTGTGGATCGTCCAGGACGCGAGCCAGAGAACCTTGCGCTCCAGCTCGCGCAGGCAGGCGAGGTCGGCGTGGTTCGGAGCGGTCGCGTCCATGTCTGTTTCCCTCTTGACGGAACGGCGGTCGATGATCGGTGAAGCCTATCATTTGTGCCGCGGCAGGCGTTTGCAAAGTGGCGCCGGAAAGCCGGCCGGTTTAGCATCGGATTGCGTGAATCCTATCTGGACGGCAGAAAATGCCAAAAATCAAACTCGACCGCATCGACCGGAAGATCCTGGCCCTGCTCCAGCAGGACGGGCGGATGCCCAACAACGAGGTGGCCGAGCGCGTCGGCCTGTCGCCGTCCCCCTGCCTGCGCCGGGTCAAGGCGCTGGAGGAGGCGGGCGTCATCACCCGCCATGTCGCGCTGGTCGATCCCGCCGCGGTCGATCTGCCGGTGAACGTCTTCGTCAGCGTCAGCCTGGAGCGACAGGTGGAGGAGCGGATCGACGCCTTCGAGGCCGCCGTGATGGCGCTGCCCGAGGTGATGGAATGCTATCTTATGACAGGCGACGCTGATTACCTGCTGCGCGTGGTGGTGCCTGACCTCGCCAGCTACGAGCGTTTCCTGAAGGAGCATCTGACGCGGATTTCCGGGGTCGCCAACATCCGGTCCAGCTTCGCGCTGAAGCAGGTGCGGTACCGTACGGCCCTGCCGCTGGGCCACCTGGCGGGATGAGCGGAGCGACCGCATATCGGTAGAGATCGAAGCATTCGCGCCGAAATTATTGGTTAGATTTCTAAGTATCTTCTCTTTTATTGATGAAATTTGAAAATGAATGTATTGTTTCCCTCGAATTCAGGGGCATGGCTCGATGGGGGAAGGATGTCGAACGTTTCCTTGACCAGTGCGATCTCTTCAGTCTCGACGCATCCGACGATGCCGTCCGCCAAGCCGCCGGTGGGCCGGGCCAGTGAGGACGAAGCCGGCACCGGCAGCGGGAAGGCCGACCAGGTGGTTTTGAGTCCGTTGGCGTCGGCCTTGAAAGGTGACGCCCTGTCATTGTTCAGCAAATTATCCAGCAATGACCGAAGCGCATTGGGGCTCTTCGTTTCATCCGGACAAATGTCGTCCGATGAAATGAACGATGCGCTTTCGGGAAAACTGAAGGAATCCCGCAGCCAGACCTTCTGGAAGAGCGCCGTCGAAGCGGGTGTCGGAAAGGAAACTGAAAGGGATAAAAAGATCAGAACGCTTACGGAAAGCATCGAAGCACGGCTGTCCGCCATCGATAAAATGGCAAGTTCGGGGTTGAGCCGGGACCAGGCGGTCGCGATCTCGAAAGAGATGCGAAGCGCGGCGTGGGAAAGCAGCTCGCTGATGAGGCAAGCGGACGAAGGCGCGACCACCGTGAAGCTGACGGCGGAATTCGCCTTGAACAAGATGGCGCGGACCGACTCGGAACGCGCGGCGGGGAACAAACTCACCGCTCTGGGCTTCAAGTCCGAGAGCTTCGATCAACTCTTGACGGACACGGCGAAAAAGGACATTGCGTCCATGTGACCGTTGCCCCGCTGTGACAACCGGCGCCCGCCGGTCGTAATCCCGCTGCCGATGCGTTCAGCATCCCGTCTCCGGACCGCGGATGATGTTCGCAATGGAAGACCTGCGCCGCGTTTTGCCATAAAGAGTATTGGAACAGGGGCGCGCGGCGATGTCTTCCGCTGACAGGCCCCCGACCGACAGGCAAAGGCATCGGGAAGCAGGACGGGATGATGGACTGGGACAAGTTGCGGGTGTTCCACGCTGTGGCCGAGGCCGGCAGCTTCACCCACGCCGGCGAGGCCCTCAACCTCAGCCAATCGGCGGTCAGCCGGCAGATCAGCGCGCTGGAGGACAGCCTCGGCGTTCCGCTGTTTCACCGGCACGCCCGCGGGCTGATCCTGACCGAGCAGGGCGAGTTGTTGAACCACGCGGCGCGCGACATCTTCGCGAAGCTGTCGATGACCCAGGCGATGCTGAGCGAGAGCAAGGACGCCGCCAAGGGACCGCTGAAGGTGACGGCCACGGCGGCCTTCGGCTCGACATGGCTGACTCCGCGCATCGGGGAGTTCCTGGCGCTCTACCCGGACATCCAGCTCACTCTGCTGATCACCGACACGGAACTGGACTTGGGCATGCGCGAGGCCGACGTGGCGATCCGCGTCAGCCCGCCGCGCCAGCCGGACCTGATCCAGCGGCATCTGATGACCTTCCGCTCTCACCTCTACGCGCACCGCCGGTACCTGGACCGGAAGGGAGAGCCGCAGTCCGTGGCCGATCTCGCCTCGCACGACTTGGTGACCTATCCGCAGGAATTGCGCCCACCCTTCGCCAACACCCACTGGCTGCGCGATCTGGTAACCGATCCGGTGGCCCGTGACCGGACCGTCCTTCAGGTCAACAACCTGTACGCGATTTTCCGTGCCGTGGAGAGCGGGCTGGGCATCGGTTCGCTGCCCGACTATCTGGTGACCGGTTTGAGCGACATTGTGCGGGTGTTGCCGGATCAGTCAGGGTCGAAGGTGGACGCCTTCTTCGTCTATCCGGAGGAACTGCGCCATTCCAAGCGCATCGCGGTCTTCCGCGACTTTCTGGTCAAAAAAGTTGCGGAGAGTCATTTCTAGTTCCCGCTCAACGGGTTGGCCAACAAGGGGCGCGGCGCCGGACAGGGCCGTGCCCCTTTGTTTTTTCTGCCATCTGGCTTCGGCGGGCGGCGGGGCGAACCCCGTTTTCGTGTTGAGCCCCCGTTTTCGTGTAGAGCCAATACACGCATGCGCGCTTCGAAGACGAACCGCGCAATCCGCATCCAACGTTCAGGCGGATTCGGCGATCGGTTCGGCGGGGGCGGACTCGCTGTCGAACAGGTCGGGGAAGCGCCGGGCCAGTTCGGGCAGAGAGTTCAGGATCTCGCGCAGATGCAGACGCATCGCGGCCTCGGCGGCGTCGGGGCAGCGCGCCCGGATTCCCTCGACGATCTGCTCGTGCTGGGCGATCAGCCGGTCCAGCGGGGTCGCCTGCGGCAGGCTGAGGTAGCGCACGCGGTCCATCTGGGCCTTGGTTTCCTCCACCACCCGCCACGCGTATTCGCAATCGACGCCCAGCGCGATGGTGCGGTGGAAGGCTTCGTCGAGTTCCAGGAAGGACGCCGGATTGGTGCTCGTGGCGGCCTCGCGCTGCGCTTTCAGGTTGGCCTCCAGCTCCGCGACGGTGCGGGCGGGCAAACCCTCGCCGGCCTTGCGGGCCACGGCCAGCTCCACCGCCTCGCGGACGAAGCGGGCGTCCATCACCTGCTTGGCCGAGATTTTGACGACGAAGGTGCCGCGCTGCGGGCGGATGACCACCAGCCCGGATTCGCTCAGCTTGATGAAGGCCTCGCGCACCGGCTGGCGGCTGACGCCCAGCTGCCCCGCGACCTCCTGCTCGGACAGCGGCTGGCCGGGCTGGAACTGCATCGTCACGATGGCGTGGCGCAATTCCCGAAAGACGCGGCGCGCCACGGGCTCGGTCGAATCCGGCTCGATCCTCCTCAACATGCTCCCCCCAATCCCTTCTTATTTCCGTCCACCCCGCCGGTGCCCGCCCGGACGATCCTGTGCGGCGGATTCATCCTGCACCGTTCGCAAGCCCATGGACAACACCATTCTTGTATACTACCATACCAGTCGCGTATCGAACAATCGCCTCCGTGCAAGAGGCGTTGTCCTCAAAGGGAGGAAACATGAGCATCATCACCCGCACTTGGCGCGTGGCCGCCCTCGGCTTTGCGCTGGCCACCGTCGCCGGGGGCGCGCTGGCCGCCGATTACACGCTCAGCGTCAACACGGCGCTGGCCCAGCAGGACCCGCTCTACAAGGGGCTGGAGGAGTTCAAGAAGAACGTCGAGGCGCGGTCCGCCGGCAAGATGGCCGTCCGCCTGTTCCCCGGCTCGCAGCTCGGCAAGGACGAGGACGTGCTGGAGCAGGCCCGCGCCGGTGCCGGCGTCGCGGTCGTCGTGGACGGCGGTCGTCTGGCCGTCTTCGTGAAGGAGTTCGGCGTTCTGGGCGGCCCGTATCTCGCCCAGGGCTACGACGGCATCCGCAAGGTCGTCACCTCGCCGATGTTCGATCAGTGGTCGGACAAGCTGCGCAAGGCGTCGGGCCATCAGGTGCTGTCCTTCAACTGGTGGCAGGGCGAGCGGCACCTGCTGACCAACAAGCCGGTGAAGGGGCCGGAAGACCTCGCCGGCATCCGCATGCGCACGCCGGGCGCGCCGGTGTGGATGGAGACGATCCGCGCCATGGGCGCCACCCCGACCCCGATGGGCTGGTCGGAGGTCTACACCGGCCTGCAGCAGAAGGTGATCGACGGCGTCGAGGCGCAGCATCCGGCCAGCTTCGGCGCCCGCCTCTACGAGGTGACCAACCGCGTCACCAAGACCGGCCACATCAACCTGATCACCGGCATCGTCACCAGCGCCGCCTGGTTCGACAAGCTGCCGCCGGAGCAGCAGACGATCCTCAAGGAAGAGGCTCTGAAGGCCGGCGACAGCGCGTCGCGCGCCACCCAGGCGTCGCTTGCCGACTTCGAGAAGCAGATGAAGGAGAAGGGCGTGACGATCGAGGAGATCGACGTGACCCCGTTCCGCAAGGCCACCGCGCCGGTCTACGAGAAGCTGGGCTACGCGGAACTTCACAAGGAAGTGGAGAAGCTGCTGCAGAACTGAGGCGGGGTTCGGTTCGTGTTGATCGTGCCCCCTCCCTGACCCTTTCCCGCTTCGCAGGGGAGTGGACAATTCTCCCTCCCCCGCCCAGCGGGGAAGGGCCGGGGTGGGGGCTAGTACCTCCCAAATTCAACGCCGTCCGCCGCCACCTTCTGCCGCCATCAAGGGACCGTCATCATGTCGTCCTTGTTTCACAAGGGGGAAGCCGCCCTGGCGATGCTTCTCCTCGCCGCCATCGTGCTGCTCGTCTTCGCCGCCGGCGTCATGCGCTGGTTCGGCCATCCCCTGGTCTGGTCGGTGGACGTGGCGCAGCTCCTGTTCGTCTGGGTCGCCTTCCTCGGCGCCGACATGGCGCTGCGCAAGCGCGCCCACATCGGCATCGACTATCTGGTCAAGCGTCTGCCGAACTCCAGCCGGGCCGTGCTGGATGTCGTGCTGGGCGTGCTGGTCCTTGCCTTCCTCCTCACCATGACGGTGATGGGCTACCGGCTGACCATGCTGAACCTGGAACGCCAGTTCGGTGACAGCGGCATCAGCTACGCCTTCGTGACCTCCGCGGTGCCGGTGGGTTGCCTGCTGCTCGCCGTCACGCTGACCGGCCAGATCCTGGACACCCTGCGCGGGCTGCGCAGCCACCCCAAACCGGTCTTCGCCCCGGCCCCCAAGGCCGGCGACATCGAGGAGGTCGTGCCATGACCCTTCTTGCCGTCACCTTCTTCGCGCTGATGGCGTTCGGGCTTCCGATCGCCTTCGCCATCGGCATCGCCGGCTTCTCCTTCTTCGCCACCAACGACATCATCCCGATGTCCATCGGGGTGCAGCAGGTCGCCTCGGCCTCGCAGAGCTTCCCGCTGCTGGCCGTGCCCTTCTTCGTGCTGGCCGGTCACATGATGAACCGGACGGGCATCACCAGCCGCCTGATCAACTGCTCCAACGTGCTGGTCTCCTGGATGTCCGGCGGGCTGGCGCAGGTCTGCATCGTGCTGTCCACCCTGATGGGCGGCGTCTCGGGCTCGGCAGTGGCCGACGCCGCGATGGAGGCCCGCATCCTCGGCCCCAGCCTGATCGCCCGCGGCTATTCGAAGGGCTTCACCTCGGCCACCATCGCGGTCGGCTCGCTGATCACCGCGACGATCCCGCCCAGCCTTGGGCTGATCCTCTACGGCTTCGTCGGCAACGTGTCGATCGGGCGGCTGTTCCTGGCCGGCGTCATTCCGGGTCTGCTGATGATGGTCGGCCTGATGCTGACCGTGTGGCTGATTTCCAAGCGGCGTGGTTACCGTCCGGAGATGGCCGAGCGGCCGACCCTGCGCGCCGTGGGCCGGGCGATGGCCGACGCGAAATGGGCGCTGCTGTTCCCGGTGGCCCTGCTGTTCGCCATCCGCGGCGGCCTGTTCACCCCGTCGGAGGTCGGCGCCTTCGCCGTCGTCTACGCCGCCGTCGTCGGCTTCCTCCTGCACAAGGAACTGACCTGGGCCGCGGTGGCCGAGGCGCTTCAGGAAGCGGTGGTGGACACCGGCCTGATCATGCTCATCATCCTGTTCTCGGGCATGGTCGGCTACGCCATCATCTTCGAACAGGCGCCCCAGACCATCGCGGAGGCGATGACCCAGCTCACCACCAACCCGCTGCTGGTGGTCGCGCTGATCCTGATCTTCCTGTTCATCGCCGGGCTGTTCGTCGAAAGCACGGTGCTGGTCCTGCTGCTGACGCCGATCTTCCTGCCGATCGTGACGCCACTGGGCGTCGATCCGGTGCATTTCGGCATCCTGATGATGACCATCGTCACGCTGGGCTCGATGACGCCGCCGGTGGGCGTGGCCATGTACACGGTGTGCAGCCTGCTCGACTGCCCGGTCGAGGAGTACATCGTCGAATCGCTGCCCTTCGTCGGCACGGTCATCGCCCTGGTCGCCGTGCTGGCTCTGTGGCCGGGGCTGGTGCTGTTCCTTCCCAACATGCTGATGTGAGGGGAAGGAGGCTTGCCAAGGGTCGGGACGCTGATATACTAATATATGGCGCTCCGATCTCTCGGCGGACCCACGGCCGGTCCGGGCAGACCAAGCCCCGTCCATGGAGCGTCCTTGTCATTGTGGAAACGGGGCAGGGCCGCGTGTGAAGGGCAAACGCCAAGGGGCGGTCCGGGCAGGGCCGCCCCTTCGCGCTTCCAGACGCTCTATTTGCCCGTCACCATGCGCCAGAGCGGCTCGATCACCGTGTGCACCAGGGGGATCAGCAGGGCGCCCAGCAACAGGCCGAACACCCCGGCCCCAGCCGCTCCCACCAGCCATTCCACCGCCGCCTTCGCCGCCGGCACGGCCTCGCCCGCCGCCACGGCGGCGCCGTGGATCGCGTGCCCGACCGCGGTCAGGCCGAAGCCCTCCAGCCCATGGATGACGATGCCGCCGCCGACCCACAGCATGGCGGCGGTGCCGACCAGGGCGAGCAGCTTCAGGAACACCGGCATCCCCTTGACCAGCCCGCGCCCGATCGCCTGCGTCACCGGGGCGAGCGCCCGGTCGGCGCCGCCCGGCGCGCCGGGGGAGGGGGTGCGCAGCCCCAGGAGGCTGGCCGCCGGTCGGCCGTTTTGCGCCAGCGACAGGCCGACGTCGTCCGCCTTCACGATCAGCGCCACCGCGCCGTAGACGAGGCCGGTGATGCCCGCCCCGACGACCGCGAGAACGGCGGCCTGCATCCAGAAGGAGGAGGTTTCGGCGGCGACCGTGGACAGGACGATGGCCATGATTTCCGCTGACAGGATCAGGTCGGTCTTGATGGCGCTGTTGACCTTCTCCCGCTCGAACTGCGCGGCGTCCTGCCCCATGGCGCCCACTCCCTCGGCGTCATGATGCGCCGCGTGGGGGCGCAACGCCTCCCAGACCTTTTCCGCCCCCTCGTAGCAGAGGAAGCCGCCGCCCAGCATCAGCAGCGGCGTGATCGCCCACGGCGCCACGAGGCTGAGCGCCAGCGCCAGGGGCAGCAGGAAAATCAGCTTGTTCTTCAGCGAGCCCAGCGCGATCTTGCCGATGATCGGCAGCTCGCGGTCGGCGGTGAAGCCGACCACGTAGCGCGGCGTCACCGCGGCGTCGTCCACCACCACCCCGGCGGCCTTGGCCCCCGCCCGCGCCGCCTGTCCCGCGGCGTCGTCCAGCGAGGCGGCGGCGACCTTCGCCAACCCGGCCACATCGTCCAGCAACGCGATCAGTCCTGTGCTCAAGGTTTTGGCTCCCCTCCGTACCGGCGTCCATGGAGCAGACAACGCCGGCGGGGGCAAGCCGGACCTTTGGAAGGGCCGGTCAGTCGTCGACCAGCTGGTCGGCGGTGAGCATGTGGACATCCGGGTCCGGCGTGTCCCGGCCGTCGTCCAGATATAGCACCCGGTCCACCAGCACGAGGACGCGCACGCCGTCCACCGGAACGACGTTCAGCCGCCGGTTGATGACGGCGTTGCGGAAGGCCACCGCCCGGTCGTTGTAGGTCACCGACAGGACGTCGCTCGTCCCTTCCAGCATGGGCAGGGCGTAGCGCTCCATCATCTCCGCGGTCAGCCCGTCGATGCGCGGCAGCAGGGAGGAGCCGACGATGTCGAAGTGGTGCCTCTCGATCCATCGGGCCAGCGGCGGAGATACGGCCTGGGCGATCAGTCCAGGCGTGTAGAGGGTGCATTTCTCGCCCATGCTCCGCACCATCGCCTTCAGGCCGAGAAAGGTGGGATGGTGGCGGAAATGGCCGGTCAGCACATCGCGCAACAGTGCCTGCTCCCGCGGGTCGGGCAGGGTGGCGCCGGACTCCCAGCGGGCGACGGTGTCCTCGGTGGTGGCCAGCATGACGGCGAACTGCGCGGCGGTCAGGCCGTGCAGCCTTCGCAACGCGCGCACGATCTGCGGCCACTCATGCACCGGCACAGACGGCTCTCCAGATTATCTCCAGGGGTAATGACGAGAGGATACGCGATCTCCCGGTAAACACATACGCAATCATGTGGGAAGAGTCATACTGGAGTATCCATTTTTTGGTTCGCGCAGCCGACTGTTTCGATCCTAAACGCTTGAGGAAGCTGTAATTTTTCGGTCTTGCTGCTCTGCGGGCATAGCGCTTCTGGTATCGGGTATACCAGTGCACCATAACCCCACCAGCAAAGAGGAGACACATCATGGCTTACGCTTCCGCCCATCACAGCCATCACGACGGCCTTCTGTCGACCATCGCCAAGGGTGTTACGGAATTCGCCGGCGCTTGGTTCTCGGCCACTCCGCTGTATATCGTATACCAGGCTGTCTCGTCCGGCACCTATGCCCCGGCGGCCGGCACCTCGACGCTCGACCTGCCGACGCTGATGCGCGAATGACCGGCGCCCGGGCCATCCGGCCCCACGACGCGGCGGCCCGCCCATCCGGGCCGGAAAAAAGGACCGACTCCTCCGGAGCGGTCCTTTTTCGTTTTGTGGATTGTTTTACCCGGCGACGGTGAAGGTCGCCGGTGGGGTGCCCCGGCGCTGCCGCTCCAGCATCGTCAGCAGCGCCTGATCCAGCAAGCGCGTGTAGGCGTTCATATCGAACAGCGGCCCGCGGGCGCGTTCGGCGCGCAGTCGGTTCCGAACCGCCTCCAGACCGTCACGGTTGTTCGCCCAATGAAGAACCGTGCTTTCGTACTGCGCCAGGGATTCCGTCACGAAGTCGGGCAGGCCCGCGGTGTGGAGCAGGCTGGCCGCCACACGCGATTGCAGCGTGTGGCCCAGGCACGTCACCATCGGAAGCCCGACCCACAGCGCGTCGCTTGCCGTCGTGTGGGCGCCGTAATGCAATGTGTCCAGCATCAAGTCGGCGTTCTGGAGGCGGGACAGGTGATCGTCCAAGGTTGGCGCCCAGGACGCGAAGACGATGCGGTTTGCGGCGATGCCCGCCGATTGGGCGGCTCGAAGCAGGTTCCGCTCGGCCTCCGCCGTCGTCCGGGCAAGCCACAGCACCGCGTCGGGAGTTTTGTGCAGCAGAGCCATCCAGACGGCCCAGACCTCGGGCGTGATCTTGTAAGCGTTGTTGAAGCAGGCGAGCACGAAGCCGTCCGCCGGAAGACCGCAGGCTGACCGCGGCGGAGCGGGCGGGATGTCGTAACGGCGGTCCCGCGGCAGAAAGCTGCGCGGCATCCGGGCGACCGCTTCGGTGAAGCCATCCTCCAGCTCCGGTGGCAGGACGACGGGATCGGCGACGATGTAGTCGATCCAGGGCGCGCCCATGGTGCCGGGGTAGCCCAGGAACTGGACCTGCACCGGCGCCGGCCGGGCGGCGAGGATGTGCGGCCGCGGGCGGCCGGTGTAGCCCTTGAGGTCGATCAGGATGTCGACACCATCCCTCCGGATCGTCTCGGCGGCCTCCTCCGCGGTCAGGGAGTCGATGTCGATGAAGCGGTCGACGCCCCCCCGGATGCGGCGGCGCTCGACGCTGTCGTCGTCCGGCCCGTAGCTGTAGGCGAGCACGCGGAAGTGCGACCGGTCGTGCAGCGTCAGCACCTCGGCCAGCAGTTGCGCGACCGGATGCTGGCGGAAATCGTTTGACAGATAGGCGATGGTGGCGACGTCCGCTTTGCTGGGCTTCGCCTTCAGCCGCACCGGCTTCGACCGGATCGTCTGCGCGTGCGCCCGCGCCGCCGCCAGGAGCGACCGGGCGGAAACGCGGTGGGACAGCATCATGGAGGCCTGGACCGGCGCGCCCTGCGCGGCGATGGAGTCCAGCGCGACCGCGTCGTCGTCGAAGCTGGACCAGTCGCAGGACCGTTGCTTGGTCTGGATCAGCCCGACCGTCGCGGTCGGGTTCCCGGGCATGATCCTCAGCGCGCGGCGGTAGGCCTCCGCGGCGGCGGCCAGCTTGTCCTGCCCCTTGAGGGCGGTTCCCAGATTGAACCACACCGCCGGGGCGTTCGGCGCCGCTGCCGCCGCCTGACGGGCCAAACGCTCCGCCTCCGCGAGGCGGCCCAGTTGGAAGAGCGCCGCCGAGAGGCTGAGCAGCGTGTCCGGGCTGGCCGGGTGCAGCGTCCGCGCTTGCTCGAGCGTTCCGGCGGCGCGGTCGTAGGCGCCCATCCGGAACAGCGTGTTGCCGATGTTGAGCAGGATTCCGGGGTGGTTCGGGTCATAGCGGCGGGCCAGTTCGAAGGCGCTCAAGGCGTCGTCGTAACGTTGGTTTCCGAAGGCGGTGTTGCCGACCGCCGCGTGGAGGTCCCGCCCGAATCCGGCGATCTGCGGAGTGAGGGCGGCGCCCCGGGTCGCCTGCTCGAACAGAGCGACAGTGCGCCCCAGATCGCCTCTTTGGGCCAAGGCGAGAGCGTCCGACAGTTTGCGCATGTCCGGCGCGGAGGGACCGCGGGACTGCCTGTTCTTGTTCATGATCGATGCAGCCTGAAGAGCGTCGTTTCGCACAACGAACCGGGCCACGCCGCGGTTGCCGCGGCCCGGTTCACGGGAGACGCACCGCCATCGCGATGCGCTCCATTAGGGTATGCTAACGCGCCGTCATCCCGGCGAGGAGAGCGTTGTCGTCGGGTCTGCTTTCACACGCGGGCCGTGCCGGACCCGTCAGGCATCACCCGCCGGGCATCGCCCGTCAGGCGTCTCCGGCGATCTCGGCCAGAAGCTGGACCTGGAAGGACAGCAGGAAGGCCGCCCGCTCTTGCGCCCGCGCCCGCCCGGCCGGGGTCTGCATGGTGTTGGGAAGCAGCAGCAGCTTCGCCTTGAAATGGTCCAGCGCGTATTGCAGATCGTCCAGCGGGCGGCCCTCGGCCATCGGGTCCTCGCCGTGGAACAGCGCCCGCTTCATCAGGCCGGAGGTGGCGAAGCAACGGGCGATGCCGATGGCCCCCAGGCTTTCCAGCCGGTCGGCGTCCTGGACCAGCTTCGCCTCGATGGTCAGCGGCGGGATGCCGGCGGAATAGCTGTGCGCCTCGATGGCGTGGCGGGTGGCGGGGATCAGCGCGTCCGGGAAGCCCATGCCGCTCAGAACCTCCTCCGCCCGCTCCGCCGACAGGCGGGAGGCGCGGCTGCGGTCCGGATGATCCTTCGGCACGTTCACGATGTCGTGGAGCAGGGCCGCGGCCAGCACGACCAGCATGTCGGGCGGCGGCCCGCCGTCCCGTTCGGCCTCCGCCGCGGCCAGGGCCTTGGCGGTGCGCCAGACGCGAAGAAGATGGTCGACATCGTGGGCCGGGTCCTCGGCCACATTGGCACGCAGCCATGTGGTGATGGAGCTTTCCCAGACATCGACATCGCTGAGCACAACATCTTTTGGCATGAGCGCTCGTCCTCTTTCGTGCTTTTTACATAATATGGGGATGGACAGGGCTGTTGTCCCGAAATCATTTGTGGGCGGGCCTCCCCCACCCCGAATCGGGACTCCCAAATCAGGACCCCCTTATCCGGAATGGTTGCGTCGCGCCGAATGCCCGATGACCGCGGACCGTCCCGCCGTTAAGGTGACGCCCGCCCGGAACGGGCCGACCGACAGGCAGAGGGGGGACATGCAGCCGATCATTCAGGTGCGTGGGCTGGAAAAGACCTACGCCACCGGCTTCCAGGCGCTGAAAGGGGTCGATCTCGACATCCGCCGCGGCGAGATCTTCGCCCTGCTGGGACCGAACGGGGCCGGCAAGACGACGCTCATCAGCACCGTCTGCGGCATCGTCAACGCCACTGCGGGCACCGTGACGGTCGACGGGCACGACATCGTGCGCGACTGGCGCGCGGCGCGCTCGCTGATCGGCCTCGTCCCGCAGGAGCTGACGACCGAGGCGTTCGAGAGCGTCTGGGCCACCGTCAGCTTCAGCCGCGGGCTGTTCGGCAAGCCGCCCGATCCCGCCCACATCGAGAAGGTGCTGAAGGACCTGTCCCTCTGGAACAAGAAGGACAGCAAGGTCATGGCGCTGTCCGGCGGCATGAAGCGCCGCGTGATGATCGCCAAGGCCCTGTCGCACGAGCCGCGCATCCTCTTCCTCGACGAGCCGACCGCCGGGGTGGACGTGGAGCTTCGCCGCGGCATGTGGGAGATGATCGGGCGGCTGCGCGACAGCGGCGTGACCATCATCCTGACCACCCATTACATCGAGGAGGCGGAGGAGATGGCTGACAGCATCGGCGTCATCTCCAACGGCCGCATTGTGCTGGTCGAGGACAAGGCCGCGCTGATGCGCAAGCTGGGCAAGCGGCTGCTGACCCTGCAGCTCCAGAACCCGCTGGAGTCCATCCCGGCGGAGCTGGCCGGCTACCCCCTGACCCTGTCCGGCGACGGGCGGGAGCTGGTCTACAGCTTCGACACGCAGGACGACCAGACGGGCATCGCCCGGCTTCTCCGCAAGCTCGGCGACCACGGCATCGATTTCACGAACCTGCACACCGAGGAAAGCTCCCTTGAGGAGATCTTCGTCAGCCTTGTGAAGGAGCGGGCATGACCTCTCCCATCAACCTTCATGCGGTCAAGGCCATCTACCTGTTCGAGCTGGCCCGCACCTGGCGCACGCTGTTCCAGAGCATCGCGGCGCCGGTCATCTCGACCTCGCTCTACTTCATCGTCTTCGGGGCGGCCATCGGCGGGCGCTTCACGGCGGTGGACGGGGTGAGCTACGGCGCCTTCCTTGTGCCCGGCCTCGTCATGATGTCGGTGCTGACGGAAAGCGTGTCCAACGCCTCCTTCGGCATCTACATGCCGCGCTATTCCGGGACGATCTACGAGGTGCTGTCGGCCCCGATCTCCGCCTTCGAGACGGTGCTCGGCTATGTCGGGGCGGCGGCGACCAAGTCGATGATCCTCGGCGTGCTGATCCTGCTGACGGCCCGGCTGTTCGTCGACTACTCGATCCAGCACCCGTTCTGGATGGTCGCCTTCCTGGTGCTGACCTCGGTCACCTTCAGCCTGTTCGGCTTCATCCTGGGCGTCTGGGCGGACGGCTGGGAGAAGCTCCAGATCGTGCCGATCCTGGTCATCACGCCGCTGGCCTTCCTCGGCGGCAGCTTCTACTCGATCAGCATGCTGCCGCCGCTGTGGCAGAAGATCACCCTGTTCAACCCGGTCGTCTATCTGGTCAGCGGCTTCCGCTGGAGCTTCTACGGCCAGGCCGACGTGCCGGTGGGGATCAGCCTCGCCATGACCGCGCTGTTCCTGGCGCTCTGCCTGACGGCGGTCTGGTGGATCTTCCGCACCGGCTACAAGCTGAAGAACTGAAATCTGAACACTTGACCGGCCCGGACGGCGGAGATCACGCCCCGCCGTCCGGCTTCCCGCTTTCCAGCATCCCGTGGGCGCGGTGCCACTCCTCCAGCGATTCCGGCGGGTAGTCGTCGCTGCGCTCGTCCCCCGGCCCGGCCTCGACCGGGACCCAGTTGGCCTTCGACCCCAGCATCATGTGGACGTGGGCCGGCGCCTTCGGCAGGGGGCTGTCGATGGCGCTGGCGAAGGGGTGGACCAGCTCCGGCCAGCGCGGGTCGCTAACCCACAGGGCGGAGCCGCAACGCGCGCAGAAACGCCGCTCGCCGGGGCTTTCCTGCCCGTCGATGCGGGCGTGGAAGACGGTGATGTGCTCCGCCCCCGTCACCTCAAGTGTGTCGGCCTTGGCGCCCAGATTGATGGCGTAGCCGCCCCCGCCCGCTGTCTTGCGGCAGATCGAGCAATAGCAACGCAGGTAGGGGGCTGGCGCGTAGGCGTCCACTGAGAATCGCACCGCGCCGCAGTGGCAGGACCCGTCGAGCTTCATCCGTCCTCTCCTCCCGTTCTTGGGCGCCCGGCTGCGGCGCCGCACCCGTCCAACCCTGCCGGTGCGGGAAAGTTTCCGGGGGACCTGGCATCGCTTCAAGTCACGGATGGCAGGAGGGTAGGCAATAGCATGCGCGCCCTATGAACCCTCTCCCCTCTGGGGAGAGGGTGGCCCAAAGGGCCGGTGAGGGGGTTGCGCTTTTGCCGGACGTAACGCGAAGCGCAACCCCCTCACCCTAACCCTCTCCCCAGGGGGGAGAGGGGATCTCGCCCGCCCTCACACGTCGACCACCGGCGCCATCGCCTCGGCCATCGCCAGCAGGGCGGCGTCCTGGAAGCGCGGCGCCACCAGCTGCACCCCCACCGGAAGACCGCGTGGCCCCCGGCCGCAGGGCATGGCGAGGCAGGGGACGTGCAGCACCGTCCAGATCGAATTGAAGATGTGGTCACCCGTGGTGTGCAGCCCCTCCGGCGCTTCGCCCGGCGCGGGCGGGGTCAGGATCACGTCGATGGACTCGAACAGGGCGGCGAAGCGCGGCCGGCAGCTGTCGGCGACGTCGTAGGCCTCGGTCAGGGTGCGCGCGGTGATGCCGTGGTTGTGCTCGCAATGGTCGGCCAGTTCGGGATGCAGCCGATGGCGGTCGCTAATGTAAAGGTCGAGGAAGGAAGCCCGCCCCTCGCCGCGGCGGATCACGTCCTGCACCTCGGCCAGGGTCGAGAAGTCTTCCGGCAGTTCGAAGGGCACGACCACCGCGCCGGCCTCCTCAAGCCGCCGGGCGGCGAGCAGCAGGGCCGCCTCGCCCGCCGGCTCGATGCGCGACCAGACGGGGGAGCGGCAGAGCCCGACGCGCAGGCCCGCCAGGGTGACCGGCGGCGTCTTGCCCATGCCTTCCAGCTGGAACGCCTCGGCCATCAGCGCGAGGTCGGCGACCGAACGCCCATACCAGCCCAGCGTGTCGAGGGACACCGCGTAATGCTTCATCCCCTCGCGGCTGACCACGCCCCAGGTCGGCTTGAAGCCGTAGATGCCGTTGAAGGCGGCGGGACGGATGTGCGAGCCGCCGGTCTGGGTGCCGAAGGCCAGCGGCACATGCCGGTCACCGACCGCCGCCCCCGACCCGGAGGAGGAGCCGCCCGGCGTGTGGGCGAAGTTGACCGGGTTGCGCGTCGCCGCCTTGCGCCCGCCGGAGGCGAACTCCACCGTGTCGGTCTTGCCCAGCAGGATGCCGCCGGCGCTGCGCGCGATGGACACGCAGGCGGCGTCGCGGGCGGGCCGGTGGCCCTGGAAGATCGGCGAGTTCTGGGTGGTCGGCAGGTCGGCGGTGTCGATCACGTCCTTCACGCCGAAGGGCAGGCCGTGCAGCGGGTCGGCGGCGGGGCGCTTGTCGGCCTCCCGCGCGGCGGCCAGAGCCAGGGCGGGATCGACGGTGATCCAGGCGCGCACCTGCGGATCGCGGTCTTCGATCCGCTCCAGGCAGGAGCGGACCAGCGCCTCGCTGGTCAGGCGGCCGTCGCGGATGGCGTGGGCGGCCTCGCTGGCCGTGAGTTCGAACGGTTCCATGGCGGGTCCTTTCGGAAAGGTCAGGCGGCCCGGAGGCTCAAAGGGGAAGGGCGGGGCGCTGGCGGTGGTGGTCGGTCGCCGCTTGGAAGGCCGCCCCGGCGCGGAAGACCAGCGGCTCGTCGAACCAGCGCCCGACGATCTGCATGCCCACCGGCATGCCGTCGCCGTCGAAGCCGCAGGGCACCGACATGGCGGGCAGGCCGAGCGCACCGAAGCCGTAGGTGAAGCGGCTGACGGCCCGCGTCGCCTCGATCATGTCGGCGCTGTCGTAGATGCGCGGCGCCACGATGGGGGTGGTCGGGGTGAGGATCAGGTCCACCCGCTCGAACAGCGTGCGGAACCGCAGCTTCCAAGACGCCAGCCAGCGCCGCGACTCCGCGTACTGCACGCCCGACACCGGCAGGCCGAGCTGCAGGCGGCGCAGCACCTCCGGCCCGATGGACTCCGGCGCGCTCTCCATCTTGTCGAGGTGATACTGCGCCATGTCGGCGACGAGCAGCGAGAAGGCGGTGCGGGCCTGCGCCACCTCCGCGTCCTCGATGGTGATGTCGACCAGGACGGCGCCGGCCTTCTCCAGCACCGCCGCCGCGGCGCGCACCCGCTCCGCCACCGCGGGCTGGAGATTGTCGAAGTAGAAGTTGCGCGGCAGCCCGATGCGCGTGCCGGCGATGCCCGCCTTCAAGTCCGGCAGGAAATTGCCGAGCGGCACGTCCGCCGAGTTGGGGTCCTCCGGGTCGTAGCCGGAGATGGCGGCGAAGGCGCGCGCCACGTCGGCGACGGAGTAGGCCAGCGGGCCAACGGTGTCGAAATCGACGCTGCACGGGATCACGCCGCTGTTCGACACCCGGCCGACGCTGGGCCGCAGCCCGACCACCCCGCAGAGCGCCGCCGGGATGCGGATGGAGCCGCCGGTGTCGGTGCCGATGGAGACCCGGCACAGCCCGGCGGCGACCGACGCCGCCGAGCCGCCGCTCGACCCGCCGGGCACCCGGCCGGTGTCCCAGGGGTTCCGGCAGGGGCCGTGATGCTCGTTCTGGTTCGTCGAGCCCAGGCAGAATTCAGACAGGTTGTTGCGCCCGATCAGGATGGCCCCGGCGTCGCGCAGACGGCGCACTACCGGGGCGTCCCGCTGCCCCATCCGGGCGAAGCGGGTGGAGGAGCCGTAGCTGGTCGTCTCCCCGGCCAGTTCGAAGCAATCCTTGACGGTGACCGTCACCCCGTCCAGCAGACCGGGCCAGTCGCCCGCCGCCCGTGCCTCGTCCTGCGCCTGGGCCCGGCGGATCGCCCCGTCGGCGTCCACTGCCAGCAGGGCGTTGACGATCGGGTTCAGGCTCTCGATGCGGGCGAGGCGGGCACGGGTTTCCGCCTCGCTGGCGCCGGGCATGGAGGGGCTGCCGCCGCCGGACCGGGCCGGATGCGTTGTCGAAAGTTCGGACATGCGTTGCTGCTTTCCGCTCGCGTGCCGGATGGCTTCGGACGAACTGCTCCGGCGACGGCCTGTTGACGTCGTTTGGTTGCGCTTAGAGACGGGACTGCCGGATCAGGCGGCGTCCGCCAGCGCCAGATGGGCGATGACCGCGTCCAGCGGCATCACGTCGGCGTATTTCTTGCCCATGTCGAACAGGTTGGCGCGGTGCGGCTCCTCCGCCCGGTCGCCCACGCACTCCTCCACGATGATCGGACGCAGCCCGTGGGCGGAGGCGTCGATCACGCTGGCCCGCACGCAGCCCGAGGTCGTGCAGCCGGTGACCAGCAGCGTGTCGACCGTGTTCGCGCGCAGCCAGGACGACAGAGCGGTGCCGAAGAAGGCCGAGGCGTGCTGCTTGCGCACGATGAACTCGTTGGGCAGCGGGGCGACCTCCGGAGCGAAGGCGACGTCGGGCGAGTCGGCGGTCAGGGTCAGCAGCGACGGGATCTTCTCGCCGAACGGGCCGATGCCGCCCGGAGCCTCCGGCGCGATGAAGCAGGCGTGGGCGATTGGCATGCCCAGCGGGCGAACATGTCCGAGCAACTTCCCCGTGGCGGTGATGGCGCTGTTGATGTTGAAGCCGCCGAAGGCGTCCTCGCGCGTGAAACCGATCTGGAAGTCGATGACGAGGAGGGCGCACTTGCGGCCGAAGCCGAGCGGCTTGCCGATGCCCTGGCGGTCGTAGATGGAAAGATCGCTCATTTCAGGAGGTTCCTTCTTCCGCTGCAGCGCCGCATCACGGGCGCCCAACCAGCATACAACGAGGTTTTTTTGCATTCAAAGTCCATAGTTTCACCATTCCAAGCCCGCCTCTGCCCGCCTTTTGCGCAGATATGCATATTGCTGTATTCATAAGCAATGCCACAGAATTCATTGTTAAATATCTGATTTGGAACGATTTATGAGCGGCCTGCGACAGCCTGCCGCAGGGTGGCACGATTCCTGCGAATTTGGTCGGGCATAAGGGTCCAGCGCAGATTGTGTGCAAAAATAGACCGGACAAATCTCAGCGCTGCCCGTAAAATCTTTGACACAGAGGAGCAGGCTTATGGACGGGATCAATCGCAAGGAACGCGCCGGCCGGATCGAGCGGAGCGGTGTCAACCGCCGCCAGTTCGGCACCCTGCTGGCTGCCGGCGCCCTGGTGGCGGGCAGCGGCTGGCCTCTGCCGGCGTCGGCGGCGCCGCCGGTCCTGCGGGTGCGCATCGGCAGCGACATCGGCAACCTCGATCCCGCCCGCATATTCCAGATCGAGAACCAGACGGTCGCCACCCAGATCTTCAACGGGCTGGTCAAGTATGACGAGGCGAGCAACGCCATCGTCCCCGACCTCGCCACCGGCTGGGAGATCTCAGGCGACGGCACCGTCTACAGCTTCGCCCTGCGCAGCGGCGTCACCTGGCACAAGGGCTTCGGCCCCTTCACCTCCGACGACGTGAAGTTCTCGTTCGAACGCGTGCTCGACCCGCAGACCGGCAGCAGCTACAGCGGGCAGCTCGCCTCCATCAAATCCATCGAGACGCCGTCCCCCGACAAAGTGGTCATCACGCTGAAGGAGCCGAACTCCGGTTTCCTGCACAAGGTGTCGGCCTTCAACCAGGGCTGGATCGTCAGCCGCAAGGCGCTGGGCGAGATCGGCGACAAGGCCTTCGCGCTGAACCCCATCGGCACCGGTCCCTTCGTGTTCCAGAACTGGGCGCCGGGCCGCGAGGTCAAGCTGTCCGCCAACAAGGACTATTTCGCCGGCGCCCCCAAGGTCGAGGAGGTGCAGTTCCGCGTCATCAAGGACGAGACGGCGGCGGCCATCGCCCTGGAGAACGGCGAGATCGACATCTTCTTCGGCCTGCAGCAGCCGGAGGTCATCCAGCGGCTGAAGGGCGGCGGGCTGGTCACCGTGCTCGACCGCGACGCCAACCACACGATCAACCTCGTCCTCAACACCTCGATCAAGCCGCTGGGCGATGTGCGGGTGCGGCAGGCGATCTACCACGCCATCAACCGCAAGGCGCTGATCGACGGCTTCTTCAAGGGCACCAAGTCGGAGGCGAGCGGTTTCCTGACCTCCTCCTTCCAGGAATTCACCGATCAGGTCCCGCTGTTCCCCTACGACCCGGCGAAGGCCAAGGCGCTGCTCAAGGAGGCCGGGGTGGGAGGCTTCACGCTGGACCTCGTGGCGCCGGGCGCCAACCCCTACGATAAGATCGTCGTGCCGATCGCCAGCGACCTCGCTGCCGTGGGCATCGACGCCAAGATCAAGGTGCTGGAGCGCGGCGCCTACCTCCAGGCGCGCAACAAGGGCACGGTGCCGACCTGCGTCACCGGCGTCGTCGGCGCCCCCGACCCGGACAGCCCGATCCTGTCGCTGTTCGCCAAGTCCTCCTTCCCGCCGGGCCTCAACACCGCCCATTACGAGGGCATCGAGGACATGATCGCCGCCGCCCGGCAGGCCCAGGGCGACGCCGCCCGCAAGGAGGTCTACGGGAAGATCCAGGCCAAGGTGATGGGCGACGTGCCGGTGATCCCGCTCTACGCCGACCACCTGTTCATCGCCCACACCAAGAAGGTCTCCGGCTTCGTCCAGAACTCCCTGTTCACGATGAGCGCCTATCCGGTCTCGCTGCTGGAGGCCTGACGATGGACCGGCTTCTTCGCCAACTCTCACAGCTCGCGATCACGGTGTTCGGCATCGTGACCGTGACCTTCTTCCTGGTCCGGATGATCCCCGGCGATCCCGCCCAGTACATGCTGGGCGACTACGCGACCGAGGAGGCGCTGGCGACGCTGCGCGCTCAGCTCGGCCTCGACCAGCCGGTCTATGTGCAGTACGGGCTCTACGTGCTGCGCGCCGTCACCGGGGATTTCGGGTCGTCGGTGGTCACCGGCCGCCCGGCGCTGGAGGAGATCCTGTTCAGCCTCCCCGACTCCGCGATCCTGGCCTTCGCCGGCCTCGCGGTGGCGGTGGTGATCGGCATCCCGCTCGGCATCCTCACCGCGGAGCGGCAGGGATCGTGGAGCGACATGCTGATCATGATCGTCGCGCTGTTCGGCATCTCCTTCCCGGTCTTCTGGCTTGGCCTCGCCTCCGTCCTGCTGTTCTCGCAGGAGCTGAAATGGTTCCCGGCGCTGGGGGCCAGCTCGGGCGGCGGCGTCCTCACCCACCTGCACCATCTGGTGCTTCCGGCCGGCGTGCTGGGCATCTCGGTCGCGGCCTACATCACCCGCCTGACCCGCTCGGCAATGCTGGAGGTGCTGGGCCAGGACTGCATCCGCGTCGCCCGCGCGATGGGGGTGCCGGAGCGCCGGGTGGTGTGGCGGCTGGCGCTGAAGAACGCGCTGGTGCCGATCCTCGCCATCGTCGGGGTGACCTTCGCCTGGTCGCTGGGCAGCGCCATCCTGATCGAGGTGGTGTTCAGCCGGCCCGGCATCGGCTCGATGATCCTGAAGGCGGTCTCGGCCCGCGACTACCAGCTCGTCCAGGCGGGCGTGCTGGTGCTGGCCGTCGCCGTCGTCCTCGTCAACAGCCTGCTCGACCTCGCCTATGGGCTGGTCGATCCGCGCCTGTCCATACGGTGACCCATGGCAGCCACAGCATCCCTCTCCGCGTCCGCTTCGGCGCGGCGGTCGTCCCTGATGCGCTATTTCCGTCATCCGGGCTTCCTGATCGGCGTGATCCTGCTGACCCTGCTGCTGATCGTGGCGGTGGCGGCCCCTTGGATCGCCCCGATGTCGCCGCTTGAGACCGACCTCGCCAACACGCTGGCCCCGCCCTCGGCCGCGCATCTCCTGGGCACCGACCAGTTCGGGCGCGATGTGCTGTCCCGCCTGATCTGGGGCACCCGCATCTCGCTCCAGGTCGCCGTCGCGGTGATGGCGCTCTCGCTGTCGCTGGGCATGGTGATCGGCGCGGTCGCCGGCTTCTTCGGCGGCTGGGTCGAGCGGGTGACCGTCTCGATCATCGACATCCTGCTGGCCTTCCCCGGCTTCCTGCTGGCGCTGGCCCTGGTGGCGGCCCGCGGCTCCTCGCTGGAATCGGTCATCATCGCGGTGGCGCTGGCCTTCACGCCGCGGGTCGCCGCGGTGATGCGGGCGGTCGTGCTGACCATCAAGCCGCGCACCTACGTCGAGGCGTCGCGGGCCATCGGCATGGGCACGATGCGGCTGCTGTTCCTGCATGTCGTGCCGAACAGCCTGCCGCCGGTGATCGTGGTCGCCACGGTCAGCGCCGCCACCGCCATCCTGGCCGAAGCGGGCTTGAGCTTCCTCGGCCTCGGCGTCCAGCCGCCGGCCCCGACCTGGGGCAACGTGATCGCCGACGGGCAGAGCTTCCTGGCCTCCAACCCGCTGATCTCGCTGTCGGCGGGCATTTGCATCGCGGTGATGGTGGTCGCCCTGAACCTGCTGGGGGACGGCCTGCGCGACACGCTCGACCCGCAGATGCGCCGCTCCTCCGGACGCGTGCTGTGAGAATGTCCATGCCGAACCTTCATCCCGTGGCGCCGACGGCTCCGGTCGCCCCCGCCACGGCTCCCCGCCCCGTCGCGCTGGAGTTGCGCGACCTGACCACGGTCTTTCCCGGCGACGACGGACCGGTCACCGTCATCGACGGCGTGTCGCTCGCCGTGCGGGCCGGCGGAACGCTGGCGGTGGTCGGCGAGTCCGGATCGGGCAAGTCGATGACCTTCCTGTCGGCGCTCGGCCTCGTCGCCGCACCGGGCCGCGTCCGCCGCGGCGAGGTGCGGATCGACGGCGCCGACATCCTGCACCAGCCGCCGGAGCGGCTGCGCCGCTTGCGCGGGGCGGTCATTTCGATGATCTTCCAGGATCCGCTGACCGCGCTGAACCCCGTCTTCACCATCGGCGAGCAGATCGTCGAGGTGCTGCGGGCCCACCAGCGCATCGGCCGCGCCGCCGCCCGCGCCCGCGCCATCGAGCTGCTGGCCCGCGTGCAGATCCCCGACCCGGCGCGGCGGGTGGACGACTACCCGCACCAGCTCAGCGGCGGGCAGCGCCAGCGCGTGCTGATCGCCATGGCCATCGCCCTGTCGCCCAAGATCCTGATCGCCGACGAGCCGACCACGGCGCTCGACGTGACGGTGCAGGCGCAGATTCTCGACCTGCTCGCCGACCTCCAGGCGGAGACCGGCATGGCGCTGGTCCTCATCACCCACGACCTGGGGCTGGTCGCCAAATACGCCGACGACGTGGCGGTGATGTACGCCGGGCGGCTGGTCGAGACCGGCTCCATGGAGGAGGTCTTCACCAAGCCCCGCCACCCCTACACCCGCGCGCTGTTCCGCAGCATCCCCCGCCTCGACGGCCCGGTGGACGAGGAGCTTCCGGCCATCGAGGGCCAGCCGCCCAACGTCGCCCGCCTGCCGCCCGGCTGCGCCTTCGAGCCGCGCTGCACGGTCGGCCGCGGGCGGGCGGACTGCTGCACCCGGCGGCCGCTGCCGCTGGCCGGCGACCGCTCCGGCCACCGCAGCGCCTGTTTCCACGAAGACCTGCCCGACCGGAAGGAGGCCACCCGATGAGCGACACCCTCTCCGCACCCTCTCCGGCCCTGGAACTCGTCGACGCCACCCGCGTCTTCACCCGCCGCGGTGGCCTATTCAAGAAGGCCGGCAAAGCGGTGCGGGCGGTGGACGGCGTGTCGCTGACCATCCGCGCCGGAGAGACGCTCGGCCTCGTCGGCGAGAGCGGCAGCGGCAAGAGCACGCTGGGCCGCCTTGCCCTGCGGCTGGTCGAACCGACCAGCGGGCGGCTGCTGGTCGACGGGCGCGACGTGACCGGCGTGTCGAAGGCCGAGATGCAGGCGATGCGGCGCGACATCCAGATGGTCTTCCAGGACCCCTACGGATCGCTCGACCCCCGCGTCACCATCGGCCAGAGCATCGCCGAGCCGCTGAAGGTCCATGGCCTGTGGGACGGCGACGGGCCGCAGAAGGTGGCCGGGGTGATGAGCCTCGTCGGGCTCGACCCCTCGCACGCCGACCGCTACCCGCACCAGTTCTCCGGCGGCCAGCGCCAGCGCATCGGCATCGCCCGCGCCCTGACGCTCGACCCCAAGATCCTGGTGCTGGACGAGCCGGTGTCGGCGCTCGACGTGTCGATCCAGGCGCAGATCATCAACCTGCTCCAGCGCATCCAGAGGGAACGCGGGCTGTCCTATCTGTTCATCGCCCACGATCTGGCGGTGGTCCGCCATGTCAGCCACCGCATCGCCGTGATGTATCTCGGCAAGGTCGTGGAGATGGCGGAGCGCGACAACCTCTACCGCCGGCCGCTGCACCCCTACACCGTCTCGCTGCTGGCGGCGGTGCCCATCGCCGAGGTGCGGATGCGCAACCGCCGCCGCACCTCGGTGACGATGGGCGAGATCGGCTCGGCCACCAACGTGCCGTCGGGCTGCCGCTTCCACCCGCGCTGCTACCGGGCGCGGCTGGTCGCGGCGGCGGGCGGCGTGCCCACCGAACGCAGCGGCGACGCCCTGCTGCCGCGCGCCTGCCTGACGGACCATCCCGCGCTGAGGTCCTGCGGCGGCACCGACCAAGTCGCCTGCCACTTCCCCGAAACCCCGGAAACCCGGTCCGAGGTCGCCACGGCGGTCCTTCAGGACATCGGCTATCCGCCCATCCGTCCCATTCCCCTGCAAACGGCCTGAGGATCACTCCCAATGTTCAGCGTCACCGACGAACTCAAGGACAACTATTCCGGCGTCTTCCAGAACCGGATCGGCTTCGGGCGGAAGGCCGCCATCATCTCCATCGACTTCATCGACTTCTACACCCAGCCCGGCGCTCCCTTCTTCGGGCAGGGGGTGGTGGACGCGACGATCGCCAGCGTGCCGCTTTACGCCGCCGCCCGCCGCGCCGGCCTGCCGGTCATCTACACCAAGGTCGTCTATGACGCGGCCGGGACCGAAGGCGGCATGTTCGTCAAGAAAATCCCGGCGCTGCGCGCCTTCACCGCCGACAACCCGCTGGCCGAGTTCGACGCCCGCGTGACGCCGGAGCCGCAGGACGTCGTGCTGGTCAAGCACCATTCCTCCGCTTTCTTCGGCACGCCGCTCAGCACCATGTTGCGCGTGATGGAGTGCGACACGGTGATCCTCACCGGCTGCTCGACCAGCGGCTGCGTGCGGGCGACGGCGGTGGACGCGGTGTCCCACGGCTTCCGCGTCATCGTCCCCGCCGAATGCGTGGGAGACCGCCACCAGTCCCCGCACGATTCCGCCCTGTTCGACATGAATGCCAAGTACGGCGACGTGCTGCCGGTGGCCGAGGTGATGGCCTACGTCGAGAAGCAGGCCGAGGCCGTGGCCGCCTGATCCCGTTCCTCCGTCCCTGACCTCTTCCGAACTGTATGGAGCGGTGGCGCGCCCGCGGCCGACCGGCGGGCGCGCTCCTGAGCAATCTGCCGACATGATGCCCCTTTCCAATCCCCTCCAGTGGTGCCTGCTGGTGGGGGCGACCCTCCTGTTCACCGCCCTGTTCATGGTGGCCGGCCTTCCCGGCGCGACGCTGCTCGGCCCGATGGCGGCGGCGATCCTGCTGGGGGTGCGCGGCGCCTCCATCGAGCTGCCCAAGCGCTTCTCCTGGCTGGCCCAGGCGCTGACGGGGGGCGTCGTCGCCCGGTCCATGGACGTGACCATCCTGCACGACGTGGCGCTGCACTGGTTCCCCATGCTGATGGCATTGTCCACAATGCTGGCCGGCGCGGTGCTGGTCGGCTGGCTGCTGGAGCGGTCGGGCCGCTTTCCCGGCGGCACCGCCCTGTGGGGGACCATGCCGGGCGCCGCCCCGGCGATGATCGCCATGGCCGGCGATTTCGGCGGCGACCCGCGCTTCGTCGCCGTCATGCAGTATCTGCGGGTGATCGTGGTCGTCGTCCTGGCCTCGCTCGTCTGCCATTTCCTGCTGGGCAGCGTTCCCGTGCCAATCGGCGTTCCGGGCGCCGTTCCCGGTGCCGTTCCCGCGCCATCGGCCTCCGTCGCCTCGACACTGGCGCTGGTGGCGGTCGCGTTGGCCGGCGGCTGGGCCGGCACCGTGACGCGGCTTCCGGCGGGGCCGCTGTTGGGGCCGATCCTGCTCGGCGGCACGCTCAACATGACCGGGCTGGTGGTGCTGGACTCGCCGTCCTGGCTGATCGCCGTCGCCTTTACGATCATCGGCTGGACGACCGGCCTGCGCTTCCGGCGGGAGCTGCTGCGCGATCTTGTGGCGTCGGTGCCGCTGATGCTGCTGTCCACCTTCGGTCTGGTGGCAATGTCGCTCGGCTCCGCCTGGCTGCTGGTCACGCTGACGGGAAAGGACGCGCTGACCGCCTATCTGGCGACCAGCCCCGGCGGGCTGGATTCGGTGACGGTGGTGGCGCTGGGCAGCGCCGCCGACGTGCCCTTCATCCTCACCCTGCAGACGCTGCGGCTGTTCGGGACGATCCTGATGAGCGTTCTGCTTGTGCGATTCCTGCGCCGCCGATAGAACGCAATCCCTTGCCCCGCCATTTTCCAACCGCCGGTGCCCGACGCCCCGGCCGGAGGACACCGTGACCCCGTTCAGCGATGAGAAGGCGACCGGGACCGTCCGGTCCGAGCAGGTCGGCTCCGTCATGACCGCCCTGCGCAACCGGGTGCTGGAGGGCAAGCTGCTCCCCGGCACCAAGCTGAAGGAGGCGGAGCTGGCCGCCCAATTCGGCGTGTCGCGGACACCGATCCGCGAGGCGCTGGTGGCGGCGGAACGGGAAGGGCTGGTCACCTACGAGACCAACCGCGGCTACACGGTGCGCCAGTTCACCCGGCGCGACCTTCTGGAAAGCTATGAGATGCGCGCCCTGCTGGAGGGGCACGGCTGCCGCGTCGTGGCGGAGCGCGGCCTGCCGCTCGACGTGGAGCGGGCGCTGCGCAACGGCCTGGACCGCGCCGAGGCGCTGATGTCCGGTGACAGCCCGCTGGAAGGGGAGGCGCTGGAGCAATGGCGCCTGCTGAACCAGCGCTTCCACACCACCCTGATGGGGCTGGTGCCGAGCGGGCTGTTCAACCGCTCCTTCCAGACCGTCTACCGGGTTCCGAAGATCTACGATGTCCTGGAGATGGAGAAGGATGGCCCAACCCTGCGCCAGTACAACGAGGAGCACCGCCGCATCCTCGACGCCATCGCCCGCCGCCAGAGCGGGCGCGTGGAATTCCTGATGCGGGAGCATCTCCAGGGCCCGTGCGATCTGCTGCTCCGCCGGATGGAGGAAGCGCCGGGCGGGTGAGGGGGGCCGTGCTGACGGTGCCCCCATTTCCTGCACTGACCCACCCGGCATATATGCCGTCTATACGACAGACCCTCTTCCGCCCCCCTCGAATCTATACGCGCATCGGGCGCAGCCTGATCGTGCCGGACACAGCCGTGCCGGCATCCGATCCACGCTGACGCGCGCCCGGTTCCGCCCGGGTGCGCCCCGGAGAGCACCCATGCTGGACATCATCGCGCTGGCGATCACCGCGGCCTTCTTCGCCGCGTCCATCGCCTATGTGCACGCCTGCGACCGCTTGTGAGGGAGGGCGGGCCATGATCGTCGATTACGCGCTCGGCGGCCTCGTCGCCGCCGGGCTGCTGGGCTACCTCGTGTACGCCCTGATCCGCCCCGAACGGTTCTGAGGAGACTCCCATGACCGTCAGCGGCTGGATCAACATCCTGCTCTTCGCCGCCCTCGTGGCCGCCGTGGCGCGGCCGCTCGGCGGCTACATGACGCGGCTGTTCAACGGGGAGCGCACGCTGCTGTCGCCGCTGCTCGGCCCCGTCGAGCGCGGGCTCTACCGCTTGGCCGGGGTGGACGCGAAGGCGGAACAGCATTGGGTGACCTACGCCGTCGCCATGCTGCTGTTCAACGCCGCCGGCCTGCTGCTGCTCTACGCGCTGCAGCGCTTCCAGGGCGTCCTGCCCCTGAACCCCAACGGCATGGCGGCGGTCCCCGCCGACCTCGCCTTCAACACCGCCGCCAGCTTCGTCACCAACACCAACTGGCAGAATTACGGCGGCGAAAGCACGATGAGCCATCTCGTGCAGATGGCCGGGCTGACCGTGCAGAACTTCGTCTCCGCGGCGACCGGCATCGCGCTGGCCGTGGCGCTGGTCCGCGGCTTCACCCGCACCGGGGCGCGGACGGTCGGCAACTTCTGGACCGACCTGACCCGCGGCACGCTCTATCTGCTGCTGCCGCTCAGCCTGCTCTACGCGCTGTTCCTGGTGTGGCAGGGCGTGCCGCAGACGCTGGCCGGGACGGTGGACGCCACCACGCTGGAGGGCGCCCGGCAGACCATCGCGCTCGGCCCCGTCGCCTCGCAGGAGGCGATCAAGATGCTGGGCACCAACGGCGGCGGCTTCTTCAACGCCAACTCCTCCCATCCCTTCGAGAATCCGAACGCCCTGACCAATCTGGTGCAGATGCTGTCGATCTTCGCCATCGGCGCCGGGCTGACCAACCTGTTCGGGCGCATGGCCGGCGACGAGCGGCAGGGCTGGGCCATCCTGGCCGCCATGGGCCTGCTGTTCTTCGTCGGCGTGGCCGCCGTCTATTGGGCGGAGGCCCAGGGCAACCCGGCCTTCGCCGCCTTCGGGCTGGACGGAAGCGCCGGCAACATGGAGGGCAAGGAGACCCGCTTCGGCATCGCCATGAGCGCCCTGTTCGCCGCGGTGACCACGGCGGCCTCCTGCGGCGCGGTCAACGCCATGCACGACAGCTTCATGCCGCTGGGCGGCATGGTGCCGATGGTCAACATGATGCTGGGCGAGATCATCGTCGGCGGCGTCGGGGCCGGTCTCTACGGCATGCTGCTGTTCGCCATCGTCACGATGTTCGTCGCCGGGCTGATGGTCGGGCGGACGCCGGAGTATCTGGGCAAGAAGCTGGAGGCGAAGGAGGTCAAGATGACCATGCTCGCCGTGCTCTGCCTGCCCTTGATGATGCTGGGCGGCACCGCCTTCGCCGTGGTGCTGGACACCGGCCTCGCCTCGCTCGCCAACGCCGGCCCGCACGGCTTCTCGGAAGCGCTCTACGCCTACGTCTCGGCGGCGGCCAACAACGGCAGCGCCTTTGGCGGGCTGTCGGGCAACACGCTCTGGTACAACCTGACGCTCGCCGCCGGCATGCTGGTGGGCCGCTTCCTGGTCATCGTACCGATGCTGGCGGTTGCCGGTTCGCTCGCCGCCAAGACCCGCAGCGCGGCCTCGGCCGGCACCTTCCCGACCCATGGCGGCCTGTTCGTCGGGCTGCTGGCCGGCGTCATCCTGATCGTCGGCGGCCTGACCTTCTTCCCGGCGCTCGCCCTCGGCCCGGTGGCCGAGCATCTGGCGATGCGCGCCGGCCTCCTCTTCTGACCGGGGACCTTCCATGGACACCCATTCGAAAACCGCCACCCGGACTCCGGCCTCCACGCTGCTGGACCCGGCGATCCTCCTGCCCGCCGTCGCCGGATCCTTCCGCAAGCTCGACCCGCGGCTGATGGCCCGCAACCCGGTGATGTTCTGCGTGGAGGTGGTGGCGGCGCTGACCACGCTGCTGTTCCTGCGCGATCTCCTGACTGGCGCCGGGGGCATCGGCTTCTCCCTGCAGATCGTGCTGTGGCTGTGGTTCACCCTGCTCTTCGCCAACTTCGCGGAGGCGGTGGCGGAGGGCCGCGGCAAGGCCCAGGCGGCCAGCCTGCGCCGCACCCGCACCGAGACCACCGCCAAGCGGCTGGCGGGCGAGGGTTGGGAGAGCGTTCCGGCCACCGCCCTCAAGCCCGGCGACCTCGTTCTGGTGGAGGCCGGCGACCTCATCCCCTCCGACGGCGAGGTGGTGGAGGGCGTGGCCAGCGTCAACGAGGCGGCGATCACCGGCGAATCCGCCCCGGTCGTCCGTGAATCCGGTGGTGACCGCTCCGCGGTGACCGGCGGCACGCAGGTGATTTCCGACTGGATCAAGGTGCGGATCACCGCGGCCCAGGGCAACACCTTCCTCGACCGCATGATCGGGCTGGTCGAGGGCGCGCAGCGGCAGAAGACGCCCAACGAGATCGCGCTGAACATCCTGCTGGCCGGCATGACGGTCATCTTCGTCATCGCCGTGGCGACCATCCCCAGCTTCGCCGCCTACGCCGGCGGGTCGGTCGGGGTGCTGGTCCTTGCGGCGCTGTTCGTCACGCTGATCCCGACCACCATCGGCGCGCTGCTGTCGGCCATCGGCATCGCCGGCATGGACCGGCTGGTCCGCTTCAACGTGCTGGCCATGTCGGGCCGGGCCGTGGAGGCGGCGGGCGACGTGGACACGCTGCTGCTCGACAAGACCGGCACCATCACGCTGGGCAACCGTCAGGCGGCGGAGTTCCTGCCGATCTCCGGCGTGGCCGACCGCGACCTCGCCGACGCCGCCCAGCTCGCCTCGCTGGCCGACGAGACGCCGGAGGGCCGCTCCATCACCGTCCTGGCGAAGGAAAAATACGGCATCCGCGCCCGCGACATGGGCGGGCTGCACGCCCGCTTCGTGCCCTTCACCGCCCAGACGCGGCTGAGCGGCATCGACAGCGACGGCGTGACCATCCGCAAGGGCGCGGTGGACGCCGTGCTGGCCCATGTGCGGACCCTCGGGCAGGGAATCGCCAACCAGGGCAACACCGTTACCGGCAACACGGTGATCGGGCTGCGCCCCGATCCCGCCCTGGAGGCTGCGGTGCGCGAGGTGCAGGCCATCGCGGAGCGCGTCGCCAAGTCCGGCGGCACGCCGCTGGCCGTCGCCCGCGACGGCCGGCTGCTCGGCGTCATCCACCTGAAGGACATCGTCAAGGGCGGCATCCGGGAGCGCTTCGCGGCGCTGCGCAAGATGGGCATCAAGACGGTGATGATCACCGGCGACAACGCCATGACCGCCGCCGCGATCGCGGCGGAGGCCGGGGTGGACGACTTCCTCGCCCAGGCGACGCCGGAGATGAAGCTGCAATTGATCCGCGACGAGCAGGCGCGGGGCAAGCTGGTCGCCATGTGCGGCGACGGCACCAACGACGCCCCGGCGCTGGCCCAGGCCGACGTCGGCGTGGCGATGAACACCGGCACCGTCGCCGCCCGCGAGGCCGGCAACATGGTCGATCTGGACAGCGACCCGACCAAGCTGATCGAGATCGTGGAGATCGGCAAGCAGCTGCTGATGACCCGCGGCGCCCTGACCACCTTCTCCATCGCCAACGACGTGGCGAAGTATTTCGCCATCATCCCCGCCATGTTCCTGGCCTTCTACCCGCAGCTTGGCGCCCTGAACGTGATGGGGCTGGCCAGCCCGGAGAGCGCCATCCTGTCGGCGATCATCTTCAACGCGCTGATCATCGTCGCGCTGATCCCGCTGGCGCTGCGCGGCGTCGCCTACCGCGCGGTGGGTGCGGCGCGGCTGCTGCGCCGGAACCTGCTGATCTACGGGCTGGGCGGCCTGATCGTGCCCTTCGTCGGGATCAAGCTGATCGACCTGCTCGTCACTGCCATCGGACTCGTGTGAGGACCCCGCCATGATCAAGGAACTGCGTCCCGCCCTCGTCATGGTCGCCGCGCTGACCGTGGTGACCGGGCTGATCTACCCGCTGGCCGTCACCGGCATCGCCCAGGCCGTCTTCCCGCATCAGGCCAACGGCAGCCTGATCGAGCGGAACGGGACGGTCGTCGGCTCCGCCCTGATCGGCCAGGGCTTCACCGGGGAGGGCTATTTCCACGGGCGGCCCTCGGCCACGCTGGGGCCGGACCCGGCCGACCCGTCGAAGAGCGTGCCGGCGCCTTACAACGCCGCGGCCTCCGGCGGCTCCAACCTCGGCCCGACGTCCCAGGCGCTGGCCGACCGGGTGCGGGAGGAGACGGAGCGGCTGAAGGCCGAGAATCCCAACGCCCCGGTGCCGGTCGAGCTGGTGACCAGCTCGGCCAGCGGCCTCGACCCGCACCTGTCGCCCGCCGCCGCCGATTTCCAGGTCCCCCGAATCGCCCGCGCCCGCGGCCTGTCGGAGGCCCAGGTCCGCGCCCTGGTCACCATGAACACCGAACAGTCCCCGCTGGGACCGCTGGGGGAGCCGGTGGTCAACGTGCTGCGGCTCAATCTCGCTCTCGACGCCGCCACGGCGACGCATTAGCTGAAGGTCAACAGGCGGCCCCGTCCGTTCCCCCGCGCGGGCGGGGGAGGGGCGGGGCCGCCGATCCGTTCCGAAAGCCGTCACCCGATGCCGAACGATCGAACCGCCACCACGGCCCGGCCTTCGCCCGAAGCGCTCCTGCGCGAAGCGGCGCGGGAGGGGCGCGGGCGGCTGAAGCTGTTCCTGGGTGCGGCCCCCGGCGTCGGCAAAACCTACGAAATGCTGCTGACCGCCCAGGCCAAGCGGCGCGACGGGGCGGACGTGGTGGTCGGCGTGGTCGAAACCCACGGCCGGCGCGAGACCGAGGCGCTGATCGCCGGGCTGGAGGTCATCCCCCGCCGCAAGGTTGAGTACAAGGGCCGCCGGCTCGACGAGATGGACCTCGACGCCATCCTCGTCCGCCGCCCGGCCATCGTGCTGGTGGACGAGCTGGCCCACACCAACGCCCCCGGCAGCCGCCACGCCAAGCGCTACCTCGATGTCGAGGAGATCCTCGCCGCCGGGATCGACGTCTACACGACGATGAACATCCAGCATGTGGAGAGCCTGAACGACGTCGTCGCCCGGATCACCCGCGTCCGCGTGCGCGAGACGGTGCCGGATTCCATCCTCGACCGCGCCGACGACATCGAGGTCATCGACATCACGCCGGACGACCTGATCCAGCGGCTGAAGGATGGCAAGGTCTATGTCCCGCGCACCGCCGAGCGGGCGATCCGCCATTACTTCTCCCCCGGCAACCTGACGGCGCTTCGCGAGCTGGCGTTGCGCCGCACGGCCCAGCGGGTGGACGAGCAATTGCTCACCCACATGCAGGCCCACGCCATCGCCGGCCCCTGGGCGGCGGGGGAGCGGCTGCTGGTCTGCGTGAACGAGGACCCGGCCTGCGCCGCCGTCGTCCGCTACGCCCGCCGTCAGGCGGAGCGGCTGCGCGCCCATTGGACCGCGCTGCACGTCGAGACTCCGCGCAGCCTGCGCCTGAGCGAGGCCGAGCGGGACCGCATCGCCGACGCGCTGCGCCTGGTCGAGAAGCTGGGCGGCGAGGCGGTGACCATCCCCGGCGGCGACGTCGCCGGCACGGTGGTCGAGTATGCGCGGACCAACAACGTCGCCCACATCGTGATCGCCAAGTCCCATCGCGGCCCCTGGGCGGAGCTGCTGCGCAGCTCCATCGCCTTCCGGCTGATCCGGCAGGCCGGGGGCATCAGCGTCCATGTCATCGCCGACGACGCCGAGGAGCCGATCCCGCCCAAGACCGTGCGCACCGCGGCCCCCCGGCGCCCGGCGCTGTCCTGGTGGCCCTACGCCGCCGCCACCGGCTATGTCGCGCTGGCGCTGGGCGTCGGGGAAGTGCTTCAGCAGATGCTCGATGTCAGCAACGTCGCGCTGGTCTTCCTGACGGCGGTGCTGAGCAGCGCGGTGACCGGCGGGCTGGGGCCGTCGCTCTACGCCTGCGTCGCCAGCATCCTGGCCTTCAACTACTTCTTCCTCAACCCGCTCTACACCTTCTCCATCGCCGATCCGGAGAACATCGTCGCGCTGTTCTTCTTCGCGGTGGTCGCGGTGATCGCCAGCAACCTGACCGCCCGCGTGCGCGCCCAGGCCGTCACCGCCCGGCTGCGCGCCAAGACGACGGAGGATCTCTACGGTTTCAGCCGCAAGCTGGCCGGGGTGGTCACCATGGACGATCTGCTGTGGGCGACCGCCCACCAGATCGCGGCAATGCTGAAGGTGCATGTGGTCCTGTTGCTGCCCGACGGCGGCACCGTGTCCGTCCGCGCCGGCTACCCGCCGGAGGACGAGCTGCGCGAGGCCGACCTAGCCGCCGCCGTCTGGGCCTGGGAGAACAACCGGCCCGCCGGGCGCGGCTCGGACACGCTGCCCGGCGCCAAGTGGCTGTTCCTTCCCCTGCGCACCGGGCGCGGCCCGGTCGGGGTGGTCGGCATCGACACCGACACCGCCCGCACCGGCAAGCCCGGCGCCCTGCTGACCCCGGACCAGCGCCGGCTGCTCGACGCTCTGACCGATCAGGCAGCACTCGCCATCGAGCGGGTCACCCTGGCGGAGGATGTGGACCGCGCCCGTCTGGCCGCCGAGACGGAGCGGCTGCGCTCGGCCCTGCTCACCTCGATCTCCCATGACCTGCGCACGCCGCTGGCCTCCATCCTGGGGTCGGCGACCAGCCTGACCGCCTACGGCGCCGGGATGGACGAGGCGTCGCGCCGCGACCTCGCCGCCACCATCCAGGAGGAGGCGGAGCGGCTGAACCGCTTCATCGCCAACCTGCTGGACATGACGCGGCTGGAATCGGGGGCGATCCGCCCGCGCACCGGACCGGTCGATCTGGCCGAGACGGTGGGCAGCGCGCTGGGGCGGGCGGGCCGCATCCTGGCCGGGCACCGGGTGGACGTCGATTTGGCCGCCGACCTGCCGATGCTGGACGCGGACGACGTGCTGTTCGAACAGGTTCTCTTCAATCTGCTGGACAACGCGGCCAAATACGCGCCAACAGGCTCGCTGATCCAGGTCGGGGCGTCGCGGGAGGGCGGTCGGGTGCGCATCGAGGTGCGGGACGAGGGCGACGGCATCCCGGCGGCGGATGTCGAGCGCATCTTCGACAAGTTCTACCGCGTCCAGGCCCAGGACCGGCAGCGTGCCGGGACCGGACTGGGGCTGGCAATCTGCCGCGGCTTCGTCGAGGCGATGGGCGGCACCATCGCCGCCGGCAACCGCAAGGACCGCTCCGGCGCCGTCTTCACCCTGACCATGCCCGCCGCCGCCGCCCTGCCCAGCCTTGAGGAAGAGGTGACGCCATGAGGTCGGACACCCTGCCGTTGCGCGTCCTGGTGGTGGACGACGAGCCGCCGATCCGCCGCTTCCTGCGCACCACTCTGTCCGCCCAGGGCTACGACATCGCGGAGGCGGAGGATGGCGCGGGCGCGCTGGAGGCGGTGCGGCGGCGCCCGCCGGACCTGCTGGTGCTCGACCTCGGCCTGCCGGGCATCGGCGGGCTGGAGGTGATCCGCCGTCTGCGCGCCGATGGGGTGGCCGCCCCGATCATCGTCCTGTCCAGCCGCGCCGACGAGGCGGGCAAGGTGGAGGCGCTCGACCTCGGCGCCGACGACTATGTGACCAAGCCCTTCGGGATGGATGAACTGCTCGCCCGCATCCGCGCCGCCCTGCGCCACCGCCTGCAGCAGCAGGGGGAGCGCCCGTTGTTCCGCAGTGGCGACCTCGCCGTCGATCTGGTCCGGCGCATCGTGACCGTCCGTGGCGCCGAGGTGAAGCTGTCGCCCCGCGAATACGACCTGCTGCGCCTGCTCGTCGCCCATGCCGGCAAGGTGCTGACCCACCGCTTCATCCTGAAGGAGGTCTGGGGTGCGGACACCGACGTGCAGTATCTGCGCATCTACATCCGCCAGCTCCGCCAGAAGATCGAGGCGGAGCCGGAGCGCCCCTCGCACATCCTGACCGAGACCGGCGTCGGCTACCGGCTGCGCGCGTCGGACTGATCCCGCCCCATACCCGTTGCAACCCACCGCTGCACGCCAAACCTGCTGCGCCGTGGTTGGATTCGTGCGACAGAACCCCCAGGGCCGCTGTTTCAAGCGCAAGCCCCAACAAAAAAGATGACCGCACACCACAATTGAGCCCAACCGAAGCCTTCGAAGAGATTTTCATATGGAAAGCGTCGATCTCTGGTCGCAGCTCACCGCCCTCGGGCAGGTGGTCGCCATCGACCTCGTTCTGGCCGGCGACAACGCCATCGTCGTCGGCATGGCCGCCGCCGCCGTTCCCAAGGAGCAGCGCCGCAAGGTGATCGTCTGGGGCATCGGCGCCGCCATCATCCTGCGCATCGCCTTCGCCCTGATCACCACCCAACTCCTCGCCATCATCGGGCTGACGCTCGCCGGCGGCGTGCTGCTGCTGTGGGTCTGCTGGAAGATGTACCGCGAGCTGCGCTCCCACGGCGAGGACGAGGTGACGCCCGACGAGGCGCTGGCCGCGAACGGCTCCGGGGACGCCGCGGTCGGTGCTGCGGTGGCGACGACCACCTTCGGCGCGGCGGTCTGGCAGATCGTGGTGGCGGACGTGTCGATGTCGCTCGACAACGTTCTGGCCGTGGCCGGCGCCGCCAAGGACCATCCGACCGTCCTGGTCATCGGCCTGCTGCTCTCCGTCGTCCTGATGGGCGCCGCGGCCAACATGATCGCCCACATCCTGCACAAGCACCGCTGGATCGGCTGGATCGGCCTTGCCATCATCACCTACGTGGCGCTCGACATGATCTGGCGCGGCGGCAACGAGGTCCTGGCCCAGGCCCATCTGCTTTGATGAGCCGAAAAAAAACCCCCGCCGCTCCGGCGGGGGTTTTTTCTTCAGGCGCCAGTACCCTCCAGCAGCCCCCGCAAATCCTCCTGGCGCTGGACCGTCCGCACCCCCAGCGTGCCGTCGCGGCCCCGGATCGCCACCTCCCGGCGCTCCAGATGCTCCAGCCGCCGGAGCCCCGCCAACTCGGCGGCCGCGTCGGAAAAGACCACGGTGGCGCCCAGCGTCTTGGTCATCTCCTCCAGCCTCGCGGCGACGTTGCCGGTGTCGCCGATGAATTGCAGCGACCCGTCCTCCGAACAGGCCACCGCCCCGACCACGGCGAGGCCGGAATGCACCCCGGCCCCGAAGGCCAAGGGCTGGTCCAACTCCTCCGCAAGGTCGCGGCTCAGAAGCTCGATGTCGCGCCACAGATCGGCGGTGGCGCGCAGCGCGCTGGCCGCCGCCGCCGCGGGGTCCTCCTCGTTGGCGAACATGCCCATCACCCCGTCACCGGCGATGGCGATGACGTAGCCGCCGTGCTTGCGGATCGCGTCGGTGACCACCTGGACGTAGCGGGTGACGATGAACAGGGCGTCGAAGGGCAGCCGCTCCGCCGCCAGCGAGGTCGATCCCCGCAAATCCACGAACAGCGCGGTGATCGCCAGCTCGCGCCCGCTGTCCATGGGGGCGGAGACGGCGAAGGTGCGGCCGTTGTCCCGCGCCGACAGCAGCGGCGTCACCGACAGCGGCGCCACCGGGCGGAGCTGGCAGGCCAGCCGGACGGCGCGCGGCGCCTTCATCCGCTCCAGCACCGCCCGTTCCGTGGCGTTGGGCGGCGGCAGGGCGTCCACCCCCTCGGTCACCCGGATGCGGCAGGTGGAGCAGCGCCCCCGCCCGCCGCACAGCGCGGTGTGCGGGACGCCGTTGGCGCGGCTGGCCTCCAGCACCGAGGTCCCGCGCGGAACGGTGACCGAGCGCCCGCCGGGATAGGCGATGCGCACCGGGCTGGTCGCCCGCGCCCGCCAGTTGCGGTATTGCCGCATCCCCAGCGTGCCGACCAGCAGCAGGACGTAGGTGTTGAACACGCCGCCGCTGATCGCGGCCAGCGCGGCGCGGTTCTCCGCCTCCGGCGTGCCGGGGGCGGGCGGGCGGAACTGCTCCAGATAGGTGGGGTCGGCGGCGTCCCGGCGCTCGGCGTCCCAGCCGGCGTTGACGATCCCGGCCAGCGCCAGCAGCGGCAGCAGCATGGCGAAGGCGCCGAGCAGCGCGGCGCGGCGCCGGTACCAGGGCTTCGTCATCAGCCAGCCCCGCACCCCGATGCAGCCATGGATCCAGACGATGACCAGCAGCAGGAGCTGGCGCCACAACAGGGTTTCCGGCGCGGTGATCCAGTAGAGGACGATCGCGCGGGGGTAGGTCAGCGGGTCGTTGTAGAGGTCGTCCGACAGCATCCCGGCCATGCCGTGGGAGATCAGCAGGAGCGGGATGCACAGCCCCAGCCCCAGTTGCCACGCCTCCCCGGCGGGCATGCGCAGGTGGCGGCGCCGGTACAGCGCCCAGAGACCCAGCCCGGCGTGGGTGATGAAGGAGCCGGCGAGCAGCGCCTGCCCCGGCGGCGTGTCCCAGACCCACAGCAGCGTGCGCCGCGCCACCTCCATCCCCGGCAGCAGCAGCAGCCCGGCGGCGTGGGCGAGGAAATGGGTGATGACGAAGGTGAAGAGCGTCAGGCCGGTGAACAGGCGCAACGGGCGTTCGATCCGGCGTTTCATGAACGGTTCCGGGTCATGGACGGGACCGGGCGGCGGAGGGGACGGTCGTCATGTCGGTCAGCGGGCTCGGCTTCTGCGTGGCGTCCCTTGGCATCCTATGAGATCATCCCGCGCCATGCCACAGCCCGACACCCATTCCCCTCCATGAGGCCCGTTCATGAGGCGCCGGACCGAAACGTT
The DNA here is from genome assembly GCF_001315015.1 of Azospirillum brasilense. Lineage (NCBI taxonomy): Bacteria > Pseudomonadati > Pseudomonadota > Alphaproteobacteria > Rhodospirillales > Azospirillaceae > Azospirillum > Azospirillum brasilense. The sequence continues at coordinate 663,013 of NZ_CP012916.1, read as the reverse complement.
GGCCGGGGCGGCGCTGTTCCGCTCGCTGTCCCCCGACGAACTGCGGGCGCTGGAGGACCGTTGCCTCTGGCGCCGGGTGGAGGCCGGGCAATGGATCATCGATTTCGAGGATGAGGGGACCGACGTCTTCGTCGTCGCCGCCGGTCTGGTCCGGGTGACGATCCGCGCGATCTCCGGGCGGACGGTGATCCTGCGCGACATCCCCGCCGGGGAGTTCTTCGGGGAGCTGGCGGCCATCGACGGCAAGGCCCGCTCCGCCGGCATCGTCGCCGTGACCAACGCCACGGTCGCCTGCATGCCCGCCGCGCTGTTCCGCGACTGCATCCACCGCCACCCCGACGTCTGCGACCAGGTGATGGTCCTGCTGGCCGGGGAGATCCGGAAGCTCGCCACGCGGGTGAACGAGTTCAACACGCTGGACGTGCGCCACCGCATCTACGCCGAGCTGCTGCGGCTGGCCCGGCCGGACGGGCGGGGGGAGCACAGCGCCACCATCTCCCCACCGCCGCCCCACGCCGACCTCGCCGCCCGTGTCAGCACCCGGCGCGAGGCGGTCTCGCGGGAGCTGAGCGCCCTGGAGCGCGACGGGCTGCTGGAGAAGCGACGGGGCGCGCTGGTCCTGCTCGACACCCGCCGCCTGCGGGAGCGGGTCCGGCAGGCGGCGGAGGAGGACTGAAGGCGCTCTTTACGCCTTCACCGCCTCGGACTCGATGATGATCTGGATGTCGTCGCCGATGTTCGGCACGCCGTACTTCATGCCGAAGTCGGAGCGCTTGATCGTGCCGCGGGCGGAAAAGCCGACCGTCTCCTGCTTGCTGGCCGGGCTGACGCCGTCCTTGTTGAAGGTCACGTCGAGGACCACCGGCTTGGTCACGCCCAGCAGGGTCAGGTCGCCGTGCAGCTTGCCGGTCTTGTCGCCGGTCTTCTCGATCTTCGTGCTCTTGAAGGTCAGCTTCGGGAACTCCTTCACGTTGAAGAAGTCCGGCGACTTCAGGTGCTCGTCGCGCTTGGCGTGGTTGGTGTCGATGCTGGCGGTGTCGATGGTCACCGACAGGCTGCTCTTGTCCGCGGCGTCCTTGTCGAAGGCCAGCTCGCCGGCCACCGTGTTGAAGCTGCCGACGGCCTTGGAGAAGCCCAGATGGTCGACGATGAAGACCACCGCGGTGTGGGCCGGGTCGAGCTTGTAGGCGACCGGGGCGGCCTGGGCGGTCAGCGGCAGGGCGACGAGGGCGGACAGGGCGGCGGCGGAGAGAAGACGCTTCATGATTCGGAAGTCCTTTGTCGGATGGAACGGGATGACTGGGGTGGATCAGTAGCCGGACACGTCGGAACCGGCGGAGAGAAGGAAGGCGACGCCCACGGCGGCGACGGCCGGCACCAGGGCGAGGACGGTCAGCGCCACGGTGCCCATGGCCCGTCCCGCGGCGGTGCGCGGCAGGGGCAGCCGGTCGCGCAGCCGGTCGGCGAAGAAGGCCGGCAGGACGAGCAGCAGGGCTTCGGCGTGGGCGGAGGAGAAGAAGGTCAGGGTGGCGGCCAGCAGCACCAGGATGCCCAGCGCGGCCTGACCGGCGTTGCCCCAGGCGTGGCGCTCCACCGGCCAGTTCCACAGCAGCAGGCCGCCGGTGGCCGCGGCCAGCGCGAAGGCGAGCTGGGCGACGGAGGCCGAGGCGCCGACCAGCGCCACCCCGCCCACCGCCACCGCGGCGGCCAGCAGGGCGACGCCGGGCGTCGCCACCCCCTCGCCCTCGCCGGCGGTGCGGGACAGGGCGATCCAGCCGCCGGCCAGCAGCAGCACCGCGGCGGTGATGGTGTCGAGGCTTCCCGGCAGCACCGGCAGGGCGATCCACAGCAGCGCCGCCGTCACCCAGGCGCCGAGCAGCCATGTGCCGCGACGGCGGTCGAGCCCGGCGAGGTCGGCGCCGACGCCGATGACCAAGCCGGCCACCGCGCTCCAGAACAGGCGGCCCATGCTGGAGGGCGGGGGCAGGGCGGGCAGGCCGACGATCAGCGCGTAGGCCGCCAGGAAGGCGGCGGCAACACCCGCCGCCGCCAACCGGGGACCCCGCGTGCGCCCGCCGGCGAGACGGACCACACCGACGGCGGCGACGCCGACCACCAGGGGAAACAGGGCGGTCTGCACCACAAGATCATCGAGCAGAGTCATCGTCGGGGCACTCCAAGCCGCAGGAAACGGGACGCGGGGCGGAGCCTGCCGGGATGGAACGGTCAGGCCAGCGCTTCGCGGCGCGGCTGGAGAGTGCCGTCACGGCCCGCCGACGCCTGTGCGAAAACGCACATCGCGAACGTGGTGTGACCGGGTTTTTGGGCGTGAACGACGCCGTTGGAGCGGAACGTCTGTTCAGCTCGTGTGTGCATTCAGTGTCGGGTCGGAGGATGGCTGCAACGTTGCAAAGGTCAGGGCTGCTCCCTGGACAGTCACTTGCATGTGTCGGTTCAGCGCCAGGAGCCGACCTCAGATGATACAGCAGATGTGTTCGCCAAATTACCGCTTGACGGATACGGTCTGTACGCTTCCGCTGTTGAACCTCAATAGCCATTCAAGTGCACTTGTAAATATCTGACCAATGTCATTATAGTCACTTGAAAGGACCATGGCAGCATTCAAAGCGTCACGCTGAACTTTTAATTTTATGTCTATGAAAAATTGGGAAGGTTGACGAGGCATAGCGATTTTCTTAAATCATCTTCAAAACGCGAATTCATTCTGACCGCCAAACATTACTGCTTTTCAGAAGAAGTGCACAGAAGCGCAGATGCAAATTGGAAGTCATGATTGTTGCAAAAAGCCTTAGCTTTAATAGATTTTTCGCGGATTGTCCATTGAAATGCTAAAATGCAAACCATCACCAGCACAGCAATGAACAGAACAATTTTTGTCCAAACAAAAGTTTTTTCACCTCTTTTTACACGGTTCCATTCAAATTTTAGCAATTTGCGAGATGCCTTAAGAAATTCCTGCTCAGCAGAGCGAATTTTCTCAGGGGTAATATTATCATTATTGTTGGCAATGCTCTCAAATTCACCCATAGCTTTTAGAAGCGCTTTGGCCGGCCTTTCATCCGAATTAATGCGCAGTTTAATTCCGTTGCTTGCCTCATTGAGTAGCTTATATTGAGATACCATTTCTTTTGCTTCAATATTCTGTCCTGACTTTTTAAGGCGCAAAGAATCAGAAATGGCATTTATATTTACAAGATAAGCGACAATACATTTCCTTAACTCGTCAATCCAAGCCTGCCTAAACTCAGATACTTTCTGCTCCTTTCCGATAATAAGCCCTAGGAGCGAGACAAGGCCTGCAACGATGGCCGCCCCCACCGCTCCAATGCTAATGTCGCCCATTTCTATCTCCTCTGCGTCAATAAGGCGCGGTTATTGCATCAATTAATACCGATTTTTATTGTTTGGCAAGACAAATGGTGTAGGCTTTCCGGAGAATGAACCATTGAGGTCTAGAACCTCGGAGGAGGAGGAATGTCAGAGGCTTTGACTTTTCATTTCGAAGGCGCGCTTGCTGATTCCCACAGAATGAATTTCTACGAATGCGCTCGCTTCCAATATGCCGCTGCCAGATTGATGGTAAAACTGGCGCAATTTAGGAATCAAGGAAAATTTGCGAAGAAAATAACAAATTCTTCTAACTTCAATATTGATCTGGTCAGCCAATCTGATGGTTCATTCAACATTAATGTTGAAGATAGCGGGCAATCCACGCATGACAATCCTTTTATTGAAATATCATTGGCAGATTTGATAGCTTATGTTAGTGAGCGTATCATTGAAAAAGTGGATGATGATACTTTATCCAACGCAGCTATTTCCAATCGTGGAAGGCAATCAATCAGAGACATAGCAGATGAAGACCCCGCTGCGGCGCTAAACAAACTAGTCCAGGCGGCGATGGATGATAGAGCTCTTACTACAAATCTACCAGCAGAGGTTCAGGATTTAGTAAAACGACGTGTGGCTGAGCTTTATCGGGAAAGGCGACTGACGCTTAGTCAGCCAGCCATATCTCGAATTGATGCCGCACGAAGCCAGAAACTGATTGCCATGTCAGCTCCACTGATTAGTGAAATGGCCACGGCACTGCGGAGAAGCGCTGACACATTGGAAGTTACCTCTTCCGTAAACGGTCAAAATAAATCTGTTTTATTTCTCAATCGGGAAATGGCAAAAGAAATAGAGATTTCTGCAGTCGATGAGGACATAACACCAATTCTCGGAGATATAACGCAGTTCAATAAAGACAACGGTTGGGGAAAACTAAAAATAGAGAATGGAGCTAAAACTTTGAGCTTTAGTATTCCATATGATCTTTTGCCGACAATGAGACAGAAATTGATCGAACACATGAAACGGGATCTGGTCTACCTACAATCATATTTTGTTCGAAACCACGCTGGGGAAGTGGTTCGCCTAATCGCGGTTGGAATTTTGCCTACGCCTTCGGAGTAACGGAACTTGAAAGTTCCGGTGACATTGCACATTATTCGTAAATCCACTTTACCGCCCCCAACTTCCAAAACGCCGTTCCGCTCCCAGCCGCTCCCAGCCGATTTCGCACGTTGGATTGGGGAAGATCGATTTCTGCTTTTGGCGCAACGCTGTCAAAAACGAAGGTCCGCATTGGGTCAGATTTTGACGTTCGAGAGCGCCCCAAAAGCGACAGCTGAACCGGTGACGCTTCGTGTCAAGGCGGGCGCTGATGCCCCTCTTCCCTCCGGTCGGCTTCGCCTTTGCCCCTTCCGCGCCGCCGGATCGGTGTGTTCGGCATCGGCCGGCGGCGAACGCCGACCGTCCGGACGTCAAGATGGACCGGCACCGTCACGCAAGGGACCGTACCCTTGGCATCCCTCTCCCCTCCGGGATTGTGAAGAGCCGTCAAAACCCGTGGAAGCGGGTGAAGTCGGCGACCGGGGCGCGCTCGGTTTCCAAGCGGTTTTCCGGCGCGTCGGGGTCGGCGTGGCCTAGCGCCATGCCGCTCAGCAGGATGTCGGTGTCCGGGATGTCGAGATGGCGGCGGACGATGCGGTGGTACGTGATGAAGGCGGCCTGCGGGCAGGTGTCCAGCCCGAAGCCCCGCGCCGCCACCATCACATTCTCCATGAACATGCCGACGTCGAGCCAGCTTCCCTGCTCCATCCGCCGGTCCATCGTGAAGAACAGCCCGACCGGGGCCCCGAAGAAGTCGTAGTTGCGGGCGTGCTGGTGGGCCATCGCCTCCCGGTCGCCTTTGGCGATGCCGAGCAGGCCGTAGAGGTCCCAGCCGATCTTCCGCCGCCGCCCCAGATAGGGCTCGAACCACTGGGTCGGGTAATAGGTGTATTCCGCCCCGGCCTGGGTGTCCGCCGGGTTGAAATGGGCGGCGCGCAGCTCCGCCGACAGCGCCTCGCGCGCAGCACCCGACACCGCATGGACCTTCCATGGCTGGATGTTCGACCCGCTGGGCGCCCGGCTGGCCGCTTCCAGGATCTCCTCCACCACGGCGCGCGGCACCGGCTCGGCGGTGAAGGCGCGGACGCTGCGGCGGCCGCGCACGGCCTCCAGGGCGGACAGGGGGCGGGAAAAGGATTCTTCGGACGCCATGGGCACGCTCCGCTGCGGACGGTGTCTCACGAACCCTGTCCGGGGAACGGCGGCCCTCTCAGGACCGAGAAGGACGGTCAGGCTGGCAGCAGGCGCTGCACCGCGTCAAGGAGCTGGTCCTCCTCGAACGGCTTTTCCAGGAAGGCCGTCACGCCGGCTTCCCGCGCGCGGGCGAAGGTCGCGGGATCGCCGCGCCCCGACACCATGATGACGGGCAGGCCATGCAGGTTCGCCCCGAAGCGCTCGATGAACTCCAGCCCGCTCATCACCGGCAGGTGCAGGTCGAGGACGAGGCAGCCCGACGGCTTCCCGTTGTACTGATCCATGAAACTCTGACACGACGCGTAGTCGCGCACTTCGAAGGCACAGGCTTCGAGCAGCGCCTTCATCGAGTCCCGCACCGGCTCGTCGTCGTCGACGATGTAGACGATGCTATCGCCCGGTTCGGCCAAGACTGCCTCCAGCATCGGAAATCACGCGGAATGACGCCCGTTGTGGGGCGTTACAGGGAAGATAGAAGCCGACCGGCGGTGCCGGAATACGGAGTTCCCCTTATCGGGCGTGGTTTTGATGTGGATCAGTCGCCGCCGGCGCCGCCCGGCGGCCCGAATCACTCCCCCTTGGGGGTGATCCCGGCGGACAGGGCCATGCGGACCAGCGAGGGCAGGCTGTCGGCGCGCATCTTCTCCATCACGCGGGCGCGGTGGATCTCCACGGTGCGCGGGCTGATGGACAGCTCGAAGGCGATGACCTTGTTCGACTTGCCTTCGACCAGCCATTGCAGCACGTCGCGTTCCCGCGGCGTCAGGCTGGACAGCCGCTCCAGCACCTCCGGGGAGACGGCGGGGGCGGCCGGGGCGGGGGCCGGCGCCTGGGCCGCCTGTGGGGCGGCGGGCGGAACGGCGCGGGCCAGGGCGGCCTTCACGCTGCCGATCAGGGCCTGCTCGTCGAAGGGCTTCTCCACGAAGTCGATGGCGCCGGCCTTCATCGCCCGCACCGCCAGGGGCACGTCGGCGTGGCCGGTCATGACGATCACCGGCAGGCCGCGCCCCTCCTGCACCAGCCGCTCCTGCACGTCGAGCCCGCTCATCTGCGGCATCCGCACATCGACCAGCAGGCAGCCGGGCCGCGACGGCGCGTCCGACTCCAGGAAGGCGAGGGGGGACGCGAAGCCCTCGACCCGGAAGCCCTCGCATTCCAGCAGGATCACGACGGAATCGCGCACCGCCTCGTCGTCGTCCAGGACGAAGACCGTCATGTCCGACGGGGATAATTCGGGCAGCAATGGGGACTCAGGGCGCATCATCCTCTCCGGCAACCGGCACGGTGAAGGCAAAGGTGGCCCCTCCGTCCCCCGGTTCCAACCACAGGCGGCCGCCATGGGCCTCGATGATCGACCGGCAGATCGACAGGCCGAGCCCCATCCCTTTCTCCTTGGTGGTGACGAAGGGTTGGAAAAGCTGGGCCAGCACGGTCTCGTTGAGGCCGGGGCCGGTGTCGCGGACGGTGACGCGCATCAGCGCCGCCGACTCCGGGTCGGGGCCAGTGGCGACGGTCAATTCCCGTATCTCCGACTCGGCCATGGCCTCGATGGCGTTGCGGACGAGGTTGAGGACGACCTGCTGGATCTGGATCTTGTCGATCAGCACCGGCCGCTCGTCGCCGCTCATCTCCAGCCGGACATGGACGCCGCGCTCCTTGGCGCCGACCAGGGCGAGGGCGCTGGCCTCCTCCACCACCTTGCCGATGCTCTCCGCCGTGTGCTCGGTCTGGCCCTTCTCGATGAAGTTGCGCAGGCGGCGGATGATCTGGCCGGCGCGGGCGGCCTGGGCGGTGGCCTTGTCCATCGTCTCGCGCGCCTTGTCCGCCCCGTCCGGACGGTCGAGCAGGCGCTTCACCGCCTTGGCGTAGTTGATGACGGCGGTCAGCGGCTGGTTCAGTTCGTGCGCCAGGGTGGAGGCCATCTGGCCCATGGCGCTGACCCGGCTGACGTGCAGAAGCTCGGCCTGAAGCTCCTGCAGGCGCTTCTCGGTCGCCTGCCGCTCGGTCAGGTCGCGGATGAAGCCGGTGAAGCAGCGGTGCCCGGCCAACTGCACCTCGCCCACCGCCAGCTCCATGGGGAACACCGAGCCGTCGCGGCGCAGGCCGGAGACCACCCGCCCGATGCCGATGATCCGGCGTTCCCCGGTGGTCAGGTAATGGTCCATGTAGCGGTCGTGCTGCTCCCGGTAGGGGGAGGGCATCAGCATGCTGACGTTCCGTCCCGACACCTCGGCGGCGCTGTAGCCGAACAGCCGCTCCGCCGCCGGGCTGAAGGACTCGATCAGCCCGCGCTCGCTGATGACGATGATCGCTTCGGGCACGGTCTCCAGGATGGAGGTGAGGCGGGCCTCGCGCTCGCGCAGGGCGGTTTCGGCCCGCTTGCGCTCGCTGATGTCGCGGATGATGCCGATGTAGACCCCGCCGCCCCCGGCCTCCCGGCAGGCCTCGCCGACCGACAGCTCCATCGGGAAGGTGGTGCCGTCGCGGCGCAGGCCGGTGACCTCGCGCCCGATGCCGATGATCCGGCGCTCGCCGGTGCGGTGGTAGCGCTCCAGATAGCCGTCATGCTCCTCCCGGTAGGGCGGCGGCATCAGCATCTTGACGTTGTGGCCGATGACCTCCGCCGCCGTCCAGCCGAACAGCCGCTCGCAGGCCGGGTTGAAGGTCTGGATGCGCCCTTCGGCATCGATGATGACGACCCCGTCCGGCACCGTGTCCAGCATGGCCTGAAAGCGCAGCAAGAGGTCCGGGCTTCCCGTACCGATATCGTCCGCCATCCCCGTCCCCAACTTCTCTTGTCCTTCGGACCTGTTCAGGGTCAAGAGTAGTTGAGTTGATTTCTTGGTCAATGGGTTTGGGGGTGAGGGGGCGCGGAGTCCCTTTACGCCGCCTGCTGGTCCTCCAGGGTGACGGCGCGGTCGTGCTGAAGCTGGGCCGACACCTCCTCGGCGAGGCGGAAGGCCAGCGCCACGAGGTTGATGGTCGGGTGGTCGCAGCCCATGCTGGGGAAGACCGAGCTGCCGCCGATGTACAGGTTGTGCATCCCGTGCACCTTGCAGCGCGCGTCCACCACGCCCTGCTTCGGGTCGTCATGCATGCGGGTGGTGCCCATATGGTGCCAGCACCAGGAGATGCGCTCCGCCCAGGCGCGTTCGGCGGCCTCCTGCGGGTCGGGCTCGGTCACCGTGATCAGGCCGTTGCGGGTCAGCTCCGTCCGCACCAGCTCGTTGGTGCGCAGGAAGTTGTCGCGGTCCTGCTCGGTCAGGCGCCACACCGTGTCGGCCCGGTTGAGGCCCAGCGCGTCGCGCTCCGCCGCCAGGGTGACGCGGCTGTCCGGGTTGGGCACCGGCTCCACGATGGTTTCCAGCAGGAAGCTGCGCGCCACCCAGGCCGGGTTGACCACATTGTCGAACAGCGCGTAGGCGAGATTTGGCAGATTCAGCGCAATCTGCGGCACCGCCTCGCGCAGCAGGGCGCGCAGGTCGCCCTCGGCGTGGCCGAACTTCCGGCGGTCGGACATCAGCATGCGCAGGTCGTGCAGTGCCCGCACCCCGGCGGTCGCCTCGCCGTGATACTGCGCCACCAGATAGCTGCGCGAGTTCATCAGCCCCAGCCGGCGCTGCGTCTCCACCGTCGGCGACAGGGAGGCGGAGACGGGCAGATGCTTGGCGTTCAGCCGGCGGCGCGACAGCGTCAGCGTCATGTCGTAAAGGCGGCGGTGCCGAGCCTGATCGGTCAGGCGGACGGAGCCGGCCTTGATCCGCGGGTGGTCGGTGAAGTAGCGGCCGACCAGATCGTGGCCGTTGCCCAGCCCGGCGCTCTGCACCCGGTTGGACAGCAGCAGCAGGCGGGCGTTCTCGATGCCGCCGCAGCACAGGACGAACTGGCGCGCGGTGACCGTGAAGCGGGCGCCGCTGAGCGCGGCGCAGCGCACCCGCTCGACCACCGTGGCGGTGTCGTTGGTCTCGAACTCGGTGACATTGGCGTTCAGGTAGCAGGCGATGTTCGTGGCCTGGACGATCTCGTCGACGGAGGTCACGCCGACGCGCGGCTGGTCGCTGATCTGGGCGATGCGGTTCTCCAGCGCGCCGCCCTCCACCGGCATCAGTTCGATCCCGTCCGGCGCCAGGGTCTGTTCCCAATGGCCGTTGTCGTAGATGTTCGACGGCAGGTTCAGGTGGCTGTGGGCGCGGGCGTAGTAGGGGGCCAGCGTCTCCGGCCCGAAGGGCCAGCCGCTGTTCGGCACCCAGGGCCGCGCCTCCATGTCGATCGGCTCGAAGGGCCGGCAGAAGCCGCCCCAGCAGTTGGTGCTGCCGCCGAAATAGCGGCTGCGCGCGGTGGACAGTCGCTCGTAGGGCAGGCCGAGATTCTCCCCGGCGTAGAGCGACTGGGTGTGGCCGTCGGGGTCGAGCCCGCCGCTTTCCAGAAGGACGATCTTCCAGCGCGAACCAGCCAAGGCACGGGCTATGGCGAGCCCGGCGGCGCCGGCGCCGACGATGCAGAGGTCCGCGTCAAGGTTGGTGCCCGAGGACACCGAGCGAGCATCGAGGATCATGCTGCGCCTGCTTTTCTTTGGGGTTGAACGCACGGGACTCAGATAAATCCCAAGTTCCCGGCGACGTTACTGAAATTGCGGGCTAGCCCGTCCAGTGGGATAACCCCGGCGCCACCCACACCGTCAGCATTTGCGCGGATTTTACCCGTTCTTCCAAAGGATTGGCAGCCTCCCTCCCGCACCACTTCCGATGCGGAGTCCGAAGGGGTAGCCCGGCCTTTCCCCGGATTAAAAATTCGGCGGAGTGCCCCCCAACGCCTGGAGAAGCGAGACGGCAGCCAGCAGGCGGCTCTGCCGCACCGACAGGGCGCTTTCCTCGTCCGACAGGGCGGCGGTCTGGGCGGTCAGGACGCTGCTGTAGGGCAGGGTGCCGGCCCGGTACTGGTTCAGGGTCAGCCGCTCCGCCTCGCGCGCCAGCCGCACCGCGTCGTCCTGCACGGCGGCCTGCTGGGCCAGGATGCGCTGGGCGGCGAGCTGGTCCTCGACCTCCTGGAAGGCGGTCAGCACGGTCTGGCGGTACTGCGCCACGGTCTGGTCGAAGACGGCGCGGCGCAGTTCCACCTCGGCCGTCCGCGTGCCGCCGTCGAACAGAGTCTGGGCGACTTGCGCCCCGACTGCCCAGAGCGCCGTCGGCGCCTGGAGCAGCCGCGGCAGGATCGTCGCGCTGTTGGTGAGGGAGCCGGACAGCACGACGTCCGGGTACCAGGCCGACTCCGCGATGCCGATCTGGGCGTTGGCCTGGGCCATCTGCCGCTCCGCCGCGGCGATGTCCGGGCGGCGTTCCAGAAGGGCGGAGGGGACGCCGGGTGGGATCGCCGGGACCGCCGCGGTCAGAGGCGCCGGGGCCAGCACGAAGGCGGCGGGCGCCTGCCCGACCAGAACCGCCATGGCGTGCTCGAACTGGGCGCGCTGCACCCCCAGCGCCACCAACTGCGACTCGGTGGAGCGGACCTGGGTCTCGGCGGTGAAGACGTCGGCCAGGGTCGCCGTGCCCACGGCGTGGCGGTTGCGGGCGATCTCCAGCGACTGGCGGTAGGCGGCGATGGCCCGCTCCAGCAGCGCCTTGCGCTCGTCCGCCACGCGGAACTGGACGTAGGCGGTGGCGAACTGCGCCTGCGCCGACAGGCGGGCGGCAGCGAGGTCGGCGGCGCTGGCCTGGAGGTTGGCGTCGTTGCTTTCCACCGAGCGGCGGATGCGGCCCCAGAGGTCCGGCGCCCAGCTCGCCCCCAACCCGGCGTCGTAGGTGGTCAGCGGGGTTCCGCTGCGGCTGATGCCGGTGCCGGTGCCGGAGGTGGCGCGGTCACCCGACCCGACGCGTCCCACCCGGTCCGCCCCGCCGCTGATGGACAGGACGGGGAAAAAGGCGGAGCGGGCCTGATCCGACAGCGCCTTGGCCTGCCGGTAGGCGGCCTCCGCCGCCTTCAGGCTCTGGTTGTCGACCTCCACCCGGCGCATCAGCCCGTCCAGCACCGGATCGTTGAAGACGGTCCACCAGGGCCCGGCCTCCGCCTGTCCGGGGGCGGCGGGGCGCCAGCCGTCGTCGCGCGGGACAGGGGGAGCGAAGGCCACGGGGGTGATGCCGCCTTCCTTGTAGGCCGGCGGCACGGCGACGGATGGCCGCTCGTAATCCGGCCCCACCGCGCAGGCCGACAGCAGGGTGAGGGTGCCGAGCGCCGTGCCCAGGAGACGGGCGCGCCGCCCGAAGATCGTCGTCATGTCAGGCCCATCCAAAGGACAAATCCCCTCTCCCCTCTGGGGAGAGGGTTATTATGGCCGAAAGCCTCCATCATGCCGCGACCCCCGCCTCGGGGCGCCGCCAGCGCCGCCGGCACCACAGCCGGAAGCGGTCGAGGTACAGGTAGGTGACCGGGGTCGTGTAGAGGGTCAGCATCTGGCTGACCACCAGACCACCGACGATGGCGATGCCCAGCGGCTGGCGCAGTTCCGCGCCGTCGCCGGAGCCGAGCGCCAGCGGCAGGGCGCCCAGCAGGGCGGCGACCGTGGTCATCATGATCGGGCGGAAGCGCAACAGGCAGGCGCGGTGGATCGCGGTGCGCGGGTCCAGCCCCTCGCTCCGCTCCGCCTCCAGCGCCACGTCGATCATCATGATCGCGTTCTTCTTGACGATGCCGATCAGCAGGATGACGCCGATCAGCGCGATGATGCTCAGCTCCTTGTCCAGCGCCATCAGCGCGACCAGAGCCCCCACCCCGGCGGAGGGCAGGGTGGACAGGATGGTCAGCGGGTGGATGTAGCTCTCGTAGAGCACGCCCAGGACGATGTAGACGGCCAGCAGCGCCGCCAGAATCAGCACCGGCTGGTCGCCGATCGACTGCTGGAACACCCTCGCGGTGCCCTGGAAGCTGCCCTGGATGGTGGTCGGCACGCCGATCCGGTCCATGGTGTGGCGGATGACGGCCAGCCCCTCGCCCAGCGAGACGCCGGGGGCGAGGTTGAAGGAGAGGGTGGTGGCGACGAACGGCCCCTGATGGTTCACCGACAGCGGCGTGTTCTCCAGCGAGACGCGGGCGATGGCCGAAAGCGGCACCATCGTCTCCACCCCCGTGCTGAGCGCCGACCCGGTGGAGGCGGCGGTGCGGCCGGTTGTGGCGATCTGGTTGATGCGCTGGTTGCGCGCGGCCTCGGTGTCGGCCGTAGCCGCCCCGGCGATGGCGCTGGTCGCCTGGGTCCCGCTGACCGCCCCGCCGGATTTGCTGATGAGGATGTCCTTCATCATCTCCGGGTCCTCGCGGTACCGGGGGGCGACCTCCATGATGACGCGGTACTGGTTCAGCGGGTTGTAGATGGTCGAGGCGGAGCGCTGGCCGAAGGCGTCGTAGAGCGTGTTGTTGATCTGATTGAAGGACAGGCCCAGCCGCGCCGCGGCGTCGCGGTCCACCGTCACCTCCAGCGCCAGCCCGCGCTGCTGCTGGTCGGAGTTCACCTCCGTCAGCTCCGGCACCTGCTGGAGCGCCTGGGTCAGGCGGGGCGCCCAGGTCTGCAGCTCGTCCAGCGTGTCGCCCTGCAGCGTGAACTGGTAGTTGGCGTTGGCCTGCCGCGCCCCCGCCCGCAAGTCCTGCATGACCGACAGGTACAGGTTCGCGCCGGGGACCTGGGTGAGCTGGGTGCGCAGCCGGGCGATCACCGCGTCCGCCGTCACGTCGCGCTGCGCCAGCGGCTTCAGCGACACGGCCATGAAGCCGCTGTTGGTCCGGCTGCCGCCGGTGTAGCCGACCACCGTGTCCACCGCCGGGTCGGCCTGCACCAGCGCCACGAAGCGCTCCATCTTCTCCTTCATCAGCGCGAAGGAGGTGCTCTGGTCCGCCACGACGAAGCCGATCAGCCGGCCGGTGTCCTGTTGCGGGAAGAAGCCCTTGGGGATGATCGTGAAGAGATGGACGCTGAGCGCCACGGTCGCCGCGAAGACCACCATGGTCAGCAGGCTGTTGTCGAGCGCCGCCGTCAGCGTCCGGTCGTAGAGGCGCAGCGTGCCCCCGCCGATCCGCGTCCCGAAGCGGCGCAGCGCGGCCACGGCGCGGCCCGGCTCCTTCGCCTTGCGCGGCTCGCGCAGCAGGACGGCGCACATCATCGGCGTGGTGGTCAGGCTGATGACCATCGAGACCAGGATGGCGATGGACAGGGTCAGGGCGAATTCGCGGAACAGGCGCCCGACGATGCCGCCCATCAGCAGGATCGGGATGAAGACGGCGACCAGAGACACGCTCATCGACAGGACGGTGAAGCCGACCTCCCGCGCGCCGCGCAGCGCCGCCTGGGTGCGGGACATGCCGTTCTCGATGTGGCGGGCGATGTTCTCCAGCACGACGATGGCGTCGTCCACCACGAAGCCGGTGGCGATGGTCAGCGCCATCAGCGACAGGTTGTTCAGGCTGTAGCCGAGCAGATACATGGCGCCGAAGGTGGCGACCAGCGACACCGGCACCACCACGCTGGGGATCAGCGCCGCCCGCGCGTTGCGCAGGAACAGGAACACCACCATCACCACCAGCCCGACCGCGATGATGAGCGTGTGCTCCACCTCGGCCAGCGAGGCGCGGATGGTCGTGGTGCGGTCGCTGGAGACCGACAGGTCGATGTCGGCGGGGATGGAGGCGCGAAGCTCCGGCAGCATGGCCTTCACCCGGTCCACCGTCTCGATGATGTTGGCCGCCGGCTGGCGGTTCAGCATCAGCAGGACCGACGGCTTGCCGTTGGTGATGCCGGCGTTGCGCAGATCCTCCACGCTGTCCGACACCTCGGCCACGTCGGACAGGCGGACCGCCGCCCCGTTGCGGTAGGCGATGACCAGCGACCGGTACTCCTCCGCCTTGCGGGCTTGGTCGTTGGTGTAGATCTGGAAGCGCAGCTCCCCGTCCTCGACGGCCCCCTTGGGGGCGTTGGCGTTGGCGGACGCGATGGCGGCGCGCACATCCTCCAGCCCGATGCCGTACTGGAACAGGGCGCGCGGGTTCAGCTCCACCCGCACGGCGGGCAGCGAGCTGCCGCCGATGCTGACCTGCCCGATGCCCTCGACCTGCGACAGCTTCTGCTGGAGCACGGTCGCCGCGGAATCGTAGAGCTGCCCCTGGCTGAGCGTCGCCGAGGTCATGGTCAGGATCATGATCGGGGCGTCGGCGGGGTTGACCTTGCGGTAGGTCGGGTTGCTGCGCAGGCTGGACGGCAGGTCGGCGCGGGCGGCGTTGATAGCCGCCTGCACCTCCCGCCCCGCGCCGTCGATGTCGCGGTTCAGGCCGAACTGGAGCGTGATGCGCGTCGATCCGGCGGAGCTGGAGGAGGTCATCTCCGTCACGTCGGCGATCTGCGCCAGATGCCGTTCCAGCGGCGTCGCGACGCTGGCCGCCATGGTTTCCGGGCTGGCGCCGGGCATCGAGGCGGTGACCGAGATGGTCGGGAAATCCACCTGCGGCAGCGGCGACACCGGCAGCCCGACGAAACCCAGCGCCCCGGCCAGCGCCAGCCCGAGCGTCAGCAGGGTCGTCGCCACCGGCCGCCGGATGAAGGGCGCCGACAGGTTGGCGGCCCAGCTCATCGCGCGGCCCCTTCCGTCCGCCCGTCGGGACGCCCGCGCAGGCGCGCGGCCAGCCGGTCGAAGGCCAGATAGATCACCGGCGTGGTGTAGAGGGTCAGAAGCTGGCTGAGGATCAGCCCGCCGACGATGGACACGCCCATCGGCTGGCGCAGTTCCGACCCCGTGCCGGTGCCGAGCATCAGCGGCAGGGCGCCGAGCAGCGCCGCCATGGTGGTCATCAGGATCGGGCGGAAGCGCAGCAGGCAGGCCTGATAGATCGCCTCGCGCGGGGGCTTGCCCTCCTCCCGCTCGGCGTCGAGCGCGAAGTCGATCATCATGATCGCGTTCTTCTTCACGATGCCGATCAGCAGGATGATGCCGATGATGGCGATGATGTCCAGGTCGTGCCCGGCCAGCATCAGCGCGATCAGCGCCCCCACCCCCGCCGAGGGCAGGGTGGAGAGGATCGTGATCGGGTGGATGTAGCTCTCGTAGAGGACGCCCAGCACGATGTACATCGTGACGATGGCGGCCAGGATCAGCAGGAGCTGGTTGCCCAGCGACGCCTGGAAGGCCAGGGCCGCGCCCTGGAAGCGGGTCAGCACGCTGGCCGGCAGGCCGAGTTCCTGTTCCGCCGCCTCGATGGCCTTGACCGCGGCGCCCAGCGAGACCCCCGGCGCGAGGTTGAAGGAGACGGTGACCGCCGGGAACTGCCCGAAGTGGTTGATCTGGAGCGGCGCGTTGCGCACCTCCATCCGCGCGAAGGCGGCCAGCGGCACCTGCCCGCCGCCCGCCGAGGGCAGATGGATGGAGGTGAGCAGCTGGTCGACCGTCATGCGGTCGGGGTCGGCCTCCAGGATCACGCGGAACTGGTTGGCCTGGGTGAAGATGGTGGAGACGATGCGCTGGCCGAAGGAGTCGTACAGCGCGTTGTCGATGGCCGCCGTGGTGACGCCGTAGCGCGCGGCGGTGTCGCGGTCGATGGTGATGGAGGCCGACAGCCCCTTCTCCTGAAGGTTGCTGGTGACGTCGGTGATCTCCGGAACCGCGGCCAGCCGGTCGATCAGCCTCGGCGCCCAGACGCGCAGCTCCTCGGGATTCGCGTCCTCAAGCACGAACTGGTACTGGGTGCGGCTGACCGTGGCGTCGATGGTCAGGTCCTGCACCGGCTGCATGAACAGCTCGATTCCGGGGACGGCGGCGGTGTTGTGGCGGATGCGGCGGATGATGTCGGCCACATGGTCCGTCCGCTGCTCCTTCGGCTTCAGGTTGATGAGGAGGCGGCCGCTGTTCATGGTGGTGTTGCTGCCGTCCACCCCGATGAAGGAGGACAGGCTGACCACGTCCGGGTCCTTCAGCACCTCCACCGCCAGCGCCCGCTGCCGCTCCGCCATGGCGGCGTAGGAGACGGACTGGGTGGCCTCCGTCACGCCCTGGATCAGGCCCGTGTCCTGCGCCGGGAAGAAGCCCTTGGGAATGGCCGTGTAGAGCACCACCGTCAGCGCCAGCGTGCCCACGGCGACCAGAAGCGTCGCCCCCTGGCGGTCCAGCACCCAGCGCAGCGTGCGGGCGTAGCCGGCGATCACCGCGTCGAACCACGCCTCGCTGCGCCGCGCGATGGCGGACATCTCGCGCGGCTCGCGGTGGCGCAGCAGCTTGGCGCAGAGCATCGGCACCAGCGTCAGCGAGACGACGGCGGAGATCAGGATGGTGACGGCCAGCGTGATGGCGAACTCGCGGAACAGCCGGCCCACCACGTCGCCCATGAACAGCAGCGGGATCAGCACCGCGATCAGCGAGACGGTCAGCGACACGATGGTGAAGCCGATCTGCTTCGACCCCTTCAGCGCGGCCTGGAGCGGTGGCTCCCCGCGCTCGACATGGCGGGCGATGTTCTCGATCATCACGATGGCGTCGTCGACGACGAAGCCGGTCGCGACGGTCAGCGCCATCAAGGACAGGTTGTTCAGGCTGAAGCCCGCCAGATACATCACCGCGAAGGTGCCGACCAGCGAGAGCGGCACCGACAGGCTGGGGATGATCGTCGCCGGGATGTTGCGCAGGAACAGGAAGATGACCAGCACCACCAGCCCCATGGCCACCATCATCTCCATCTGCACGTCCTCGACGGAGGCGCGGATGGTCACGGTGCGGTCGGTCAGCACGGCGACATCGACCGAGCCGGGCAGGGCGGCGGTCAGGTTGGGCAGCATCTCCTTCACCCGGTCCACCACCTCGATCACGTTGGCGCCGGGCTGGCGCTGGATGTTCAGGAGGATGGCCGGCGTGTCGTTCATCCAGGCGCCCAGCCGGGTGTTCTCGGCGCTGTCCAGCACCTCGGCGATGTCGGACAGGCGGACCGGGGCGCCGCTGCGGTAGGCGACGACGAGGTCCTTGTACTCGTCGGCCCGGCGGAGCTGGTCGTTGGCGTTGATGGTGTAGTTGCGGGTCGGCCCGTCGATGGTGCCCTTGGGCGAGTTGACGTTGGCCGTGTTGATGGTGCTGCGCAGGTCGTCGATGTTCAGGCCATAGGCGGCCAGCGCCTGGACGTTGGCGCGGATGCGCACCGCCGGCCGGTGCCCGCCGCTGAGGCTGACCAGACCGACGCCGGGAAGCTGCGACAGCTTCTGCGCGAAGCGGCTGTCGGCGAGGTCCTGCACCTGGGTCAGCGGCAGCGTCTTGGAGGTCAGGGCCAGAGTCAGGATCGGCGCGTCGGCCGGGTTGACCTTGGCGTAGATCGGCGGGGCGGGCAGGTCGGAGGGCAGCAGGTTGCCGGCGGCGTTGATGGCCGCCTGCACCTCCTGCTCCGCGATGTCGATGCTGAGTTCCAGCCCGAACTGGAGTGTGATGACCGACGCCCCGGCGGCGCTGACCGAGGACATCTGGACCAGCCCCGGCATCTGGCCGAGCTGGCGCTCCAGCGGGGCGGTGACCGAGGAGGTCATCACCTCCGGGCTGGCGCCGGGGAAGAAGGTCTGGACCTGGATCGTCGGGTATTCCACCGCCGGCAGCGCCGACAGCGGCAGGAAGCGGTAGGACACCGCCCCCACCAGCAGGATCGCCAGCATCAGCAGCGAGGTGGCGACCGGGCGGACGACGAAGGGGTGGGAGATGTTCATGGCGACAGGCGCGCGTTACGACGCGTTGCGCTGGGGGCGGCGCTGCGGGCGCGGTCCCTCGCTGGACGGGGCGGGGGCGGTTGGCTGGGCCGAGCCGTCGGTCGCCGCGACCTTGGCGCCCTCGCGCAGCCGGTCGGCGCCCTGGATCACCACCGTCTCGCCGGGCTGCACGCCCTGTGTGATGACGGTCTTCGCCCCGTCGCTGGCGCCCAGCGTCACCGGGCGGACCGAGGCCGTGCTGTCCTCGCCGTTCACCACATAGACGTAGGTGCCGGGTGCCCCACGCTGCACCGCTGCCACCGGGACCATCGGTACACCGGCCAGCGTGTCCACCAGAAGCTGGACGTTGACGAACTGGTTGGGGAACAGCGACTGGTCGGCGTTGTCGAACTGGGCGCGCAGCTTCACCGTGCCGGTGGTCACGTCGATCTGGTTGTCCACCGTGGTCAGCGTGCCGGTCGCCAGCACGCGGTCGCGCGTCCGGTCGTAAGCGGTCACTGGCAGGTGTGCCCCGTCGCGCAGCCGGGCCATGATCGCCGGAATGTTGTCCTCCGGCAGGGTGAACAGGACGGAGATCGGCTGCACCTGGGTGATGACGACGATGCCGCCGGCCTCGCCCGCGGTGACGTAGTTGCCGGGATCGACCAGCCGCAGCCCGGCGCGGCCCGACACGGGCGCGGTGATGCGGGTGTAGGACAGGTTCAGCTTGGCATTCTCCACCGCCACCTGATCGGCCTTCACCGTGCCCTCATACTGCTGGACCAGCGATTCCTGGGTGTCGCGCTGCTGCTTGGCGATGGAATCCTGCTTGACCAGCAGGCGGTAGCGCTCCAGGTCCAGCCGGGCGTTCTTCAGCAGCGCCTGATCGCGCAGCAGCTGGGCTTCGGCCTGCTCGACGGCGAGCTGAAAGGGCCGCGGGTCCACCTCCGCCAGGAAGTCGCCCTTCTGCACGGCCTGCCCCTCGGTGAAGGCAACCTGGGTGAGCTGGCCGCCGACCTGCGGGCGCACCGTGACCGTGGCGAGCGAGGAGACGGTGCCGAGCCCATTCAGCCGGATCGGCATGTCGCCCTTCTCCACCGTGGCGGTCACCACCGGCGAGGCGGTCGGCATGCCGGGCCGGAACCCGCCGGGGCCGCCACGGGTCGCCATCTCGGGCGCCGGGCGGAAGGCGAACCACCACACCCCGCCGCCGATCAGCGCCAGCACCACCAGCCACGCCAGCACCCGTCCCAAGATCGAGCGGCGTCTGGGCGCGTCGGTCCGCTGGGCCTCGGGAGCCGTCCGGTCCCGGCGGGCCTCCGGCGCTGCCGTCGCGGGACTGTCCGGCCCGGGCGCGGGCGGCGGTTTCAGGGGCGTGTCCAAATCCATCGGGTCCTTCATCGCCTGCGGGCGTCGTCCGGAAAGTCGCGTCGGGAGGGGTGCCGATGGCCCGGCCCTGATCCCGGCGGGACGCTATCACGGCGTCGCGCGCAAAATATGTCCAGAAGGGATTAGATTTGTAACGCTCGGTAACAGCGTCGAGGGGCCGTCGAGAGTCCCCTCTCCCCTCCGGGGAGAGGGTTAGGGTGAGGGGGTTGCGCTTATGCCGGACGTTCCGCCACGCGCAACCCCCTCACCGGCCCTGCGGGCCACCCTCTCCCCTCCGGGGAGAGGGTTACGTCACGCCAATCCCGTCACAAAGGCGGCGATGCGGCGGCAGGCCTCCGCAAGCTCCGCCTCGCCGACCGCGAAGGACAGGCGGACGCAGCCCGCCGCCGCCGGGCCGAAGGCGCCGGCGTCGAGCACCGACACGCCGGTCTCGCGGAACAGCCGCCACGCGAACTCCATGGTCGGCAGGCCGGTGCCGCGCACGTCCACCAGCATGAACATGCCGGCCTCCGGCTTCAGGCAGCGCAGGCCGGGAACGGAGCCGAGCGCTTCCAGCGCGATGTCGCGGCGGCGGCGGTAGCCCTCGCGCATCGACGCCACCGCCTCGTCGCCCTGCTCGACGGCGACCAGCGCCGCCTGCTGGACGAAGCCCGGCAGGCCGTAGAGCATGCACAGCGCCAGCGTGCCCATATGGGCGACCAGCGGCGCCGGGGCGACCACCCAGCCGGCGCGCCAGCCGGTCATGGCGTGCGACTTGGACAGGCTGTTGATGGTCACCGTGCGCTCCGCCATGCCGGGAAGGGTGGCGATGCTGACATGGGGGCGGTCGAAGGTCAGGCTGGCGTAGACCTCGTCGGCGACCACCCACAGATCGTGGCGGCGGGCGAGGTCGGCGACGGCTTCCAGTTCCTCCGCCGACATGACGATGCCGGTGGGGTTGGCGGGGGTCGCCAGGAAGATGGCGCGGGTGCGCGGGGTGACCGCGGCGGCCAGCGCCGCCGGGTCCAGCCGCAGCGTGGCGGCGTCCGGGGCCACCGGGACCAGCGTGGCGCCCGACGCGCGGACGCAGGCCTCGTAGGTGAGGTACATCGGCTCCGGCACCAGCACCTCGTCCCCCGCCTCGACGAGGCAGAGGGTGGCGTTGAACAGGCCGTTCTGCGCCCCGGCGCAGACGATGACGTTCTCCGGCTCCACCGGCAGGCCGGTGCGGCGGGCGACGTCGCGGGCCAGCGCGGCGCGCAGCTCCGGACGGCCGGGAATCGGGGTGTAGTGGGTGTCGCCGGCGTGAAGGGCGGCGATGGCCGCGTCGCGCACCGGGGCGGGCGTGTCGAAATCCGGGTCGCCGACGCTCAGCACGATCACGTCCTCGCCGCGCCCCTTGGCGGTCCAGGCGGCGAAATGGATGTCCCAAGCCGCGACGCGGTCGCCGCGGATGCGGTCGGTGAGGGAAGAGAAACGCATCGGCGGAGGCTCCCTGGCAGGCTTTCCCGTTGGCCGGACACGGGTCACGGCGGAAGCCCATCCATATGCCCCAGGGCAATGCCGGGGCACAACCGGGCGTTTGAGGAGCGACGGCGCAAGGCGGCCATTCATGCCCATTAGGACACCCTGATATGACCGACCGGCAATTGCAGCGCTGCGAAAACGGGGCCTATGACGGACCTCAAAGAAAAGAATGAGTGAATCGTCTGCCGAACAATTTCAACAGGCAACAAACGCCCGAGAACGTGCAAAGGATGACCATGTACCGCGATCGTATTCGCCTGAAGTCCCTGTGGGGTAAGGTGGTGACGCCGGAAGAGGCGGCCCTGCTGATCCGTGACGGCATGACCATCGGCATGAGCGGCTTCACCCGCGCCGGGGACGCCAAGGCGGTGCCGCTGGCGCTGGCCGAACGCGCCGCGACGGAGCGGTTGAAGGTCACGCTGATGACCGGCGCCTCGCTCGGCAACGACGTGGACCGCATCCTGACGGAGGCCGGGGTTCTGGCCCGCCGCCTGCCGTTCCAGGCCGACCCGGTGCTGCGCAAGGCGATCAACCGCGGCGAGGTGATGTTCGTCGACCAGCACCTGTCGGAAACGGTGGAGCTTCTGCGCTCCCGTCAGATGGGGCCGGTGGATGTGGCGGTGATCGAGGCCTGCGCGATCACCGAGACGGGTGGGATCGTCCCCACAACCTCCATCGGCAACTCTGCGACCTTCGCCATCCTGGCGGAGAAGATCATCGTCGAGCTGAACCTGACCCAGCCGCTCGACCTGGAGGGAATGCACGACGTCTACATCCCGACGCGCCGCCCCTTCCGCGAGCCGATCCCGGTGGTGACGGCGGAGAGCCGCGCCGGCCTGCCCTACATCCCCGTCGACCCGTCGAAGATCGCGGCCATCGTGGTGACGCGCAAGCAGGACAGCAGCGCCACCATCCTGCCGCCGGACGGCGAAACCCGGAACATCGCCGGCCATCTGATCGAGTTTCTTGACCGCGAGGTGCGGCAGGGCCGGCTGGGCCGCTCGCTGAATCCGCTCCAGGCCGGGATCGGGACCATCGCCAACGCCGTGCTGCACGGCATGATCGACAGCCCGTTCCACGATCTGACCATGTACAGCGAGGTCCTGCAGGACAGCACCTTCGAGCTGTTCGATGCGGGCAAGCTGACTTTCGCGTCGGGCTCCTCCATCACGCTGAGCGCCGGGAAATACGCGGAGGTTCTGCCGAAGATCGGGAGCTACAAGGGCCGGCTGCTGCTGCGGCCGCAGGAGATCTCCAACCACCCGGAGGTCATCCGCCGGCTGGGCGTGATCGGCATCAACACGGCGCTGGAGTGCGACATCTACGGCAACGTGAACTCGACCCACGTCAACGGCACGCAGATGATGAACGGCATCGGCGGCTCCGGCGACTTCGCCCGCAACGCCCATCTCGCCATCTTTGTCACGAAATCCCTGGCCAAGGACGGGAAGATTTCCAGCGTTGTGCCGATGGTCACCCACGCCGACCACAACGAGCATGACGTGGATGTCCTGGTGACCGAGACCGGGCTGGCCGATCTGCGCGGCCTCGCCCCGCGCGAGCGGGCGGAGGCGATCATCCGCAACTGCGTCCATCCCAGCTACCGCGAACTGGCGCTGGATTATCACCGCCGGGCGCTCCAGCGCGGGGGGCACACGCCGCACCTGCTGGAGGAGGCCTTCTCCTGGCATCTGCGTTACCAGCAGACGGGCAGCATGCAGCCGGCTTAAGGCCTCCGCTCCGCCCCGCACCGTCCCTACGGCGTGGGAAAGGTGCGGGGCTGGGCAAACGCCTCCAAGCTGACCCTCACGGACGTCCGGACACCGTCCCCGCGGTCCGCAGGCTGAGGGCGTCGTGCAGCGAGGCGGCCAAAGTGCGCGCCACGCAGTCGTAGCCGAAGTCGTTCTGGTGGATGCCGTCCGGCCCGACCAGATCGCTCATGGCGGACTGCCGCGTCTCCACCCATTGGCGCATGACCGCGTAACGGTGGAACAGGCCAACCCCTTCCTCCGCCGCGACGCGGGCGATGCGGGCCTCCATCTCCTCATGCTGGGGCTTCGCCAGCATGGCCGGGGCGTATTGCAGGTCCATCAACACGACGTCCAGACCGGCGTCCTTCAGCGTCCGCACCCCGCTGCGGATTACCTGTTCCGCCGCTTCGGGATCGTCGCCGCGCAGGATGGTGTTGGCCGCGACTTGCCAGATCACCAGATCGGGGGCCTCGCTCAGAACGTCGCGAGGGAATCGCTTCAGCATGTCGGGTCCGGTTTCCCCGTTGGCGCCCTTGTTGAGGACGGTCAGGGTGAGGCCGGGGTAGCGCGCCCCCAGATGTTCGGCCAGCCGCGCCGGATAGCTGTGCTCCGGTTTGCTGGCCCCCGCCCCGGCGGTGGAGGAGGATCCGATGGCGACGATGCGCAGCGGCCTTCCGGCGGCCAGCGCCCGCGCGCTGCGCGGCAGCGGAACGGCGAGATCGGCGGTCTGCACGGACACGGCGCAGGCCGCCGCCTTCACCGGATCGGGCCCGGCCATCAGGCCGGCGAGGAATGGGACGAGGGACAGAAGGGCGGCGGAGAGGACGGCGGCCCTCCGGCCACGGGTCCGGGGGGCTTGGGTGCCGATCACGGAGCGGGTCTCCCGGCGCGGTCGATCATGGTGGACACGGTATCGGCCAGAATGCGGCCAAGGCAGCGGTGGACGAACTGATAAGCCTGCAGCTTTTCCGCCTTGGAATCGGGGGCGAAGCCAACGCGGCCCTCTTCGAACCAATGCCGCATCATCTCGAAACGGGGGAAATGGACCACGTCGCTGTTCTGCGACATCCATTCCACATAATCCAGGTAGGGTTGGAAAGTGATGAGCTGGGTCGTCTGCGGGCTGTATTGCATGTCCATCAGGATCACGTCGGCGCCGCGCCCCTGGGCCACCGCGATGCCGCGGCCCAACGCCTCCCCGAAGCTGTCGGGCCCGATGTTCCGCATGGCGTCCGCCGTCCCCACCTGCCAGACCAGCAGGGAGGCGGATGAGGAGGCCAGTTCCCGGTTCAGGACGGGCAGCATCTCCTGCGCGGTCGCCCCCGGCGCGTTGCGGACGGTCACGCTGACCTTGCGGTCGGGCATCCGGGCCGCCAGCTCCTTTTCCAGCAGCACCGGATAGGCGGTGTCGGGGCGCGAACTCGCCGAATTCAGCACCAGGATCGGCAGCGCGCCGCCGCGCTTCAGCCGTTCCCAGGCGCGCGGCAGGGCGCCATCGATGGTGTAGACGGTTTCCGGAACGGCGCAGGGGTCGGTGGGCGTCTCCGACGCCGCATGCGCGACGCTTGCGGAAATGGTGGTGGGTGCGGTCAGTCCCGCAAGGAAGGCCAGGGTCAAGACGGTCGCGCGCTTCATGCGCTCGGGTCCTTGGCAGGGCCCAATGGGGCGGCAGGGGCCAGTGGAGCGGCGGGTGCCGCGGGCGGGGCGGATGCCGGTTGGCGTGGCGGCCGTCCCACGGACTGATACCAGGTCAGCACCCGCGCGGCGGCCACCATCACGGCGATTCCGGCGAGTGTGACCGAAAACTGGGCCAAAAGCGAGGCTGACCAGTGGTTCAGCACCGTCTGGCCGGCGAAGGAGAGGAAGATGCCCAGGCAGAAGACCTGAAGCGACTGCCGGCCGCACAGGATCACCGGGGCCAGCACCGGCCACCGCAGCCACGCACTGTCGAACCGCGCGACCTGGAGGACGACGTAGGCCAGCGCGCAGAAATGCGCAAACCGCAGCAGGTCGAGGTCGGTCTTGCTGATCGGGTAGAGAATCTCCGCCAGCCACACCGGCATCAGCGCGGCCATCGGGGCGATCTGCCAGGAGGTCACCAGCAGCAGCGCGGCGAACAGATAGCTCCCCGCCAGCCACAGCAACACCGTCCGTCGCCTGGTCAGTGCCGCCGCGACCTTGGGCAGCCGCTGCATGGTGGCCCCCAGCACGAACAGGAGTTGCCAGGCGAATGGGTTGAAGAACCAGACGCCGCCGTCCGGATAGGTCGGCAGATTCCAGTCCAGGATGCGTGCCGCCGTGTAGAGTGTCACCGACCCGGCCAACAGGGCCAGCGGCCAGCGCCGCAGCACCGGCAGCACGACCGGGAGGGACAGCAGCAGCACGATGTAGAGCGGTAAAATGTCGAGGTTGGCCGGTCGGAACTTCAGCGCCAACGCCTGCACCAGCGATACCGCGGGATCGGCGAAGAAGCCGGCGATGCCCATTTCCTCGGTGAACAGCGGGTTGTCGAAGACCCGCGCGGTGTAGGCGACCTGCGCCGTGAAGGCGATGAACAGGAACAGATAGGCGATGTAGAGCGTCCAGCAGCGGTCCAGCACCTTGGCCGCCGCGAAGCGCCAGCCATGCTGGTCCAGTATCCGCGAATAGACCAGCGCCGATGTGTAGCCGGAGATGAAGACGAACACCTCGGTCGCGTCGCTCAGACCGAAGTTGCGCATCGTCACCCAGGCGATCTGGTTGCCCGGAATGTGGTCCACGAAGATGAACCACAGGGCCAGACCGCGAAAGAAGTCCAACCGAAGATCGCGCATCCCGCCCGACGCCACCGCCTGGTCCCGCTCTGATTTCGTGTGCGGCGCACCGTGGCACGGTGTTCCCTTCTTGGCAATCGGCTCGGCGGCGGGGCTGTTGCATGGGCTGCGGGACGAACGGCCCCATGCGGACCAACGCGTGTTGTGCCATCACCGCGCACAACCGGTTTCGCTCGACGGCACCACGCCGCCGCCGGCCAAGCGAAGGACCCATGATGGCGACCATTGAAGAAGCGCTCGACATCGCGATCGACCATCACGCGTCCGGTCGCTTGGCGGAAGCCGAAACCATCTACAGCCGCATCCTCGACGTCGATCCGCGGAACGCGCCCGCCTTGCATCTGGCAGGGGTGCTGGCCTGCCAGACGGACCGCCTCGATACTGCGCTCGACCGGCTGGGCCTCGCCGTCCGGGAGGCTCCCGGCATGGCCGCCTACCGCGTCGACCATGCCAAGGCGCTGACCGCCGCGCGACGGTGGAGCGACGTCGCGGCGGCCTTGCGGCCCGCCCTCCTGGTGCTGGCCCCCGATTCGGCCGAGGGTTGGTATTTCCTGGCCCTGCTGAAGGCCGACGTGGAGGGCATGGAGGCGATGGTGGTCGAGGGTGCGGTCCGCAGCATCGCCCGCTGCCGCCCCGCGCTCTACCTGGAGAATGACCGGGAGGAGCAGTCCGCGGATCTGATCGCCATGCTTCAGGGCCTCGGCTACCGGCTGTGGTGGCACATCGTGCCAATCTACAACCCAGCCAACCACGCGGGAAATCGATACGATGCCTTTCCCGGCGTGGTGTCGTTGAACCTTTTGGGGCTGCCCAAAGGACGCCCGTGCCCCATGCAGACTCTGCCGCCGGTCATTGGGCCCGGCCAGTCCTGGCGCGAGGCTTTGACCGGGTAGGGGCGCCGTTGACCATCCGTGCGCCGGGCTTTCCCCCGGTGGGCTGGCTTGTTCAAGCCGTGTCGGCCTTGCGCACCCGCACATGGCTGTCGTGGAAGGCGGCGCCGCCGAAGGGTGCCACCGGGTCGGCGCCGGTCAGGCTGTTGATGCCGCGTCCTCCCTCGTGCGCCGCGTTGGGCCAGATGGATTCGGCAATGGCCACGCCCCGCCGCACCCCGTCGAACAGCCGCGCGTGCAGCAGCACCGCGCCGCGCCCGTTGGCGGCCTCCACCCGGTCGCCCTCCGCGATGCCCAGCGCCGCCGCGTCGTCGGGGTGAAGCATCAGGCTCGGGCGGCGCTCCCGCCCGGCGGAGGTCGGGGTCTCGGTGAAGCTGCTGTTCAGGAAGTTGCGGGCCGGCGCGGTGACCAGCCGGAAGGGATGCTCGTCATCGGCCTCCTCCGTCACCGCCCAATGATCGGGGAAGGTCGGCATCGAATCGACCGGGCCGAAGGTGGACGGCGCGGCGTAGGGCACCTTGGGCCAGTCCGGCTTCAGGCGGAACTTGCCGTCGGGCCAGCGGAAGCCCTTCACGAAATGCGCGTCTTCGAAATTCGGCTGCACGTCGAGGAAGCGCCGGGATTCCAGCGCCACCAGCGTGCCGTGGCCGGACGCGCGCAGCGTGGCGTCGATCAGCTCCCGCTCGGTCATGGCGAAGCCGGGGTGGGAGTCGCTGCCCAGCCGCCGCGCCAGCTCGCCGATGACGGCGTGGTTGGGCCGGCAGTCGCCGGGCGGGTCGACCAGCTTGGGCCCGAGCAGGATGTGCTGGTTGCCGCCCGCCTGATAGAGGTCGTCGTGCTCCAGAAACATGGTGGCGGGCAGCACGATGTCGGCCATCCGCGCCGTCTCGGTCATGAACTGCTCGTGCACGCAGACGAACAGGTCGTCGCGGGCGAAGCCGCGGCGCACACGCGCCTGATCGGGGGCGATGGTCACCGGGTTGGTGTTCTGGATCAGCAGCGCCGTCACCGGCGGGCCGCCGGCCAGCGCCTCCGGGTCACCCTCCAGGATCGGGCCGATGCGCGACTGGTCGAGCATGCGCACGGCCGGGTCGCGCAGGTCCAGCCCCTCGATCAGCGTCTTGTTCCAGCCGTAGATGCCGCTGTTGGAATGGAAGGCGCCGCCGCCCTCGACCTGCCAGGCGCCGCTGACCACCGGGATGCAGGAGGCGGCGTGCATGTTCACCGCCCCGTTGCGCGAGCGGGTGAAGCCGTAGCCCAGCCGGAAATAGCTGCGCGGCGTCCGCCCGACCAGCCGGGCGAAGTCCTCGATCTCCGCCGCCGGCAGGCCGGTGATGGCCTCCGCCCATTCCGGAGTCCGGGTGGCGAGATGCGCCTCCAGCCCGGCGGGGTCGTCGGCGTGGCTGGCGAGATAGGCGCGGTCGGCCAGACCGTCGCGGAACAGCACATGCATCACCGCGCAGGCCAGCGCCCCGTCGCTGCCCGGACGGATCAGCAGGGGAATATCCGCCTGCTCCATGGTCGGGGTGCGGTAGACGTCGACCACGGCGATCTTCGCCCCGCGCTCCTTGCGGGCGCGCACCGCGTGGGTCATCACGTTGACCTGGGTGGAGACGGCGTTGGTGCCCCAGATCACCACGAGGTCGGACTTGGCCATCTCGCGCGGATCGGCCCCGGCCAGCTTGCCGGCGCCGGCCAGCCAGCCGGCCCAGGCCGGGTTGGTGCAGATGGTGGCGAAGAAGCCCGACCAGCGCCGGGCGTGGCGCAGCCGGTTGATGCCGTCGCGCTGCACCAGCCCCATGGTGCCCGCGTAGTAGTATGGCCACACCGTCTCCGGCCCGTGCCGGCGCTCGGCCTCCAGGAACTGGTCGGCGACGACGTCCAGCGCCTCGTCCCAGGAGATCGGCGCGAACTGGCCGGAGCCCTTGGGGCCGGTGCGGCGCAGCGGCTGGGTCAGCCGGTCGGGGTGGTGCACCCGCTCGGCGTAGCGGGCGACCTTCGCGCAGATCACCCCCGCGGTGTAGCTGTTGTCGGCGGCGCCGCGGATGCGCCCGATGCGGCGCTCGTCCAGCACCTCGACCTCCAGCGCGCAGGTGGACGGGCAATCGTGCGGGCAGGCCGAGGCGTGCAGGCGGGGGGCGGTGCGGTTTGACATGGGTCTACAGATGGGTGCGGGAGGGGGTCAGGGAAGGGCGGCGGTGCTGTGCAGCGTCACGCGCAGGCCGCCGTGCGACACCGACGGGCCGGAGGGCTGGAAGGGCAGGCCGGTCGTCTGGGCCAGCGACGCCTCGTTGGTGACGAGGCCGACCCGCCAGCCGGAAAAGCGCGACAGCAACGTCTGCCCCAGCGCGCCGTAGAGGGCGAACAGCGGCTTCTTCTCGCCGATCCGCGCGCCGTAGGGCGGGTTGACGATGACGAGGCCCGGCGGACCCTCCGGCGGAGGCATCAGGTCGCTGACCGCGTGCTTCTGGAAGTCCGTCAAAGCGGCGACGCCCGCGCGCTCGGCGTTGGCACGGCTCATGGCGATGGCCCCGCCGTCACGGTCGCTGCCGTAGAAGCGAAACGTCGGCGTTTGAGCGTTGCCGCCTGCGGAGCGCATCGCCTGCCACGCCGCGTCGTCGAAGGAGGCGAGCTGTTCGAAGGCGAAGCGGCGGCTGCGTCCGGGGTGCAGGCCGGCGGCGATCTCCGCCGCCTCGATGACGAAGGTGCCGGAGCCGCACATGGGATCGACCACCGGTTCCGTCCCGTCGTAACCGCAATGGTGCAGGAACAGGGCGGCCAGCGTCTCGCGCAGCGGGGCCTTGTGGATCTCCTCCTTGTGGCCGCGCTTGTGCAGGGACTCGCCCGACGTGTCGACGCTGATGGTGCACAGGTCGTCGTCGATGCGGGCCTTGATGGAGACCTCGGCCTCGGCGGAGATGGGGGCGCCCAGCTCCTCGGTGATGGCGCGCTCGATGCGCTGGGCGGTCGCCCCGGCGTGGTAGATGCGCGAGCCCTTGCAGGACGCCTCGACGCGGACCGGCACGTCGGGGCGCAGGAACTCGGCCCAGGGCACCCGGCGCGCCCGCTTGTCGAGCTGGGCGAGGTGGAAGGCGCGGAAGGAGGCGACGCGGGCCAGCACGCGGGTTGCCCCGCGCAGCTCCAGGTTCGCCCGCCAGACCTCCGGCCAGCCGCCGCGGATGGTGACGCCGCCCTTGATGGCGGTGGCGTCGCGGAAGCCCTTGGCCTTCACCTCCGCGCAGAGCACGGATTCCAGGCCCGGCGCGGTGACGATGAAGATCTCGAAATCGGTGCCGGTACGGTCGGCGGCGGCGGTGTCGCTGGTCATGGCCCCTAGATATCCCGAAGCCCCGTCGCCTTCGACATCTTTCTAACCGCCGGCCCTCTCAACGCGGCTTTGCTCATTCACGCCGGAAAGCAAGCGGCCTGAATGAGGCGGTTGAGCTTGGATTTCTCATTGGTTCCGGACACGATTCAGCAGGGTGATGAATTCCTGCCGATCAAGGTACCCATCGTGATTGGTGTCGGCCTGTTTGAAAGCGGAATCGACGATGTCAAGGAATTCAAGGGTGTCGATTTTGCCATCCATTCCGGCGAAGGTCGCGAACACATTAGCCGGCAGAAAAGTTTCATCGGCGCTTAAGGCAAGATCCTTGTTGCGATCCAGAATGTAGAACACCAACATTTGGTTGTTCTTGAACTCCATCATGGAGACTTTGCCGTCCTGATCGTCGTCGAGAAGTTCGAAGATCCTGGCGTCGCGTGTGTTCTCAACGGAAGCCGCCGCTGCGGTCGCTGCACTGTGTGTGAGCGCCGCCAGAGCCACAATCAACGTGAACGCCCCTCGCGCCTTCGCGGCCATGGTCGATCTCCCCTTTCAATCCGGGATGCTTTGCTTCTTTCTGGTATCGGGCCGCAAGCCGGCATCATTTCAGGCGTAGCGTACGGCCGCTTTCACGAATGCTACGGTAACGACGCGTTGCATCACTGTGTTCGGAGCCTCTCGCCGTCGGCCGTCTGCGACGGAGGAATGGCAAGACCGGCCTTGCGCAAGCCATCAACGATCCGGACGATGATGTCCGGGTGGATGTTGCGGCGTTCGAATTCGGAGATCGCCTTGACCGGGAAGTTCGGGTCGAGCCGCAGGATCTCGGAAACCGCTTTTGCCGCCTCGGCCCGGTTTCCGGTCTGGCCGTGTATCATCGCCAGCGCAACGTGGCCGAGGATGACCTCCCGCCCCAGATTGGCCCGTCGCATCTCCTCAAGCGCGTCGTCATAGCGACCATTCACGTAATGATAGGTGGCGATTACGATGCGGTACCAGCTTGGCTGCGCCGGGTTGCGGGTGAAGGCTTCGCGGATCAGAGGAATTCCGCGCTCCCACTCGCCGGTCAAGCTGTAGCAGCGCCCCAGGTCGGCGAGGATCGCGCTGTCGTTCGGGTTGAGCGCGAGCGCCTGCTCATACGCGGCGATGCTGCGCTGGGGCTCTCTGCGCAGCCACCAGGCAAGCCCGAGCGCCTGATGGGACAACGCGCTGTCCGGAGCGAGCGTCACCGCGCGCTCGGCCAATTGCAGTCCGTCATCGATCGGGTTTGGGCGGGACGGACGGGGGTTGAAGCCGAGCCGGGCTTCGTCGATGGTGACCATGGCGAGCGCCGCCCAGGCTTCCGGATAACCAGGGTCGCTCCTGGTTGTCCGTTCAAGGCAATCCCGGACCTCGGCGTGGAGGACGAGGCTGAGTTGGCGCCAATACTGACGGGCGCGCAGAAGGCAGGCATAGGACGACAGATCCTGTGGCGCGTGCCGGTCGCTCAACCGCGCCTCTTCGCGCTCGATCACGCCGTCCGATTGCGCCAGGGTGCGGGCGACCTGAACGGCGATGTCATGGCGCAGGTCCAGCAGCTTGGCCGGCGTGACGGCGCGACGGAAGCTGTCCGACCACAGGTAGCGATGGTCCTTGGCCGCGATCAGCGTGGCCGTCACTTGGATGTAGTCACCGGTTTGAGCGACGCTGCCCTTCAAAAGATAGTCGACATGGCTGGTCGGGACGGCTTCGCGCAACGCCGG
This sequence comes from Azospirillum brasilense, assembly GCF_001315015.1. NCBI lineage: Bacteria > Pseudomonadati > Pseudomonadota > Alphaproteobacteria > Rhodospirillales > Azospirillaceae > Azospirillum > Azospirillum brasilense. The sequence goes on along the minus strand of NZ_CP012916.1, from coordinate 631,263 downwards.
CGCCGAAGGGTAGCGGAAGCTGGTGTCGGCGCCGAAGACCAGAAAATCGTCGAAGCGGATGAGTGCCGCGACGAGATCCTCGGTGATGCCGTTGGCGACGAGGTCGAGCGTCGGGTCGCCGGAGCCGTTGGTGAACGGCAGAACCAACAGGGCCGGACCGCGCACCGCTCGTTGTGGCGCGGCCGGCGCCGTGGCTCCCTCCAGAGCGCTCCTCGACGGGTCGGGAGCGACGCCGCGCCACCCGGCGACGAGTTCCAGACCGGCTACGGCCAGAAGCAAGAGGGCCAGACTCATGACTGCGGCCGCGATGGCCAGCCAGCGGAACGGGCGGTCGATGCGGCGTCCAAGGATCAGCGACGCGCGGGGCAGAGTCAGCCTCGCACGGGGTGGCACGGATGCCGGACCGGAGATTTCGTCCGGAAGGTCGGCCCCGGCCGTGACCGGCACCAGGGAGAACTGGGGGACGTAGCCGCCTTTGGGAATGGCGATGCGCAGGGGGTCGGCGGCGCCTTCGGTCAGATAATAATGCTCCAGTGCGCGGCGAAGGCGGCCGGCCTGGATGCGGACCACCGGGTCGAGCAGCGGGTCGAAGCTGGCGTCGCGGTCGAACACGTCCATGGCGATGGTGTAGGCCTTGATGCGGTTGGCGCGCCCGGCCAGAGCCTCCTGCACGATGAATTGCAGAAAGCGGCGGCCACGGGCGGACCCACGCAGGCTGCGGCTGGCCAGCACGCGCGCCAACGCGGCATCGATGAGCGGTGCCGTGATGGTGGAGGCTGGTAAATCAGTGGCCTGCGGTTCGTCGGAGGCGTGAAGCACGAGCGCCCTCCTTCCGTTAAGTCCATCCGGCAGCCATGCCCACAGGGCAAGGGGTTGCTACACCATGCGGTCCATGCCGGGACGGTCTACATAGCCAGGCGCTGGGGCCAGACACTGGAAGCTGTAGACGTCATGATCACGAGGCGCACGATACAACATCTAGAAAATTTGTTCGAATGTAAATCAAGTTTCCGCGCATGAGCGGTGGACGCGATCATTGCAGAAACCCATGCCGGACAAGGGCAGTGCGCAGTTTATTCCTATGAAATGGAGACTGGAACACTCACTGACGGTATAGCCGCTTCACGCCCACGCCCTGGCTTCATTACTTCCTCCGGAATGATAGCCCTTACCTTTTTCGTGAAGCGCACAAAGCTGCTCTTTCTGCCTGTTACGGTATCAAAGCCAACCGTTTCACCCTTCAAGGCGGTGGACGATCCGGTGCAGGTTGGTCAAGAGCAAAGTCCGGAACGAGGCAGGCCCCCCGGCGCTCTTCCAGAACCGGGGAGACTCGCCCATGTCGGATAAGCTACGGCACGTCGTGGAGCGATTCCCGGACTTGGCGGGGATGATCAAACAACACAGCGCCGACAATCGGTTCTTTCGCAGTCTCTGTGAGGACTATGGCGAGGCCGTCGAGATTCTGCGGGGGTGGGAGGCATCGAACAGCGGGCGACGCTCGAAACGCACCGCCGCGTGCCGCGTCCTCATCGCGGACCTCGAACAGGAAATCCTGCTCGAACTCCAGAACCGGATCGATGGTGTATGACCATCCGCCGGACTGCCGCCGGGTCTGTCGTCAAGTCTGTTCGCCGTTTCTGCCAATGAACCGCCAGTCCCGTCACGGATCACACCCAACACCCGTCCGCAAGGATGATGAGCATGGCAAAGAAGCTGAAGACTGCCCATCGCGTCGAGTCCGCGCGACCAAAGCTCAAGCGGCGGGACTACGAAAGTGCGCTTGCGGATCTTCATGTCGAACTGGTGAAGCTGCAACAATGGGTTGTTCGCAAAGGCATGAAGGTCTGCATCGTCTTCGAAGGTCGCGACACCGCCGGCAAGGGCGGAACCATCAAGGCCATCACCGAGCGCGTGAGTCCGCGCGTGTTCCGCGTCGTCGCCTTGCCCACGCCGACCGAGCGCGAAAAGTCGCAAATGTACATTCAGCGCTACATCCCGCACCTGCCCGCCGCCGGGGAGGTCGTCATCTTCGACCGGAGCTGGTACAATCGCGCCGGAGTTGAGCGGGTGATGGGCTTCTGCACCGAGGAGCAGGCGAAGCGGTTTCTCGACGTCGTCCCGAGCGTGGAGAAGGCCATCATCGAGTCCGGGGTGGTTCTGCTGAAATACTGGCTCGAAGTCAGCCCCAAAGAGCAGACACGCCGCCTTGAAGCACGGATCAACGACGGGCGGAAGGTCTGGAAGCTGTCGCCGATGGATTTGAAGTCCTACGGCCACTGGTACGATTATTCGCGCGCGCGCGACGAGATGTTCAGGGAGACCGACACCTCCTGGGCGCCGTGGTTCGTCGCGCGGTCGGACGACAAGAGGCGGGCGCGCTTGAACATCATCCGCCATATGCTCGACCACATCCCCTATGAAGAGCTGCCCAGGGAAACCGTGAAGCTGCCCAAGCGCCAGGACCCGGACGGCTACGAGAACCCCAACTACCCATTGAAGGTCATTCCGGAGCTGCAATGGCCCACGGAGTGAGGCCGAACGGTCATTTTGGTTCAGCGCCGCCGCCGGACGAGCCACAGGCGAACCGACCACAGGCCGGCGGCGAGAAGTCCGGCCACCACGGCACCCAGAAGGGCGACGTCGCCGACACCCGGCCGTGGGAGGCGACCGCTCTCCCACGCTGTGCGGACCTTCTCCAAATCCTCCCTCAGCGAAGGGAGGGGGAGCGCGGCGAGATCCTCCACGGGGAGGGAGCCCAGAATGCGCCGGGGGTCCGCCACCGCCCGCCACCGGCTGTCCAACGGCAGGCTCTCGGCAAGCCGGCCGATCTCGCCCTCGTCCGTGAAGAACTGCGGATCGAGCGTCAGCGGGAACAGGGTCGTCTCGCCCCGCATGCGCAGTTCGATCATCGCGTTCACGTCGTTGCAGACGCCCAGCGCGTAGTAGCCGCCAAACGGTAGCTCCGGATGGCGCCGCTTGATCGCGTCGTAGGCGCGCACAATGACGCCGGCGAGGCGGATCACCTCCATCGCCTCCTCCCCACGGTAGCGGTGCGCCACCCTGCCCATGACCCAGGCCTGATCGCGAGTCACGCTCGGGCGGAACACGGCTTGGCCGTCGATTCCGAAATAGAAGGACAGATCCGCGTTGACCACCGGGCCGCGGACGACGAGTTCGTGCTGGGAATGGCTGACCGGAACCAGAAGGTTGCGGTCCGTCCCGGGGACCGGCAGTCGGGTGTCGATCCAGAACGGCGTCAGGACGTCGCGGCCCTGATAGATCAGGTCGCCGAAATTGGCAAAATACCGTGAATCGCGGACCTCCACGTCGTGGCCGCTCCGCTCCAACGCTTCCACCAGGGCGCGGGGCGTGTCCAACACCCGGCCGTCAAGGACGACCCGGTAGCGCCCTCCGCCGTCCGGCGTGTTCAAGGAAAAGCGGTTGAGCAGTTCGGCCAGACGCAGGCTATCGGCGTAATGTTCGGCCATCGCGGGATCGACGCGGTCGCCGGTCTCCAGCCCAAAGCCCAGCGGGCGCAGATAGGCATCCGGCGCCAGAGGGGTGCCGACGGCGGGAATGCCCAGCCCCTCCTCGGCCGCCGTCTCAATCGCCTTTTCGGCCGGCGCGGGCTCCGGTGGGGCGTCATCGTCGCTGGGCCGGTCCAGCATCGCCCCGGCGAGCCGCACGGACCGGCCCATTCCCTGGACCGTCAGCCCGGGAAACCGGTCCAGCTCCTCGAAATTCTTGCCGAGGATCATCTCGCGCAGGCGTTTGATCTCGTCCGGTCCCAGAATGCCGCCCGCCTTCGGATCGCGCCCCAGGCGCCGGTACAGGGCTTCCACGAACTCGGGGTTCCGGGCCAGTTCGGCCATGACCTGCGAGACGGGCAGCCATGGCGCCTCATCCGCCCGCAGGTCCGCCCGCGAAGGCGCGGAGCACAGCAGGGCGCTGGACAGGATGAGAGCGGAAACGGCGCGTCCCAGGCCCATCATGCCAAGCCCATCATGGGAGCCACCGTCAACGGGTCCGGCTCGCGATGCGGGGGGCGCCGGTGCCCGGTGGTCCGCACTCGTTGCGTTTCGTACAGGATTCCTCCCAATGGAGGAGAAGGATGCGGCGCACCTCCTCGATCGTGCGCGGGTCGGACTGCGTCGAGTGCCCGGAACGCACGATATACTCGGACTCGACCCCGTCGATGTGGGCGCTCTTGTACTCCACGACGCCGTCGTCACCGGTTTCGACCGGCCCGTCGCCGCGCACAGCGATGATCGAGTGCGCCTTGACCCCCGCGGCGATGGGCGTGCGCGCCAGGGTCTGGACCAGCAGGCTGCCGGGCGTCATGGCATGGACGCTGCCAAACCCCGTCTGTCCGGCAAGTGTGGTGCTGGCGTCGTCCAGCTTGCCGATTTCCGTACTCACTCTCAGCAGGCGTCCCGGCAGCCGCACCAAACTTGCGACGAACTGGCTGATCCGGTTGCCGGCGACGTAGCTGCCGCCATGTGGCGTGGCGATGAAGACGAGGCGCTTGACCGACGGAACCGGCTTTATGAACAGGGCGCGCGTCAGCAGGTCGCGCGTTTCCGGGTCGAGCTGAAGCTGGTCGGGCGGCTTGCGAAACGCCGTGTTCCACAGTCGGGCGCCCGTGTCCACCGCCGTCAACTTGGTCAGCAGGCCACCCTGGCTGTGCCCGATGACGACCATCTCGTGCAGCGCCGGTTCCCGCCCGGACGGGTCCAGGGTGGACACCGCCTCCTGCAGCGAATCACGCAGCAACAATGCGGAATAGGGAACGGGATTGCCCGTCTCGTAGCTGAAGAACCAGAACTGAAAGCGGTCGCGGATGCGCGGGTCGCTCCTCAGATCGTTCAGCATCTCGGCCCAGCGCACCGGGCTCGATGCCGTTCCGTGAACGAAGACGACGGGAATGCGGCCGGACCGGAATGGTTCCAGCGCGACCAGGCGGGACGGCAACTTATCCAGCAGACCGCCGCGCAGGAAGCCGCCGAACTCGAATTCCCAGACCGGCATGCCGTCCAGCATGTAGGCCAGCGTGGCGGTGTGCTCGACCTCCAGCGGCACCGGTTGGCGGTCGATCAGCACCGCTTCGGTGTCGGATGAGGGATAGAGTTCGAGTTGCGCGCGCACCTGCCCGCTCATGATCTGGTGCCGGGGATCGGGGATGCGCAGCAGCGCGGTCACGGGCGTCTTGACGCGCGGGGCGACCTGGAAGCCCTTCGCCAGGGTGCTCTGCGTGGTTCCCGCCGCCAAGGGGGCGCCGATGCCGGGTTGGCGATAGCGGGCGTCGAGGCCGTGAACCTGCAACTCGGCGACCGGAAAGAAGCCGGTCAGCTGGCGCCCGCCCCACACCAGTTCCCGAGAATCGAAGGCCACGTCCAACTCACCGAACGGCAGCGGGTGGCGGGCCTCCCGAATGGCGATGCCGGTTCGGTCCTCCGTCGCCAGCCCGGAGGTCAAGCCACGGTTGTACAGATCGGTGGCCAGCCGGAACCGGGGATCGTAGGGGCTGGGCGGCTGGTCCAGTCCTCCCGGAAAGAGAAACGCGTAGGCGTAGAGGGCGGACGCCAGATAATAGGGCCGCCCTCCCTGCTCCTCGGCGTGCAGAAACGACATCTCGGCCAAGGCGAAGATCTCGTCGGCGCCGCCATGCCCCTGCGTGACCAGCGCGCGGAGGTCGGCCATGGCGTTCTCCGGCTGCGTCAGGAAGCGGTCCGTCAGGGACCACCGGCGCAGCACGTTGTGGGTCGGATCGCTGAGCGCGTGCGCCGACAGGACGTTGTGCGTAAGCTGCTGATGGACGGTGCCGTGGTCCACGCGTTCGACGCTGACCGCCGTCGCGCATCCTCCGGCAAGAATCGTCCAGACCAGCAGGACCGCGACGGCGAAGCCCCTCGGAAGGGGCGGGCGCCTCATCCCGCAGGCTCCTGCGCCGCCCGTCGCCACTGGCCGGGCATCCTGGCTTGCGTGCACTCCCATGCCCTCCGCCCGTGCTTCTTGGCTCCGCCCCTTCGACTGCGTGCGCGAGGACCGCCGTTCAGAACCAGCTCTTGCGCGCCGGCTCGATCGACACCGCGAGGGCTTCGCTGACGACGGCGGTGATCGTGTCGCCGACCTTCAGCGAGGGAAGCTTCGCCTGACGGGCGGGGTCCGTCACGTTGACGGTGTAGACCTCGCCGCCATTGGGATTGACGAGGTCGATGCTGTTCGCGCCGAGGTCGATGCCGACGACCAGCCCGCTCAGCCGCGTCACCTGCACCCCGATGCCGCCCGGCGCCTCGACCGAGCGCGCGACCGTCTGCTGGATCTCGTCCTCGGGCACGGGCGCACCGGGTTGGGACACCATGAAGGCCACGGAGCGGTAGAACTGCGCGTCGACGGTGTCTCCCACCTTCAGCATTTCCAACCGGACCGCCGGCCCGGCCATGACGGTGACCGGCGTGCCCGACCGTCCGGTCAGCGTGACCTTCCGCTTGGCCGCGTCGATGGCCGTGATTTTCGCGTGGAGCGTGACGGCGGCACTTTCCGGAATGACGTTCGTCAGAACGGGCCTGTCCTGCGCCGACGCCGGGTGCGGAACGGTGCCCGGCACCAGGAATACACCGCAGAGGATGCCCACTGCGGTGGCGGTGGCCGTTGGCAAGGTTGCACGACGCTTCATGCTGTCCTCCTGTTTTGCCCGGCATATCCCAGCGCCGTCTTCGAAGCGCGAAATTGGGGTGCGGATCTGGGGCTGTCCGGTGTGGTGCGTTGTTGTCCACAGCCAAGTCCTGTAGCCTGGGACGCTGTCTTTGACGAGTATTCTACGGTAGCCTGGATTTCGCTGATCCCTGCCGTTGGACCAGCTGTTCAGAACGCGCCCGGCCCGGTGACGAGCGTAAGCATCGGACGGCTTCCGCGGTCTCGGTTACCGTAATGGATGTTACGGTTGCGTACTTGGCGCAATCACCGTGGTCCGCCCAACAGGGACTCGACCGGCTCCGGGCGCACCGGCAATTCGGGACAGCGATACCGTAGCGGCCTGCATCGACCGTGGCTGCTACTTTCAATGGTTCCGTTCCACGCGGCTCAATGACTCCAGGCCCCTCATCAATGCCGCCGGCGCAGCGTTCGGGACAGGAGGCGGGGCAGGAGGGATGTCGATGAACGGACCCAGGTGGCTGATACGGTCGGCACTGTGCTCGGCGCTCTGCGTTTTCGCCCTGGTCGGGCCGGCCTTCGGGACCGAGGCGCCGCCGTCCGACAGCCCGCCGCAAGCGGTCGAGCAGGACGAGCCGGATGACTCGCCGATCGACGACGAGGCGATGACCGTCCTGACGCGCATGGCCGACACGCTCGCCCAGACCCAGCGCTTCACCGTGACCATCCGGGCCAGCTACGACGTGGTTCAGGACACGGGGGAGAAGATCACGTTCGGCGAGCGGCGCGCCCTCACCCTGAACCGCCCCGACGGGCTGCGGGTCGAAGCGCAGGAGAGCGACGGGAAACGGTCGCTGGTGACGTTCGACGGCAAGGCGATCTCCGTGTTCAACGCGGATGAGAACGTTTATGCCCAGATCGAACGGGCCGGCACCATCGACGACGCCGTGCGCTATCTGGTCCAGGATCTTCAGGTGCGGCTGCCGCTGGCGCTGCTGCTGGTCAGCACGCTGCCGGATGAACTGGAGCAACGCCTTCAGACGCTCGACTATGTGGAGCGGGACATGCTCACGGCGGTGCCGACCGATCACCTGGCGGGGCGCACCGAGGATGTCGACTTCCAGATCTGGATCGCCACCGAAGGCCCGCCGCTGCCCGAGCGCGTGACCATCACCTACAAGGGCGACGAGGGCGAGCCGCAATACCGGGCCGAATTCTCCGATTGGAACCTCAATCCGGACGTCCAGCCGGCGCAACTCGCCTTCCATCCTCCGGACGGCGCGGAACGCATTCCGGTCATGATCCGTGTCCGCCGCAACGCCGCCGGCGGTTCGGCCGGCAGTTCGGAAGGAGCGCCGAAATGAACACGCCAACTTCACGAATTGCCTTTTCCATCGCCGCATCCCTGCTGCTGGTGGCCGGATCGGTCGCGGATGCCTATGCCCGCGGCGGCGGTCGCGGAGGCGGAGGCGGAGGGGGAGGGGGAGGGGGCGGCGGCCGAGGAGGGGGTGGCGGAGGCTTCTCCCGGTCCGGTCCGGCGGCAGGTGGCGGCTTTTCCGCTCAACGCTCCTCGGCGGGACGATCCACGGCGGGAGTGGGAGCCCGTCAGGCCGGCGCCACCGAGCGGTCGAGCCAGCGGACGGCCTCCGCGCAGACGGCGTCCCGGCAGTCCGGTGCTACGGAACGGTCCGCGCAGCGCGCCGAGACGAAGCAGACGCGCACGGAGTCCCGGGCCGACACGCGCACTTCGGGCCAGCAGGAGCGGACCGAGCGGCAGGGGCAGCGCCAGCAGGGCCAGACCGAACGTACGGAAGCCCGCCAGCAAGGCCAGACCGAGCGCACGGAATCGCGGGCCTACGCGGCGCAAAACATCGCCAACGATTGGGACGGTCATCATTACTACGACGATGACGACGATTGGGGGTGGGCTCTTGCGGGTGCGGCGGTTGGAGCGACCGCCGGCTACATCGCCGGCGCCGCCACGGCGAGGCCCACTTATGTGACGGTGCTTCCCTGCACGCCCACCGTCGTGCCGTACGGCGGCGTCAGCTATTACGGCTGCGGCGGAACCTGGTACAATCGCAGCTATGTGGACGGAAGCGTCACCTACGTCACCGTCACCCCGCCTCCCGGTTATTGACCGCCCCAGGCGTGGTCATGGCGCAGGCGCACCCGCCTTGTCAGCCGGCCGATCAGTCACTCTGGCGATGTTCCAGCCGTCAGGGTCCGGATGCGTGCGATGACGTGGTCAACATGCGGTCGCACCCCCGACGCGAGATCGTTCCAATCCTCCCGCTCCTCGCCGAGATAGGCCGCCCGGGCGTGCGCCAGAACGCGCCGGTGCTCCTCGGGCAGACGCGCGAGCGCCCAATCGGCGGCTTGATCCTTCGGGAGGATCTTGCCGGTCGTGAGCGTCGTCCAGATGCGCGCCAGGGTCAGCAGCCCGTTTCGTCTGTCGTCCCCTTCTTCGATGCCTGGAATTAGGATCGGCACCATGTCCACCATGGCCCGGACGAGATCCGTGCGCGGCACCGGATCGAGGACGGAGTCGACGGGCGGGCCGAAGAGCGGCAGGGCTCCGCGGCGGGCCGTCTCGATCAGGACGGCGACGTCGGGATCCCGGCACGGCCATTCGGGCATGCCGCCCCGCTCGAACTCGGTGCGCATCCATTCGCCATACTGAAGCTCGAGGCAGCCGGGGTGGCGCCATGGGATCAGGGCTGGGCGGGCGAGAATGGTGAGTTCAATGGGGCGGCCGGGCCCGCCGATGGCGGCGCTTCCCGAGATCGGCAAAAGCTGACGGATGATCGCGACGCGCTCATCGTCGGACAGCGATCGCTCAGTGACGACTAGGATGTCGAGATCGCTGTTCGGGCGCAGGCCGCCCGCGACTGCCGATCCGTAGAGATACGCGGCTGAGGCGGCGGCACCGAGAATGTCGCGAACAACCGCCGCAGCGGCAACGGTCTGCTCACAGGATCGCGGTTCATGCGCCAGGAACGGTATCATCGCCATCAGAATGCCAGCCACGTTGCGGCATGACAACGTTACGGCATGACAACGGCTGGCCAAGCTGCGCAATCGTCGTTTACGCGGTCGTCGGCGATGCCCGTGACGAGGACTCGGCCGCCATCCAGCGGCATCGGCGGCATGGCGAGAACGTTCCTGTCAGCGCATGACCGCCGCGGGTCACTGGGTGCCGCTTCGCTGGGTGGACCCCTGCTGGACGCCGCGCTGGTAGGCCGAGGCCTCGGTCCGCTTGTGATAGTCGTAGAGCAGACCGCCGGCCAGACCGGCACCGGCGCCGATGGCCGCACCCATGCCGGCGTTGCCGGCGATGGCGCCGATCAGTGCTCCGCCGGCAGCGCCTCCGGTCGTGCCGGTGAGCGCGCGTTGCTGGGTCGGTGACATGTCGGCGCACGCCGCAAGGGGAAGCGCGACGACGGCGACGCGGAGGATTTGTGTGGGTTTCATGATTTTTCCCATCCTGGTTGGCCTTTGATCGAAGGCCGTGGACCGCGGCGGAGGAAGCGGATGCCGGCGGGATCAGGCGCGGCAGGGATAGCGTTGGGACAGGAAGCGGAACAGCCCATCCACCGGCGGCGTATCCATCAGCTTGGGATTCTGCTTTGCCCAGGTGACGAAAGCGGAAACGGCGTCGTTGCGCGACGGCGGTGGCGTCGGCGCGCACACCAGTTGACGCTTGCCTTCGGCGGCCGTCACGACCTGATGGTATTGATAGGCGCCGACGGCGAAGCCGTGGCAGAAATGGAGCGCCGCGATGCCGGTCGCGTCGTTTGGCGTGGCTTCGCACAGCCGCACAAGGTCGCCCGTGGTCCGGACCTGAAAATTGGTTTCCGTGGGGGCCGGCCCCATCTGCGCGTTCGCGGCGGTGATCACCGTCGCCGTCAGGGCAACGGCCAGAGCGACCTTGGTTCGGAGTTTCATGGTTTGCTCCCAGCGCTTTTTGTGGGCGGCTTTTCGTAAGCGGATTTTTAGGGACAGGAGACGCTTCCCCCGACGAACCGGCCGGCCCGATGCGAAATCAATGGACAGCCGATCGGATGGATGGCGTGCACAGATCGGGGGGTGAATTTAACTCGCAAGGCATTGTGCTTTGGAAGGTAGCATTCCTCCAAGCCAAAGCGCAGTCATGCTACGGTAACGCCCACCGTATCGGTCATGTGAAGAGGGGCATTCTCTGTTCGAAATACCGATGACCGAACAGAATTTACCCCCTTACAGGGCGCCTTATTGCTTATTGGAAAAAAAATCATAAAGGATTATTAATAAATATCTTATAAAAGTACGCTGGGTTGGATTTCCAAAAATCCGAATTTTATTCACGGAAAATCCAAAGTCCAAATCCCCTCTGGGACACGGTGGCGCCGCAGTGTTCCAGAGATGACCCACCAGGGGAACGCGGTCTGATACGGTAACAGTACCAACTGTTGCATGCTTCAACGCTGCGGATGATGCGGTGCAGTATTTCCCGTGTCTAAAGCCAGCGCCTTGGCCCCTCACGTTCTCATCATGGGTCGGTATCCGCATGGGTCTGTATCCGCAGCGCCGGCGTCGCAACGTCTTCGCGGATGCAAAAGAATCCTGCCGGCACAGCGAACGCACAGCCGGCGCAGGAGCGTACAGCCAAAGAGGACATGTGATGAAAAATCGGCGGGTGCGTCCCCTGACGGAACAGCAGCCTTTGGCAAGCTGGTTTTCCGCCTGGACCGCGGCATTTCCCTTTCTTGGCCCTTTCGTCGAACCCGCAGAAAACGGGACCGCAGTAAAGTCAACGGGAGCGAAGCCGGCTGGAGCAAAGCCGGTCGAAGAGACGGCGGCCGGGAAAGGTGCTGATGGTTGGCCAATGCCGACTTTCCCCAACCCTTTCAACCTTCCCAACCCGTTTCAGGACGCCGTCGACTACGGCGTCGATGCCATGCAGCGTTGGGTCCTGTTTCTGGATGTCTTGCGGCGGCGCGGCGACCAGTTCATGAACCATGCCGATAAAGGAAAGCCGCCCGTCCTGTCCTTCCCGTACGAGGTCGTGATGGAAGGGCGGAAGCTGAAGCGGCCGTGCAATTACATGCTGCTTCACATCCTGCCGGACCCCGCCGTCGGCACGGACCCGGCCAAGCGTCCGTTCGTGATCGTCGATCCGCGCGCCGGCCACGGTCCAGGAATCGGCGGCTTCAAGCCCGACAGCCAGATCGGCGCCGCTCTGCGCGCCGGCCACCCCTGCTATTTCATCGGTTTCCATCCTGAGCCGGAGCCGGGCCAGACCCTCGCCGACGTCGGGGAGGCTGAGGCCTTCTTCATCGAGCATGTCGGAAAACTGCACGACGGCGTGGGCGGCAAGCCGTGCGTCATCGGCAATTGCCAGGCCGGCTGGGCGGTGATGGCGCTGAGCGCGGTCCGGCCCGACCTGATGGGGCCGATCATCATCGCGGGCTCTCCGCTGTCCTATTGGGCCGGCGTGAAAGGGCGGAACCCGATGCGCTACCTCGGCGGCCTCTATGGCGGCGCGTGGCTCGCCGCTCTGGCCAGCGACCTCGGCAACGGCCGCTTCGACGGGGCGCATCTGGTCGGCAACTTCGAGAAGCTGGACCCGGCCAACACCTATTGGAAGAAGGCGTACAACCTGTACGCCCATATCGACACGGAAGCGGACCGGTACCTTGAATTCGAAAAGTGGTGGAGCGGCTTCTTTCTCATGAACGGGGAGGAGATCGAGGCCATCACCGACGAGCTGTTCGTCGGCAACAAGATGACCAGCGGCGGCATCGTCAGGAACGGGCGCCGGCTGGATCTGCGCAACATCCGCTCCCCCATCCTCGTCTTCGCGTCCTTCGGCGACAACATCACGCCGCCGCAACAGGCGTTGGGCTGGATCCTCGATCTCTACAGCGACGTCGAGGACATCCGGGCCCACGAGCAGACCATCGTCTACAACCTCCATCACGACATCGGGCACCTGGGCATCTTCGTGTCCGGCCGTGTCGCCCGCAAGGAAACGTCGGAGTTCGTCGAGAACATCGACTTCATCGACCTGCTGCCGCCCGGTCTCTACGAGATGATTCTTCAGCCGAAGGACCCGAACGTCCCCGGCGCCGATCTGGTCGCGGGCGATTACGTGACTCGGTTCGAGCCGCGCACGCTCGACGACATCCGCGGGCTTGGCGGCAACACGCCGGAGGACGACCGGCGCTTCGCCGCGGTGGCCCGTATCTCGGACATCAACAAGGGTCTGTACGCCACCTTCGCCCGGCCCTCGATCCAGGCGACCGTCAACGAGCCCTTCGCCGAATGGCTGCGGATGATGAATCCGGCGCGCAGCCAATATTACCTGTTCTCGCACCTCAACCCCTTCATGGCGCCGGTCGGCCCCATGGCCGACTGGGTGCGCGAGCACCGCCGCCCGGTGAGCCCGGACAACCCGTACCTGAGCGCGCAGAACCGCGTCTCGGACGAGATCGTGCAGGGGCTCGACCGCTGGCGGGACGCGCGGGACGGCGCCGTCGAGCGCCTGTTCATGGGCCTCTACAACGCGCCGCTCCTTCAGGCTCTGGTCGGGCTGGCCGCACCGGGCGAAGACGCGCGGCCACCGCACATCCGCGACGAGGCGTTCGAAGCCCTGGTCGAGAAGCGGATGGCCGAGATCATGGGCCGCGTCGCGGAAGGCGGGGTGCGGGAGGCGCTGTTCCGCATCCTGATCCACGCGCGGCGCGGCGAAGGCGCCCTCGACGAGCGTGCCTTCCAGATGCTGCGGAAAATCCGCGAGGAGCATCCCGGCACCCAGCAGTTGTCCGTGGATGCCGTCCGCGCGGTCTTCCGCGAGCAGGTCTTCCTGATGCTGATGGATGAAGCCGCGGCGATGAGCGCGCTGCCCAAGCTGCTGCCCGGCGAGAAGGAGCGCAAGGAGGTGATGGCGCTGGCGGAACGTGTTCTGGAGGCCTCAGGACCGCTGACTTCCGACCAGCGTGCCCGCCTGCGGCAGGTGGACGCCCTTCTGCACGACAAGGAGGAGCGCATCGAGGCCGGGCGCGAGCCGCCCCTGCGCGTGCTGCCCGGGGCCGGCGGAGTGTCGTTGGCCAAGGCCGCCTCCGACATCAGCCGGGCGGACGCGCCGCCCAGGACGATGGGCACCGCGAAGGCCAAGTGAACCCGCGGTGTCGAGACAAGAGGCTGACAAGCAACAAGGGGAACGCGTCATGAGCAACATGGACCAGACCAGGGCGGCCGCGGCCACCCCCGACATCGGTGACGATCTGATCTCGCCCGACGAACTCCGGAAGCTCGGCGAGGAGCACGAAATGGCCCTGCTCCAGGAAGCCCTGGAGCGGGAAAAGAAGCACATGAAGGAACAGGACACCGTCCGCGAAGCCTTCATGAACCAGCACATCCGCCCTGACGCCAAGGAGCGGTTCACGCGCGCGGTGCGCGACGCCGCGTCGCGCGGCGTGAAGGAAATCCAGGTGGCGCGCTTCCCGAGCAGCTACTGCACCGACGGTGGCCGGGCGATCAACAATTTTGAGCCGGACTGGCCGAATTCCCTGACCGGCTTCGCCCGCGAAGCCTACGAGGTCTTCGACAAGAATTTGAGGGCGAAGGGTTACAAGCTGCGGGCGCAGATCCTGGACTATCCCGGTGGCATGCCGGGGGACGTCGGGCTGTATCTGCGCTGGTGAGGAGGGAACGCCATGGCCGGTAGCCAGCCACCGTCCCCGCAACGGCATGAGAAGTACGAACGGCTGGTCGCCGCCTGCCGCGACATCTCCCCCATCCCCACGGCGGTGGCGCACCCTTGTGACGCCTCGTCCCTGGGCGGTGCCGTCGACGCGGCCCGACAGGGCTTCATCACGCCGATCCTGATCGGTCCGGCCGCGCGCATCCGGGCCGTGGCGGACGAGTCCGGCCTCGACATCGCCCCATACGAGATCGTGGACGTGCCGCACAGCCACGCCGCCGCCGCCACGGCGGTGGAACTGGTGCGCCAGGGGCGTGCGCAGCTTCTCATGAAGGGAAGCCTGCACACGGACGAACTGCTGCGCGAGGTGGCCAGGAAGGACAGCGGGCTGCGGACGGAGCGGCGCATCAGCCACGTCTTCATCATGGACGTGCCGACCTACGGCAAGCCGCTGTTCATCACCGACGCCGCGGTGAACATCGCGCCGACCCTGGAGGACAAGCGCGACATCATCCAGAACGCCATCGATCTGGCGCAGGCGCTGGGGAACCCCCAGCCGAAGGTGGCGATCCTGTCGGCGGTCGAGACCATCAACCCAAAGATCCCCTCCACCGTGGAGGCCGGCGCTCTGTGCAAGATGGCCGACCGGGGGCAGATCACCGGCGGCCTGTTGGACGGGCCGCTGGCGCTTGACAACGCCATCAGCCCCGAAGCGGTGAGGATCAAGGGCATCGCCTCCCCGGTCGCCGGGCAGGCCGACATTCTCGTCGTGCCGGATCTGGAGGCGGGCAACATGCTTGCCAAGAACCTGACCTTCCTGGCGAACGCCGATGCCGCCGGCATCGTGTTGGGCGCGCGGGTGCCCATCGTGCTGACCAGCCGGGCCGACAGCGTCATGACGCGCATGGCTTCTTGCGCCGTGGCGGCGCTGTACGCGCACCGGCAGCGGATCGAGCAGCCGGTGAAGGGGTGATGCCGCCATGACCGAGACGACCATCAGCGAGACGATCCTGGTCATCAACGCCGGTTCCTCCAGCATCAAGTTCCAGCTGTTCGATGCGGCGGACGGGACGCTGCCGGTGCGCCTGCGCGGCCAGATCGAGGGGATCGGCACGACGCCCCGGCTGGTTGGTCAGGACGGCAGTCTTCCCTTGCCGGCCGAATGCGGTGACGGGGTACCCGGCGCGCTGGCCTTTCTCGGCGCGTGGCTGCGGGAGCGGCTGGGCGGTGCCATGCCCGTGGCGGTCGGGCATCGGGTGGTTCACGGCGGGCCGGCCTACGACAGCCATGTGGCGGTGGACGACGCGGTGATCGGCACGCTGGAGACCTACGTTCCGCTCGCCCCGCTCCACCAGCCGAACAATCTGGCGCCGATCCGGGCGATCCGGAAACTCTTGCCGGACGTGCTTCAGGTGGCTTGCTTCGACACGGCCTTTCACCGGCACCATTCCGAGTTGGCCGACCGCTACGCCATCCCGGAGGCCCTCCACCGGGATGGCGTGCGACGCTACGGCTTTCATGGCTTGAGCTACGAATACATCGCCGGGCGTCTGCCGGACCTCGCCCCCGGGATCGCCGGTGGGCGGGTCGTCGTCGCGCATCTCGGCAGCGGGGCCAGCATGTGCGCCATCCGGGACGGGGGCAGCGTGGACAGCACCATGGGCTTCACCGCGCTGGACGGGCTGCCGATGGGCACGCGGCCGGGACAGTTGGACCCCGGCGTGGTCCTCTACCTGATGGACAAGGGCATGGACGCCCGCGCCATCGAACGGCTGCTCTACCACGACTGCGGGCTGAAGGGGCTGTCCGGCATCAGCAACGATGTCCGCGACCTGCTGGCCAGCACCGATCCGCGGGCCAGGCTTGCGCTGGACTGCTTCGTCTACCGGGCGAGCCTCGCCATCGGGACGCTGGCCGCCGCCATGGGGGGCATCGACGGGCTCGTGTTCACGGCCGGCATCGGCGAACGGGCGCCGGCCATCCGCAAGGCCATCGCGGAGCGGGCGCGCTGGCTCGGCTTCGTTCTCGACGAGGCGGCCAACGCCGCGAACGCGCTGTGCATCACGACGCCGGACAGCCGGGTCAAGGGCTGCGTCATCCCGACCGACGAGGAACGGATGATCGCGCTCCACACCCGCGCCATCCTCCGCCGCCACCGCTCCGCCTGACACGGACCCGAGAAGGAGAGAGGCATCATGTCCTGGCTATCCGGGTTTGGGTCATTCGGGCTCGGGTCATCCAGATCGGTGATCCTCGCCGGCCTCCTGCTTCTCGGCTGCGAGCAGCCGACACCGCCGCCGGCCGAGGCGACGCTGATCCGCGCCCTGCCGGTGCAGGTGAGCCAGTTCGACCGCACCGCCGCGCTGACCGGTGAAATCCAGGCCCGCCACGAGAGCAACCTCGGCTTTCGCGTCGGCGGCAAGGTGGTCGAGCGGCTGGTGGACGTCGGGCAGGCGGTCACGTCCGGGCAACTGCTGGCGCGGCTGGACAACCAGGACCAGACCAACGCCGTGAGGTCCGCCGAATCCGACGTGGCGGCAGCGCGCGCCGCCGTCGAGCAGAGCCGGACGCAGGAGGAGCGCCAGCGCTCCCTGCTCGCCAACGGCTTTACCACCCGGGTCCAGTACGACAACGCCCTGAAGCGCTACCAGCAGGCGCAGGCCGAGCTGAACTCCGCCGAGGCGCAGCTGGGCTCGGCCCGCGACACGCTGTCCTACACCGAACTGCGCGCCGACCGCGACGGGGTCATCACCGCGAAGATGGCGGAGCCCGGGCAAGTGGTCGCCGTCGGCCAGACGGTGTTGCGGCTGGCCGATCCGGGAGAGCGGGAGGCGGTCTTCCAGGTGCCGGGCGCCAGCATCCGGCTGGAAGGACGGGAGGGCCTGCCGACGGTCGAGGTGCGGCTCGTCAACGATGCGAAAGCCGTCACCGAGGGAACGATCCGCGAGGTGTCTCCGGGGGTCGACCCGGTGACCCGGACCTACACCGTGAAGGTTTCCCTGCCCAACGCCCCCGACGCCTTCCTGCTCGGCTCCTCCGTCGTCGGACGGGCCAAGCTGCCGGCGCGGCCGGTGGTCAATCTGCCGTCCTCGGCGCTGTTCCAGACGGAGAATGGAAAACCGGCGGTCTGGGTCGTGGCGAGGCCGGCCGACACGGTGAGCCTGCGTCCCGTCTCCGTGCTGCAATACGACACCGGCACGGTCACCGTCTCCAGCGGCCTCAGCGATGGCGATCTGGTGGTGATCGGCGGCGTCCAGAAGCTGCGGCCGGACCAGAAGGTCACCATCAAGCAGGGGAGCGGCGCATGACCCGCATCGCGCGACCAACCATGCGGCCCCCAGGCATGCGGCAGCCTACCACGAACCCGCTTCTCATCGTGCTGCTGGCCCTGGCCCCGACACTGGCGGCCTGTCAGCCGCAGGGCGGCCATCACGCCGACGCGGCGCCGGTGATCCGCCCGGTGCGGACCATCACTGTGGAGCCGGTGACCTTCCGGATGGGCGGCTCCGCCACCGGAACCATCGAGGCGCGGGCCGACGCCGACCTTGGCTTCCGCATCGCCGGAAAGCTGGTCGAGCGACAGGTCGATGTCGGCAGTCTGGTCAAGGCCGGCGACGTGCTGGCCCGGCTGGACGACCAGGACCAGCGCAACGCGCTGCGGACCGCCGAGGCGAATCTCGCCTCCGCGCAGGCCGATCAGATGCAGGCGCGCAACGAGGAGGCCCGCAAGCGGGAACTGCTGGCCAACGGCAACGCCCCCCAGGCGCAGTACGACGCGGCGCTGCTGGCGATGCGCACCGCCGACGCCAAGGTCGTCGCCACGCAGGCGGCGCTGCAATCGGCCCGCGACCGGGTCGGCTATACGGAGCTGCGGGCGGATCGGGACGGCGTGGTGACCACCATCGGGGCCGAGCCCGGACAGGTGGTCGAAGCCGGCCAGATGGTGGTGCGCGTTGCCCAGCCGGAGGAGCGCGAAGCCGTCTTCAACGTCGCCGAGACCGGCATCCGGGCGGCGCCGAAGGACCCGGTGATCGAGGTCTCGCTGGCCGGCGCACCGGACATCACGGCGGTGGGCCGCGTCCGCGAGATCTCGCCCCAGGCCGATCCCGTCACCCGGACCCACACCGTCCGGATCGCGCTGGACAACCCGCCTGACGCCCTGCGCCTCGGCGCGACCGTCGTCGGCCGCCTGAAGCAGCCGCCCGCCCCGGTGGTCGAGCTGCCGGGAACGGCGCTGTTCGAGGAGGCCGGGCGGAGCTTCGTCTGGCTCGTCGACCCGAAGGCCCAGACCGTCCGGCGCCAGCCGGTCGTGATCCGGCCCAGGGATGGTGCCAGGGACACCGATGGCCCGGTCATCGTCACCGAGGGACTGACCCGCGGCGACGTCGTGGTCACCGCGGGCGTGCACAGCCTGAGCGAAGGCCAGCGGGTCCGGTTCAACCAGAAAATCGAAACGGCGGCGGCACCATGACCGGCTTCAACCTCTCCGAGTGGGCTCTGCGCCACCGCTCCTTCGTCTGGTACCTGATCATCTCGCTGACGGTGGCGGGCGGCATGGCCTACATGCGCCTCGGCCGCGAGGAGGACCCGGCCTTCACGATCAAGACCATGGTGGTCCAGGCCAACTGGCCGGGCGCCACCATCGAGGACACCATGAAGCTGGTGACCGACCCGATCGAGAAGAAGCTGGAGGAGATCCCCTATCTCGACTACGTCAAGAGCTACACCAAGCCCGGCATCTCGGTCGTCTACGTCAACCTGAAGGACTACACGCCGGCCGAGGCGGTGCCCGACCTGTGGTATCAGGTCCGCAAGAAGATCGCCGACATGAAGTCCACCCTGCCGCAGGGCGTGCAGGGGCCGGCCTTCAACGACGAGTTCGGCGACACCTTCGGCACGGTCTTCGCCTTCACCGCCGACGGCTTCAGCTACCGAGAGCTGAAGGACTACGCGGAAACCGCGCGGGCCGATCTGATGCGCGTGCCGGACGTCGGCAAGATCCAGTTCGTCGGCGTCCAGAACGAGCGGATCTACCTCGACTTCTCGACGCGCAAGCTGGCCGCGATGGGGATCGACCGCGAGCAGGTCATCGCCGAGCTTCAGGCGCAGAACGCCGTGGCCCCGGCCGGCGTGGTGCAGGCGGGCGACGAGAAGATCTCGGTCCGGGTCAGCGGCGCCTTCACGTCGGAGGACAGCCTGCGCGCCATCAGCCTGCGCGCCAACGACAAGTTCTACCGGCTGGCCGATCTGGCGGACATCCGGCGCGGCTACGCCGACCCGCCGTCGCCGCTGTTCCGCTACAACGGGGAGCCGGCCATCGGGATGATCATCTCCATGGCGGCCGGCGGCAACGTGCTGACGTTCGGCGAGGGCATCCGCGAGCGGATGCGGCAGGTCGAGGCGAACCTGCCGGTGGGCATCGGCGTCCACCTCGTCGCCAACCAGTCGGTGGTGGTGGAGGAATCGGTCGCCGGCTTCACCAAGGCGCTGAAGGAGGCCGTCGTCATCGTGCTGGTGGTCAGCTTCATCAGCCTGGGCCTGCGCGCCGGGCTGGTGGTGGCGACCTCCATTCCGCTGGTGCTGGGCATGACCTTCATCGGCATGGAGTTCTTCGACATCACGCTCCAGCGCATCTCGCTGGGCGCGCTGATCATTGCGCTCGGCCTGCTGGTGGACGACGCGATGATCACCGTGGAGATGATGATCACCAAGCTGGAGGAGGGCTTCAGCCTCGATAAGGCGGCGACCTTCGCCTATACCTCCACCGCCTTTCCCATGCTGACCGGCACGCTGATCACCGTGGCCGGCTTCATCCCCATCGGCTTTGCCCAGGGCGGTGCGGCGGAATACTGCTTCACGCTGTTCGCCGTGGTGGCGATGGCGCTGCTGTTCTCCTGGATCGTGGCGGTCCTGTTCGCGCCCCTCATCGGGGTAAACGTGCTGCCCAAGACCATGAAGGCGAAGCATGGCAGCGAGCCGGGGCGTCTGATGCGGATGTTCCGGGGCAGCCTGCGCCTGGCCATGCGGGCGCGCTATGTGGTGATCGTCGCCACGCTGCTGCTGTTCGGCCTGTCGGTCTTCGGCCTGCGCTTCGTCCAGCAACAGTTCTTCCCCGCTTCCGACCGCCCGGAACTGCTGGTCAACCTGACCCTGCCGCAGACGGCCTCGATCCGAGCGACCGAGGAGGTGGTGGATCGCTTCGAGAAGGTGCTGGCGGCCGACCCGGACGTCGAGCGGTGGAGCTTCTACATTGGCCAGGGCGCCGTGCGCTTCTACCTGCCGCTCGACGTGCAGCTGGCCAACGACTACTTCGCGCAGGCCGTGGTGGTGACCAAGGGCTACAAGGTTCGCGAGGCTGTCCGCGCGCGGCTGGAGAAGGTGCTGAACGAGAACTTCTCCGACCTGAACACGCGGGTCAGCCCGCTGGAGATGGGGCCGCCGGTCGGCTGGCCGATCCAGTACCGCGTCTCCGGACCCGACGTGGGCGAGGTACGGGCCATCGCCGCCCGGATGGCCGACACCATCGGCACCAACCCCTACACGCTGCTGGTCAACTACGACTGGAACGAGCCGTCGAAGGTGGTGCGGGTCGATGTGGACCAGGACAAGGCCCGCCTGCTGGGGATCAGCTCCAAGTCGCTCAACCAGGCGCTGAACGCCACGGTGTCGGGTGCCGCCTTCACCCAGGTGCGCGACGACATCTACCTGATCGACGTGGTGGCCCAGGCGACCAACGCGGAGCGCAGTTCCATCGAGACGCTGCGCAACCTTCAGATCGCCATTCCGGACGGACGCACCGTGCCGCTGGGCGAGGTCGCGACCATGCGCTACGACCTGGAGCAGCCGGTGGTCTGGCGGCGGACGCGCCTGCCGACCATCACCGTCCAGGCCGATCTGGTCCCCCCGTTGCAGGCCGCCACGGTGGTGCAGCAGCTGGCCCCGGCGGTGGACGAACTGCGGCGCAGCCTGCCGCCCGGCTACTCCATCGAAGCGGGCGGCACGGTGGAGAACAGCGCCAAGGGCATGGCCTCGATCACCGCCGTCTTCCCGATCATGGTCTTCATCATGTTGACCATCCTCATGATCCAGCTTCAAAGCTTCCAGAAGCTGTTTCTGGTCATCAGCGTGGCGCCGCTCGGCCTGATCGGCGTCGTCGCGGCGCTGCTGCCGACGGGCACGCCGCTGGGCTTCGTCGCCATTCTGGGCGTGGTCGCGCTGATCGGCATGATCGTCCGCAACTCGGTCATCATGATCGCCCAGATCGACGAGCATCTGGAAGCCGGGGAGCATCCCTGGGACGCCGTCATCAACGCCACCATGCACCGCGTGCGGCCGATCCTGCTCACGGCGGCGGCGGCCAGCCTGGGCATGATCCCCATCGCCCCGGAGGTCTTCTGGGGTCCCATGGCCTACGCGATCATCGGCGGCCTGATCGTGGCGACCCTGCTGACGCTGTTCTTCCTGCCGGCGCTGTACGTCGCTTGGTTCCGGATCCGGGAACCGGCGGCGGAGGAACGCGCCAAGCCGCGGTACGACGAGGCCGTCCATCCGCCGGGCCCGGCGCCGACCAAGGGCGTGACCAGCGGCGTGTGACCACCCGCTAATCCGTCCTCCGCCGACGCGGCGTGCCTTCGCGGGCATCTCCGGCGGCGCCGGATGAGCGGGAGCTTCAACGAACGATCCAGCGAGGGAGGGGAACATGCCGGACCGGGCTGAACGGCTGGAAGGCGGTCGGACCGCCGAGCAGGTGCGGCTCGACCAGGCGCGCGAACAGGGCGTCCCCTGGAAGACGTGGGGTCCTTATCTCAGCGAGCGGCAATGGGGCACCGTGCGCGAGGACTACAGCGAACACGGTGACGCCTGGAACCACTTCCCGCACGATCACGCCCGCTCGCGCGCCTACCGGTGGGGGGAGGACGGCTTGGCCGGCATCTCCGACGACCGCCAGCGGCTCTGCTTCGCGCTGGCGCTGTGGAACGGGCGCGACGCCATCCTCAAGGAGCGGCTGTTCGGGCTGACCAACGGCGAAAGCAACCACGGCGAGGATGTGAAGGAATACTATTACTACCTCGAAAGCACGCCGACCCACTCCTACATGAAGTATCTCTACAAGTATCCGCAGGCGGCCTTTCCCTACAACGATCTGATCGAGACGAGCCGCCGGCGGAGCCGCCAGGACTTGGAATACGAACTGCTCGACACCGGCGCGTTCGACCAGGATCGTTATTTCGACGTCTTTGTGGAATACGCCAAGGCATCTCCCGAACGAATTCTGATCGAGATCACCGTTCACAACCGTGGGCCGGAGGCGGCGGACCTGCACGTCCTGCCGACGCTGTGGTGGCGCAACCAGTGGTCACGGGACGACGGTTCCGAGGACACCGCGCGCAAGCCCACGCTCCGCGAAGCCGTAGCGGGCCGCCGCATCGCCGCCCTTGATCCCGAGGAGGGGGAAAAGGCGCTGCATTGCGACGGCGGTCCGGCGCTGCTGTTCACCGAAAACGAGACCAACCGCCAGCGCCTGTTCGGTGTCCCGAACCGCACCCCCTACGTCAAGGATGGGATCGACGCCTGCGTCGTGCGCGGGCAGGCGGAGGCGGTGAATCCGGACAAGTCCGGCACGAAGGCCGCCGCCCATTATCGCCTGACCCTCGCCCCCGGCGGGAGCCGGACCATCCGCCTGCGCCTGGACGCGGACAACACGGCTGGAGAAGCCGCGGGCGACGATGTCTTCGGCACCGCCTTCACCGACCTGTTCGACGCCCGCCGCCGGGAGGCCGAAGCCTTCCACGCGTTCCTCACCCCGCCGTCGTTCAGCGCGGACGAGTCCCTGGTGTTCCGCCAGGCCCTGGCGGGCATGTTGTGGAGCAAGCAGTATTACGAATACGACGTCGGCACTTGGCTGAAGCAGCACGGAGCGAACCCGTTCGCGGCGGCCCGCCGGATCGGTCCGCGCAACAGCCAGTGGCACCACATGCACAACGCCGACATCGTGTCGATGCCGGACAAGTGGGAATACCCCTGGTACGCGGCCTGGGATCTGGCCTTCCACGTGCTCGCCCTGACGCTGGTTGATCCCGACTTCGGCAAGCAGCAGCTGGAGCTGATGCTGCGCGAACGCTACCTGCACCCCAACGGGCAAATTCCCGCCTACGAGTGGAATTTCGGTGATGTGAACCCGCCGGTGCACGCCTGGGCGACCATCTTCACCTACCGGCTGCTGAAGCCGCGGAACGACGAGGCGGATCGCCGCTGGCTCGAGCAGACCTTCCACAAGCTGCTGCTGAACTTCACTTGGTGGGTCAACCGCAAGGACCGCGAGGGAAGGAACGTCTTCGAAGGCGGCTTCCTCGGGCTCGACAACATCGGCGTGTTCGACCGCAGCGCACCGTTGCCGACCGGCGGCTGTCTGGAGCAGGCGGACGGCACGGCCTGGATGGCGCTGTTCTCCCTGAACATGCTGGAGATCGCGGCGGAACTGACGAAGACCGATCCGCTCCACGCCGACATGGCCGTCAAGTTCGCGGAACATTTTCTGTGGATCGCCTCGGCGATGACCCGCATCGGCGACGACACCGGCATGTGGGACGAGGAGGACGGCTTCTTCTACGACGTGTTGCGGCTGCCGGACGGACGGGCGGAGCGCCTGAAGGTCCGATCCCTGGTGGGCCTGCTGCCGCTGTGCGCCGTTTGCGTCTTCGACGGCGAGGTCCTGGCCAAGCACCCGGACATCGCCGCGCGTTTCCAGTCCTTCCTGGCCGATCGCCCGGAGTTGGTGGGCGCCATGCACGACCCGCGACAGGTCGGGTTCGACGGGCGCCGGCTTGGCGCCATCCTGAACGAAGGCCGGCTGCGCCGGGTTCTGACGCGCATGTTGGACGAGCGGGAATTCCTCAGCCCCTACGGCATCCGGTCGATGTCCCGGCATCACGCCGACCACCCCTACGTCTTCGTCGTGGGAGGCCAGGAATTCCGCGTTCCCTACCTACCGGCGGAGTCCGACAGCGGCATGTTCGGCGGCAATTCGAACTGGCGCGGGCCGATCTGGATGCCGATCAACGCGCTGATCGTTCGCGGGCTGCTCCAATACTACGCCTATTTCGGGAACGACTTCCTCATTGAATGCCCGACCGGGTCGGGGAGCATGATGAACCTCTATGAGGTCGCCCAGGACATATCGCGGCGCCTGGAGAGCATCTTCCTGCGCGACGAACACGGCAATCGTCCGGTGTTCGGCGGCGCCCGGACGTTCCAGCAGGACCAGCACTGGAAGGATCACATCCTCTTCTACGAGTATTTTCACGGCGACATCGGCGCCGGCATGGGGGCCAGTCACCAGACCGGCTGGACCGGTGTGGTCGCCCGTCTCATGCATGTCTTTGCAACGACCACGGCGGACGGCTTCCTCGGCAACGCGAAGGAAGCCTACGCCGACAGAGCCGTCCACGAACAGCGCGTGTGAGGGTGCGCCGGCCTTCCGGCCGTCATGACCGGTTCAACGTCATGCGGGAGCCGAGGCATCCCCACCCGATGAACGTCTGCAAGATCGACAAGGATGTTTGGACCATCGCGCCCTGAAGGGATCACGAACCATGGCGGACTTCGTTCACGACCGGCTCATGCCGCACGCCGACGCCTCGGAATTCCCGGAGCGGTACGAGATGAGCTATGTCCGCAAGGCGCTCGTCCTGTCGATGATGCTGATCCTGCTGATCGGTTGCTTCGTCGTGCTGCGCCCCTTCATCCCGGCGATCCTCTGGGCCGTCATCCTGTCCTTCAGCACCTGGCCGCTGCACCGGCGGATCGAACGCGCGCTCGGCGGCCGCACAACGCTGGCGGCGGCGATCATGACGCTGATGGTCATGGCGATTCTCGTCGGCCCCCTCGCGGCGCTCGGAATGAAACTGTCGGAAAGTGTTGTACGCGTCTTCGAGGCGGTTCATGCGGCCATGGACCGGGGACTTCCACCGTTGCCGGACTGGCTGGTCGTCCTCCCGATCTTCGGGGACCAGTTGCAGGAGATCTGGAACGTGCTGGCGAGCGGCGAATCCGCTCTGCGTATGACGCTCCAGCCCTATTCCGGCCAGATCCGCGACTGGGTGCTGGAGAGCGGCGAGCATCTTCTTTCGGGGACGTCGCTGATCGCGCTGAGCGTGCTGATCGCCTTCTTCCTCTACAGGGACGGCCGCACCGCCGTGCGCCGGCTGCGCAGCGTCGTTGGGCGGATCGCCGGCGCCCGCGCGCGGCAGTCCCTCGACGTTGCCGCCGAGACGATCAACGGAGTCGTCCATGGCGTGCTCGGCACCGCTCTGGTGCAAGCCGTCGCCGCCGCCGTGGGCTATTGGATCGCGGGAATTCCCGGCGTTCTGTTCCTCGGCTTCGTCACCTTCTTTCTGACGCTGGTGCCGATGGGGCCGGTGCTGATCTGGTTGCCCGCCGCGATCTGGCTGACCAGCCAGGGCCGCACCGGCATGGCGATCTTTCTGGTGGCCTGGGTCGGTGTGCTGGTCGGCAGCCTCGACAACGTCTTGCGTCCAATCCTGATCGGTCGAAGCAGCGATCTTCCCTTCATCATCATTTTTCTGGGCATCATCGGCGGTCTCGTCGCCTTCGGCCTGATCGGCATTTTTCTCGGCCCGACGCTGCTCGCCGTGGCGTACGGCCTCATTCGGGAATGGAGTGGGGGAAACGAGCCAGGCGACCCCACTGGCCGCGGTACCGAGGCTGCCGAATAACCCGTCGCCATTGCGGTCGCGGTACTGTGCCAGTGTCGCGTCATGGTCGTCCCACACCAGGACATGCGGCACGCCCACCCCCTCCGCGTCCAGTTTGGCCGGTACGCCGCCGGCGTGGGGATTGGCGATCCGTCGCTCATCAAGGCAAGGCGCGCAGAACCCGTTCACGTGGATCGGAGGAATATGGCTGGCCCCTGGCGTGGAAAAAATCGCCGTGAATTCGGGGCAATCCGTTCAGATTGTCCGGGTGACCTTGCGCAGGTGGCGGGGGCGGTCGGGGTCGAAGCCGCGCGCGAGCGCGAGCCGGGCCATAAAAGGGTAGAAGGCCTGGATCGCCGCGATGGGGTCCAACACCGGATGCAGCGGCGGCGGCAGCAGCAAAGGCGTGTCGGCCAGAGCGAGCGCCCGCTCCTCAGCGGCGGCGACCAGCAGATGGGCGCCGGCCCGCTTCAGCGCGCGGGCGGTGTCCAGCACGCCGTCCAGCGTCTCGTCCCGCACCGCCACCACGAGCACGGGGAAGCCCGGCTTGACCAGCGCCATCGGGCCGTGCATCACCTCCGCCGCGCTGAAGGGCTCGGCGTGGACGGCGGCGGTTTCCTTGAACTTCAGCGCCATTTCCTGCGCGATGGGGTAGCTGCGCCCCCGCGCGACGATGAGCAGGCTGGAGGCAGCCTCCAGGACCGACAGCGCTGCCGACCAATCCGCAGCACCGGCCCGCTCCAACTCATGGGGCAATCGTGAAAGGGCGGCGAGAAGCGCTTGGTCATCCGCCCAGACGGCGGTCAGCCGGGCAACGGCGGCGAGGCTGGTGACGAAGCTCTTGGTCGCGGCGACGCTCAACTCCGGCCCGGCATGGAGCGGCAAAGGATGGGCGACCCGCTCCGCCAGCGGCGTGTCCTCGGCGTTGATCAATGCCGCCGTCAAAGCGCCGCCAGCCCGCGCCCTTTCCGCGACGCACAACAGGTCGGGGCTCTGCCCCGATTGGGAGATGGCCAGGACGAAGGCGTCCTTCACCTGCAGATCGGCGCCGTAGGCCGTGACCACCGACGGCGCCGCCGAAGCGGTGACCAGTCCCAGCGCCGCCTCGAACAGGTAGCGGGCGTAGCCGGCGGCGTGGTCGCTGCTGCCCCGCGCGATGGTCATCGCGAAGGGCGGCGGCACGGCCCGCAAGCGGTCGGCAAGGGCGGCCACCGCCGCGGCGTCGGAGTCCAGCAGGCGCCGCACCGCCGCCGGGGCGGTTGCGGCCTCCTGCATCATCAGGGGAGCGCTGGTCATGGGTCGGCCTCCGTTCCAGGCCGATCATAACACGGCGGTGCCGCTTAACTCACGCTGGGCCGGTCGGCGCCTTCGCCAGCACGGCGGCATCGGACGCGTCCATCTCCTCCGCCGGGGCGGGTTCGGCCTGGGGTGGTTTCCAGTTGCGCAGCCGGTTCACCATCGCGCCGGCCTGGGACTTCCAGCGGTCGGCCTGGACGCGCATCGATTCGCCGCCCTGGACCAGCAGGCGGCTGGGCAGCGGGCCGGGCGTCTCGAAGGTGCCGATGTGAAGCGTCTCGACCGGATGCTTGCCGGCGAGGCCGCGCTTGAACTGGTAGACGCCGGGGTTGGTCTGGGCGTTCACCCCGTGCAGGTCGTAGCGCAGCCCGCCGTTCGCCTTGATCCACAGCAGCGCCCGCCATTGCAGCAGATAGGCGGCGTTGACCCGCAGACCGGCCTCCAGCGTGGCGGAGTTCTGCATCTGCCCGGTGGTGCCGAACAGCGACACGACCACCCCGGCCACCGGACGCCCCTCATGCATGGCGAGGAAGGCGCGCATCTTTTGGCGCGGCGGCAGCGCCTCGTTGATGCGGGTGAAGGTGCGGCTGTCGTAAGCCTTGAAGCCCTTGCGGCGCTGCGTCTCGACGAAGATGTCGTCGATGGTTTCCAGCAGTTCGGTGTGGGAGCCTTCGACGACCTCGATCCCCATCCGCTCGGCCTTGTTCAGCCCGCGCCGCCAGTGGTGGGACAGGTTGGAGCGCAATCCCGGCTCGTCCGGCGTCAGGTCGGTGATGAAGGTGCGGTAGGGTGCCTTCTCCTCCCGGAACCGCATCCCCAGCGAGGCGAGAGCCGCCGTCACCGACTCCCCGTCCGCCTGGGAGACATGGGGCAGCAGACGCAGCATCAGGCCGCGCCGATCCGTGTATTCCGCCTTCAGCGCGTGCAGCGCGGTCATCAGGGCGGTGTGGTCCGGCCCCTGGCCGCGCGGGTGCCACATCGGCCCCCACATGACCAGCGCCAGGCCGCCGATGCCCGGCACGCGGCGCAGCAGCACCTGCACCGCGGCCACCGGGCGCCCGTCACGCCGCACGACGAGGTGGCTCAACTCCCGCCCGGCGTGGGCGATGCGGCCATAATCCCAGGTCTGAAAGATGTTGGCGTCGTCGAAGCCATCGAGGATGGCGTACCAGCCGCTGCGGTCGACCCGGTCGATCTCGATGGAGGACGCGGGGCACAGGACATCGCCACCAAGCGCGTCGGTGTACATTCAGGTTTCTCCCCTGGAATTCACGGCGATCGTTTTTTGTGAAAGCGTTTGGTAACGGTCAGATGATTGGTCACACGGTTCCGCCGGAGCGGTAGAAGGTGCTGAAGGCGGGGCGGGCCGAGAAGGCGGCCTGCGGGATGTCGAGCAGGCGGCGCAGCCGGTCGCGCACTGTAGGTTCCAGGACCGCAGCGACCAGCAGGGCCACGGCGATGGACAGGGCGCCTCCCGTCACCGCGCCGGCCATCGAGGAGGCCCCGGCCTGCATCGCCAGCGCCTTGGCCGAGCCGCCGATGACCTCGTGCAGCAGGTAGAGCGGGTAGGTGGCGAGCCCGACCACGCGCAGCAGCGACAGGATGGACGGCGGCAGCGTGGCGATCTCCGCCCGCCAGCGCGCCGAGGCGACGATGGCGAGGAGCGACGCGCCCCAGATCAGCAGCGGGTTCATCCACAGGTCGGCGAGGTTCAACGGAACCGGCGAGCGCTCCACGAACTCCACCGACCGGGCGGTGATCTCCAGCGGCGCGGCGATCAGGGCCAGCAGGGCGGCGGCCATGCCCGTCCGGGTCAGCTTGCCGCGCGACCACAGCCACAGGAAGATGCCCAGCGCGAAGAACACGCCGTGGCGCAGCAGCGTCATGTTCAGCATGCCGTACTCGAACTCCAGGAACGGCAGGTTCACGACGCCGAAGACGTGCAGGCTGTAGACGCCGAGATAGGCCGAGCTGGCGGCGGTCAGCGCCAGAGCGAACTGCGGCAGCCGGTGGAAATTCCCGCTGAACAGCAGCAGGAACACCGCGGCGTAGAAAGCGATCTCGACTGGCAGCGTCCAATAGGCCGACGCGATGTAGGGGCCGGCGGGCGCCAGTGTGAAGGAGGCGATGAAGCGCCGCGCCAGATCCGGGTCGGGACCGGGCATGAGCACAAGCGCGACGAGGCACAGGATGGAGCAGACCCAGGCCGCCGGATAGAGGCGCAGCAGGCGCGACCGGATGAAGGCGATCGGGGTGGCGTTGTTGGCGGAATTCGCGATGACGAAGCCCGACACCACGAAGAAGACCTGCACCCCCGCCCAGCCGGACCACATGACGTCGGCGACCGCCGGGTCGCGCCAGGTCAGGTGGAAGCCGGTGACCAGCAGAGCCGCGGCGAACCGCACCATGTCGATCCCATAGACGTAATCGGCCCCGGACCTGTGGCGGGCAGGCCCGCCCCCCGGCAGAGTGTGCTTTATCGGCGTTTCAGGCACGATTCCTCCCTTCCTGCATGGGGCGTGCCCATGTGCAGGTTCTCGACGTCTGTTGATTCCGGAAGACGAGCGCGGTGCAGCCTCAGGACGCAACTTGCGTGCTGCCGGGAGCATACTCGTTGGAGGGCGCGGATACAGGGACCCGAACGGATTCAACAGGAAATCTGCGGGAGTATACTGTTCAGATGAGCGTCGGTTACCGAAGCCATGGCACAAAGGAGAGGTGTCTGGCGCGAATGGTCTGCCCGATCCCGGGCGCTTTACTTTGAAGGAATATGACGGAGAGCGAAAGGCACACGGCCCGCTCCCGGTTTGGAAACCGAGAACGGGCCGTGTGATTCAACGAGCCGTTTGCTTCCGGTGCCTTACTGGTAGTTCAGGCCGCCGTTGATGTTCAGGGTCGAGCCGGTGACGTAGCCGGCGATCTCCGACGCGAGGTAGGACACCGCGCCGCCGATCTCGTCCGGACGGCCCAGGCGCTTCATCGGGACGCTGTCGGTGATCGCCTGGCGGATGTCCTCACGGATGGCCATGACCATGTCGGTGCCGATGTAGCCCGGGGCGATGGCGTTGACGGTGACGCCCTTGGTCGCCAGCTCGGCGGCCAGCGCCTTGGTGAAGCCGATCACGCCGGCCTTGGCGGCCGAGTAGTTGGTCTGGCCGGCCTGGCCCTTCACGCCGTTCACCGACGAGATGTTGATGATGCGGCCCCAGCCGCGCTCGGCCATCTTCGGCGACACCTGCTGGGTGACGTTGAACAGGCTGCTCAGATTGGTGGCGATGACCGCATCCCACTGGGCCTTGTCCATCTTCGCGAAGAACTTGTCGCGGGTGATGCCGGCGTTGTTCACCAGGATGTCCACCGGACCCAGGTCGGCCTCGATCTTGGCGACCATCGCCTTGCAGCTTTCGAAGTCGGAAACGTCGCCTTCCGCCACGTAGAACTTGAAGCCGAGGGCTTCCTGCTGGCCCAGCCAGGCGGCGGCCGGCTCGAAGTTCGGCAGGCAGTTCGCCGCCACGATGCAACCGTCCTTGGCCAGGGCCTGGCAGATGGCGGTGCCGAGACCGCCCATGGCACCGGTGACGAGCGCGATCTTCTGAGACATTACAATCGCTCCAGTAATAGAAACGGCCAGCTCCTGGTGAGGCAAGCCCGCTGGTGAACCGCAGAAGCAAAGGGGTTGCTTCTTGTTACGGATGCTGTCGTGCCAATGGTCCTTATGGGGGGGCCATCAACCGCGGCGGCAGGCATAACATAGAACAAGTCCGGCTCCGGGCCAATGCGCTGCAACATCGCAGATGCGAGCGGATGCGATTTTTCACAGGAATGTCAATAAGAAATGAATTTTCAGAGCCTTACTGCACCGCACCAAGTGGTGTGACCAGTTGGATTCGGCTCAAATCCGTACAATTCGTTCGCCGGCCTTGAGCGCGAGCGGAAACAGCTTGGGCGCCACCGCCCCCAGAAGCCAGGGCCGCAGCTTCGCCAGGGCGGCCGGAGCGGCCAGAAGGGCGAGCGTCGCGGCGCTGTGCGCCCACCGCCCGGTGGTCATTTGCTCGAAGCCGTTCCACAGCAGGACGCCGCCGCTGCACAGCCCGGCCAGGGCGGTGACGGCCTCCCCCAGCGCCTGCAGCGCGTCGATGCCCCACAGCGGGTTCGTCGTGGTGACCCGGCCGACCAGCCGGCGCATCTGCGCGGTCAGGCGCCTCGCCGCTGCGGCGTCGAACCGCCCGTCCTCGACCGCGGCGCGGGGCAGGGCGACCAGGACGTCGCCGTCGGGCTGGATCGACACGCGGACCGGGACGGTGCGCAGGCCGCTGCCGGGTAACGGCGCGGCCAGAGGCACGCGCAGGCTGATGGTCCGCCCGCCCTGGGCGAAGAATTGAAGAGCCAAGGCAATGCCATGCCCGCGCCGCGGAATCAGGCCAGACTTGCCGTGCCGCAGCCGCCCGACCATCTCGGCCAGGGCGTCGCGTCGCCAGACGAAGCCATGCGGGAGGTCGCTGATGAAGCGTCGGCGCAGCGGGCTACCCCGTGTCTCCCACCAGGGTGTTCACGGCTTTTCCGGCAAACCGCCCCAACGCGTCGATCAGAAAGCTCCAATAGCGGAAGGAGACGTCCACCGCGTCCTTGTGGACGCCGATCACGACGCTGTTGCCGGCGGTGTCCCGGCCCTTCAGCAGGCGGGTGACCACGTCGCCGTCGATCTGGATGGTCGACTGCATGACCACCAGCTCGGTCCCCACGTCCCAGGCCTTGCGGATGGTCACCACATCCGCCGTCTTCAGCGCCGGCATGCGGCGGACCTCCTCGTCCATGCCGCGCAGATAGCTGACGGTGTCCAGCCCGCGCCGCCGCAGCACGTCGTTGATCTGGTCGGAGTTGCGCTGGATGCGCATCAGGATCGGCATCGTGTCCTGGTCGATCAGCGCTGCGGCGGACACCACGTCGGCACCGGCGCCGGGTTGCCGGGCGGCGTCCAGGGTGCGGTCGGTCATCTCGCGCAGCCAGCTCGCCACCTCGCGCAGGTCGTCGAAGACCTTCAGCGTGGTGCCGCGGGCGGGGTCGTTGCCCGGCAGGTCGCGGCTGAAGAAGAACGGGTCGTAGCGGTCCGGCCGGGCGGCGTCGGACGGCGGAACGAACGGCGCCATCCCCCAATGGAAGCTGTCCGAGATCGGGCCGGCCCAGGGGGCGAGGATCGCCGTCTCGCGGCTGCCGAAGACCTCCAGCGCCTCGCACAGGAAGACATAATACTCCTGCGCCAGATCGATCAGCGCGTCCCCCGCCATCGGCATCTTCTCCGCCGAAATGCCGGTTTTCAGCACGGTGTTGATTTCGAGCGCGAGAAGGTTGCGCGCCAGATCGACGAACTGGGACATCGGCCACCTTGCTGGGTTGGGGGGCGCTGGGTTGGGGAGCGCTGTGGAGCGGCGGGGAGAGGGAATGGCTCCCCGCCGTTCCGGAGGCGCGTCAGCTCGGGCGGCCGGAGATCTGGACGGCCAGATCGCGGATCGCCTTCAGGTTGGTGCTGACGATGTCACTGCTCTTGGTCACCTGGGCGAGGTGAAACTCGGTCAGGCTGTGATAGGCGGTGTTGGTCGCGAAATCGCGGCTGATCAGGTTCTCGATGTCGCCGGTGACGAGGTTCACCTGGGTCTGGAACGCCTCGATGGTCGTGCCGGACTTGGGGCGGCAGGTGAAGCCGACCTGATTGGGATCGTCCTGCACCACGTCGATGTCGGCGATCGCGGTGACCACCGTCAGTGTGACCAGCCGGTCAAGCTTGTCCGCGATGGTGTTCAGCAGGGAGTTCGCCTTGCCCTGCTCGTTCTGGATGACGGCGGCGCCGCTCGGTGGGGGGGCGGAGGGTGCCGCCGGCGCCTGAACGGCCGGCAGCTGGATGGTGGGGGCGGCGGGGTCGGCGACGGCGGTATCGGACATGGCATCACCTTTTGGAGACGGATGGCGTAACATTGACCAAGCGTCACGCAAGAGTCGAGTTCCGTCTAATGACTGCCAGCCGGACGAAAGCGTGATGAAAAATCTCTCGCCCGCGCTGAGTCCCGCCGCTCCGTCACTCGCGTAGAAGCGCGTCGATGGCGTCACGCAGGTCGCGCAATTCCCGCCGCTGGTCCTCGGCCAGCGCATGGCCCGACGCGCGCAGGCTGTGGATCTTGTCCACGTTGCTGCGCAACGCCCGCAAAGCGGGTGCCGCGGACGGGGTGGCCGGGAGGGCCGCCTTGCGCTCCTGCTTGGCGTTGCGCACGTCCTTCACGGTCAGGCCGTCGCCGGCCCGTTTCCAGAGCGCGAGCTGGATCGCCTCGTCGGGCAGCTCCGCCAGCTCCATGAGGAGGGAGACGGAGACGGCGGGCCGGTCCGGAGCCTCCTCCAGGATGGGGGCGGGCAGGCGCAGGATGCCCAGCAGGCGGGCCACATATTCCTGCGACTTGCCGATCAGGACGGCGGCCTGCTCCTGCGTCAGCCCCTTGTCGCCGATCAGCTTGGCGAGCGTCAAGGCGAGGTCGATGGGGTGCAGGTCGACGCGCTGGGCGTTCTCGATCAGGGCCAGCGCCTGCACGTCGTCGGTGTCGATGACCAGCGCCGGGATGGTCTCCCGCTCCAGGGCGCGGTAGGCCCAATAGCGCCGTTCCCCGGCCACGATCTGGAAGCGGTCGGGGGCGACCTCCCGCACGTTGATCGGCTGCAGCAGGCCCCGTTCGCCGATCGAGGCGGCCAGCGCCGCGATGTCGGCCCCGCGGGCGTTGCGCCGCGGCTGGTCGGGGTTCGGCTCCACCTGATCCAGCGGGATTTCGCGGTGGCGCATCTTGCCGGACAGGCCGAACAGAGCGGCGTTGCTGCCCCCGCCGCTGCCGGTGCGGCTGAGCGCCCGCTTGAACAGGCCGGCGTTGGAGGTGTCGAGCTTACGCGCCATGGCGCATCTCCTCCCCGGCGAGGGCCAGCAGGGCGTCGGCGATCTCGCGGTAGCTCTCCGCGCCCGCGGAGTTCGGGTTGTAGGCGAGGCCGGGGCGCCCGGCCATCACGCTCTTGGAATAGTCGGCGGCGCGCTTGACCGGAGAGAAGAGGTGGAGTTGCTCGGCCGCGGCAAGCTCGCGCAGTTCCTTCATCACCGTCTCGTCCTGAAGGCGGCGCGGGCTGTACATGGTCGGCAGGACGCCGAGGATCTGGAGGCGCGGATTCACCAGCTCGCGCACACCGGCAATGGTCTCGAAGAGCTGCGGGATGCCCATCATCGACAGCATCTCCGTCTGGGTCGGAATCAGCAGCTGGTCGGCGGCGTTCAGCACCGAGACGGTCAGCTCGCCCAGATGCGGCGGGCAGTCGAGCACCACGAAGTCGTACTGGCCGGCGAGCTGGGCGATCTTGGCGCGCAGGATCAGCGTGCCGTTGGGCTGGCGCAGCAGCTCGCGGTCGGTCGCCGCCAGCGAGATGGAGGAGGGCAGCAGGTCGAAGGCGCCGTCGCAGACCGGAGACATGAACTCCTTCATCGGCCGGCTGGCCTTCAGCGCGTGGGTCAGGGTCGCCTTGGCCAGCTCCCGCTCGTGCGGATCGACGCCCAGATGCACGGTGGCGTTGGCCTGCGGGTCGCAGTCGATCAGCAACACGCGCCGCCCCGACTGGGCAAGCAGCCACGCGACGTTGACGCAGGTGGTCGTTTTGGCGACCCCGCCCTTCTGGTTGGCAGCGCAGAACACCACCGGGGCCGCCCGCACCGCCGCGGCGGGGATGCCCACCGGCTCCGTCGCGGTCTTCAGGGCGCCCGCGACGATCTGCGGAATCCGCTCCGCCCCGGTTTCCCAGCGGGAGATCTTGGCGCGGTCGTAGCGCCGGTTCAGCCGTTCGTTCAGCCAGCCGACCAGAGCCTGCTGGTTCATGCCGCGCTGTTCGCGGTAGCGGCGCAGCTCCTCGCCGCTCATCTCGTGGGCCACGGGGGCATCCCTTATTTGGGGTGATCGCGCAGGCACCATGAGTCATGTTGATGGTGGTGTCAACATCCGTGCCGCACATGTGATGACGCTTCGAAATGGATACGGAACTGTGGCCCGGCGTGGAACAAGGGGGGCGCGCTGCGGCTTTCCTGTGGTGCGAAAGGCCGCTATGGTCGCGGCCGAAAATCCTGCGCCAGGAATCGTGAGGGAGACCCAATGGACGCCGACTCCATCCGCGCCGCCTACCGGCGCTACGCGCGCTTCTACGACCCCGTCTTCGGGAACCTGCTGGCGTCGGGCCGGCACGCCGCCGTGAAGTGGATCAACCGCCGGGGCGGCCTGCGCGTTCTGGAGGTGGGCGTGGGCACGGGCATCTCCCTGTCCGACTACCGCAAGGACAACCGCGTGGTCGGCATCGACCTGTCGTCGGAGATGCTGCGCGTCGCCCAGGACCGGGTGGACCGCGAGCGGCTGGAGAATGTGGAAGGGCTGCTGGAGATGGACG
This sequence comes from Azospirillum brasilense, assembly GCF_001315015.1. Lineage (NCBI taxonomy): Bacteria > Pseudomonadati > Pseudomonadota > Alphaproteobacteria > Rhodospirillales > Azospirillaceae > Azospirillum > Azospirillum brasilense. The sequence continues at coordinate 595,464 of NZ_CP012916.1, read as the reverse complement.
CCGGCAAGCTGGCCTTCGCCGACGGCAGCTTCGACCTCGTGGTCGCCATGTATGTGATGACCGTGGTTCCCGACCCGCAGGGCACGATGAACGAGCTGGAGCGCGTCTGCCGTCCCGGCGGCGACATCCTGATCGTCAACCATTTTGCCGCCGACAAGCCGGGCATCCGCCGCTCGGTGGAGAACTGGATGGCGCCCTTTTCCAAGAAGCTGGGCTGGCGGCCCGACTTCACGCTGGACACGCTGATGTCCGGCTCCCGCCTGACGGTGGAGGAGTTGCAGACCGTGCCGCCCTTCGGCCTGTTCAGCCTGCTGCACTGCCGCCGCGACGCCGCCACTCCCGCCTGACGGGCCGGGGAATAAGCGTCAGGGAACTCGACCGCGGCCATTGCAGTTTCCCTTCCGGACCCGGATCGACCGGGAATGGAAGGGGCTCCATGGCGCGGCGGTGCGCGTTGCTCTTGGCGGGGATGCTGACGGCCGTCTCGGCGCTGCCCGCCGCCGGGGCGACGGTGACTCTTGCCTGCAGCGGGCTCGGCATCAGCTTCGACCTGTGCCGCGACGGCGCCCAGGAATGGGCACGGCGCAGCGGGAATGAGGTGCGCTTCGTCTCACCGCCCAAGGGGGCGAGCGAGCAGTTGGCGCTCTACCAGCAGCTTCTCGCCGCCGGATCGCCGGACATCGACGTCTTCCAGATCGACGTGGTCTGGCCGGGCATCCTCGGCAACTACTTCATCGACTTGAAGGACCGCGCCGGGCCGGACGTTGTCGGCCGGCATCTTCCGGCGATGATCGAGGCCGCGACGGTCAAGGGGCGGCTGGTCGCGATGCCCTGGTTCGCCGACGCCGGGGTCCTCTACGCCCGCAAAGACCTGCTGGAAGCCCACGGGCGCCCCGTGCCGCAGACCTGGGAGGAGCTTCAGGACACCGCCGCCCTGATCCAGCGCGAGGAGCGCGCCGCCGGGCGCGACCGCATGTGGGGCTATGTCTGGCAGGGCCGCGCCTATGAGGGGCTGACGGTCAACGCCCTGGAATGGATCGCCAGCCGCAACGGCGGCACCATCGTGGACCCGGACGGCACCATCACCATCGACAACCCGCGCGCTGCCGAGGCGTTGGCCATGGCCCGCGGCTGGGTCGGTTCGATCAGCCCGCCCGGAGTCCTCAATTACATGGAGGAGGAGGCGCGCGGCGTCTTCCAGTCGGGCAATGCCGTCTTCATGCGCAACTGGCCCTACGCCTGGACGCTGGTCAACGCGGCGGACAGCGCGGTCGGCGGCAAGGTCGCCGTGGTGCCGCTGCCCAAGGGCGGGGCGGACGGACGCCACACCTCCACGCTGGGCGGGCAGTTGCTGGCGGTCAGCAAATTCTCCGCCCATGCGGACGAGGCCGCGGACTTGGCGCTGTACCTGACCGGCTTGGCCGAGCAGAAGCGGCGGGCGATCCACGGCGCGTCGAACCCGACCATCCCGGCGCTCTACGAAGATGCGGAGGTGGTGGCCGCCAACCCCTTCTTTGCGGAGTTGGCCGACTCCATCGCCAACGCGGTCAACCGCCCGGCCCAGGCGACGGGCATGCGCTACAACCAGGTGTCGGCGGAGTTCTACGCCAACGTCCACGAGGTGCTGACCGGACGGCAGGACGCCAAGGCGATGCTGCCGGACCTCAAGGAGGCTCTGGTTCGCATCAGCCGGGGAGGGCGCTGGTGAGCGACCCCCAGACCCCCAGTCTGATGCGCCAAAGGCGCCGGGCGGCGTGGCTGTTCCTGCTGCCGATGCTGGTCGTGCTGGCGGGGGTGGCCGGCTGGCCGCTGTTCCGCACCGTCTTCTTCTCCTTCACCGACGCGACGCTCGCTACGCTGGACGACTTCCAGGGGGTGGGGCTGGACAATTACCTGTGGCTGATGCGTGACCCCGTCTGGTGGCGGGCGGTGTGGAACACGCTGGTCTTCGCCGTCGTGTCGGTGGGGATCGAGACGGCGCTGGGGCTGGGCATCGCGCTGATCCTGAACGCGCATCTGCCGGGGCGCGGGCTGCTGCGCGCCGCCGTTTTGATCCCCTGGGCGATCCCCACCGTAGTGTCGGCCCAGATGTGGGGGTGGATGTTCCATGATCTTTACGGCGTGGTGAACGCGATCCTGATGGGGCTGGGGCTGATCGCCAAACCGCGGGCCTGGACCGCTGATCCCGATCTGGCGCTGCCGGTGGTGATCGCGGTCGATGTCTGGAAGTCCACGCCCTTCATGGCGCTGCTGATCCTGGCCGCGCTCCAGATGCTGCCCCGCGACCTTTACGAGGCGGCGCGGGTGGACGGGGTGCATCCGGTGAAGGTGTTCGTCCGCATCACGCTGCCGCTGATCCGTCCGGCGCTGATGGTGGCGGTGCTGTTCCGCACGCTGGACGCGCTGCGCGTGTTCGACCTGATGTATGTGCTGACCGGCAACAGCCGCTCCACCATGTCGATGTCGGTCTATGCCCGGCAATATCTGATCGACTTCCAGGATGTGGGCTACGGCTCCGCCGCGGCGACCCTGCTGGTCCTGGTGCTGGCGGTGGCGACGGTGCTGGCGGTAACGCTCGGCCGCGTCCGCGTCGATGCGGGGAGGTGAAGACATGGTAGGCCTGAGACGTATCGCCTTTGCTCTTGTGGTTCTTGGGATCGTCGCCTGGGCGGTGTTTCCTTTCGCCTGGGCCATCGTCACCTCGCTGAAGGCGGGCAGCGCGCTGTTCACCGTGGAGGCCTGGCCGTCGCAGCCGTCGCTGGCGAACTACGCGGCGATCTTCCGGGAGCAGCCCTTTGGGCGGAACATCCTGAATTCGCTGATGGCCGCCTCGGCGGTGGTCGCGCTGTCGCTGGTGCTGGCGGTGCTGGCCGCCTACGCGCTGGGGCGGGTGCGCTTCCGCGGGCGGGGGCTGCTGCTGTTCGTGGTGCTGGGCGTATCGATGTTCCCGCAGGTCGCCGTCTTGTCGGGCCTGTTCGAGCTGGTGCGCTGGCTCGGCCTCTACAACCGGATCGGCTCGCTGGTGCTGTCCTACCTGATCTTCACGCTGCCCTTCACCGTCTGGGTGCTGACCACCTTCATGCGCGAGCTGCCGAAGGAGCTGGAGGAAGCCGCCATGGTGGACGGCGCCGGCCCCTTCGTGATCGTGACGCGGGTGTTCCTGCCGCTGATGGGGCCAGCGCTGGCGGCAACCGGGCTGCTCGCCTTCATCGCCGCCTGGAACGAGTTCCTGTTTGCCCTGACCTTCACCCTGACCGACGACGCGCGCACCGTGCCGGTGGCGATCGCGCTGATGTCGGGGGCCAGCCAGTACGAGCTGCCCTGGGGCCAGATCATGGCGGCGTCGGTGGTGGTGACGGTGCCGCTGATCGGGCTGGTGCTGCTGTTCCAGCGGCGGATCGTCTCCGGCCTGACCGCCGGCGCTGTGAAGGGGTAGGGCGATGGCGGGCGTCACGCTGCGCGGGGTGCGCAAGAGCTTCGGGCGGATCGAGGTGATCCATGGCGTCGACCTGGAGGTCGCGGACGGCGAGTTCGTCGCCTTCGTCGGCCCGTCCGGCTGCGGCAAGTCCACCCTGCTGCGGCTGATCGCCGGGCTGGAGGAGCCGAGCGCCGGGGACCTGTCCATCGGCGGGCAGCGGGTGAACGAACGGCCGCCGGCGGCGCGCGGCATCGCCATGGTCTTCCAGTCCTACGCGCTCTACCCGCACATGACCGCCTACGACAACATGGCCTTCGGCCTGACCCTGGCGCGGACCGACAAGGGGACCATCGCGGAGCGGGTGCGCGCCGCCGCGCGTCTGCTTCAGATCGAGGACCTGCTCGACCGCAAGCCGCGCGACCTGTCGGGCGGGCAGCGCCAGCGGGTCGCCATCGGGCGGGCCATCGTGCGTGAGCCGCAGGTCTTCCTGTTCGACGAGCCGCTGTCCAACCTCGACGCCGGCCTGCGCGTGCAGATGCGCCTGGAGATCGCCAAGCTGAAGGCGGATCTGCGCGCCACTATGATCTACGTGACCCACGATCAGGTGGAGGCGATGACCCTGGCCGATCGCATCGTCGTGCTGAACGCCGGGCGGGTGGAGCAGGCCGGCACGCCGCTGGAGCTGTACCACCGCCCGCGCAACCGCTTCGTCGCCGGCTTCATCGGCTCGCCGGCCATGAATTTCCTGGATGTGGTCTCGGAGGGGCGGGCGGACGGGTCGGTGCGGGTGTGGTTGCCCGGCGGGGTGCCGCTCGATGTCGCCGTGGATGGCGCCGCGCCGCGAGCGGGCACGCCCCTGACGCTCGGCGTGCGGCCGGAGCATGCCGGTTTGGCCGATGGCGGGGCCGGGCTGGTCGCCACCATCCTGGCCGTGGAGCGGCTGGGCGGCGAGACGCATTGCCACGCCGCGCTGGAGGATGGGCAAAAGCTTCTGGTCCGCCTCGACGGCGACCGGCCGGCGGCGGCGGGGGAGCGGTTGCGCTTGAACCTGCGGGGCGAAACCGCGCATCTCTTCGGGTCCGACGGGCAGAGACTCTGAACGTAGGGGTGGATCGCGCTGTTTTGCTTTCGAATGAACTTGCGGGCGAAGCGGCGGTCCGCTTGAATGCCGCCATGGACATCATGACTCCCCGGCAGACCGACATCCTGGCGCTCGCCCGCACGCAGGGGCGCGTGCTGGTCGACGATCTGGCCGCCCGCTTCAACGTCACGCCTCAGACGATCCGCAAGGATCTGAACGAACTGTGCGACCGCCGCCTGCTCCAGCGGGTCCACGGCGGCGCCGTCGCCGGGTCGGGGGTGGAGAATCTCGGCTACGAGGCGCGGCGGCTGATCGCGCAGGACGAGAAGCGCGCCATCGGCCGCCGGGCAGCGGAACTGGTGCCCGACAGCTCCTCCCTCTTCATCAACATCGGCACGACGACGGAGGAAGTCGCCCGCGCGCTCCAGGGGCGCAGCGGGCTGGTGGTCATCACCAACAACATCAACGTCGCCAACCTGCTGCGCCCCGAGCCTCACATCGAGGTGATCGTGGCCGGCGGGGTGGTGCGGCGGTCGGACGGCGGCATCGTCGGCGAGGCCGCCATCGACTTCTTCAACCAGTTCATGGCCGACTTCGCGGTGATCGGCGCGTCGGCCATCGACGAGAGCGGGGCGTTGCTCGACTTCGACTACCGCGAGGTGCGGGTGTCGCAGGCGATCATGGCGAACGCCCGCCACGTCATCCTGGTCGCCGACCGTGGCAAGCTGGAGCGCACCGCCCCGGTGCGCATCGGCCACATCTCGCAGGTCCATACCTTCGTGACCGACGCCTTGCCCTCCGACCGGCTGGCCCGCATCTGCCGGGAATCCGGCGTGCGGGTGGAGGAGCTGTTCCCCGACCGCGCGACGGAGCCGGAACCCCAGGACTGACTCCTACACCAGCCAGACCCAGGCGGTGACGACGAGGAGCAGCGACGCCGTGGAGGCGACGCCGATGGGCAGAGCCAGCCGGTAGATCGCGGATTCCGCCTTGGTCAGCCCCAGGAGGCTGGAGGCCAGCACGATCCGGCCCGGCGTCAGCAGCGTGCAGACGCTGCCGGCCACCACCTGGATCGCGGCGGCGGCGATCAGCGGCAGGCCGCTGCCCGACGCGAGATTGACCTGGATGTGCATCATCAGGGCGTTCGACGCCGTGTTGGAGCCGGTCAGCATCCCCGTCGCCGCCCCCAGCACCGGCACGGCCAGCACGGCGGCGGAACCCGCCACCGCCTGCCACGCCTGCCCGAAGGCCGTGGCCCCGCCGGAGGCGGCCATGAAGGCGGCCAGTTCCACGAAGACCAGGGTCGCCGCCATCGGCACCAGCGCGGCGCGCAGGGCGGGGACCGCCACGTGCAGGGCGCGCCCGCGCGGCAGGCCCGCCAGCATGACCAGGGCGATGGCGACCAGCCACGTCGAGGGGTGGCGCAGCAGGGGCATCGGGGCCAGCCCGCCGAACGGGTCGAGCACCAGAAAGTCCGCCGTCCAGCCCGACATCGGCGGCACCAGCCGGGTCGCCATCAGTCCGCCGACCAGAACCACGTAGGGCCACAGCAGGGCCAGCAGCCGCGACAGACCGGCGGCGTCGCGCGGCAGCCGCCGCGCCTCCACCGCCAGCAGAAGCACCGCCGTGGCCAGCCCGCCGCCCAGTTCCGGCGCCACAAAGCGGTTGGTCAGCCAGAGCAGCCCGGCCAGCGCCAGCATCAGGGCGAGGTCCCTGGCCCGGTCGATCGGGCTGGAAATCAGGCCGGCGCCGTGGATCAGCCTCCAGAACACCAGCAGCAGGCTGGGCAGGACGACCACCATCAGCGCCGCGCTGGCCGTGCCCAGTTCGGTGAAGGACACGCCGATCAGCTCCGCCCCGACCCGCGTGCCGACGCCGAGTGCGCCCCACGGGGCGAGCATCTGGCTGAACAGTCCCAGCGCCGCGGCGTGGGCCGGTGGCAGGTTCAGCGGGCGCAGCAGGGCAAGCGCCACCACCAGCCCGACGCCGAACCCCGTCACCGACTCGGCGAAGGGACCGGCGAGCAGGCAGGCGACGAAGACGGCGCGGCGGCGCTCGGCCGGTGTCTTCGCCTCGACCTGCGCCTCGGCCTTGACGGTGCGGGCCTCGAAGGCGCGGTGGAACAGCAGGCCCGCCGCGATGATCGACATGGCGTGCCACGCCAGCCACGCTCCTTCGCCGGCCTTCAGCGCCACGGCGGGGAGCAGGCTGGGCAGTTGGGCCAGCCGGTCCGGAGCGGCGCCGCCGCTCGGCTGCGCCACCATCAGGGCCGCCATGAGCACCCCGGCGGCCAGCGCCATGCCCGCGGTCCCGGCGGTCAGCATGCTGACACGCCGCGACACGAGCAGGGCGACGGTGGCGGCGAGCGGCAGGAGATGGAGGGTCAGGGGCATGATCGACACAGGAGGCCGTGGAAGAAGCGTGCTGATATACTAATATCGACACGCTTCGGCCAGCCTCATCGGTCTTTGCGCGGCTGCCCCGCGCTCCTGGCCCGCCTTCCAGGAGGCTCAGGCGCCCGTGGCGCCGCGCAGCAGGGCGATTTCCGACAGAAGGTCGTCGATGGCGGCCAGCGCGAAGTCCAGCGCGGCCTGGTCGGTCAGCCGGCCGTCCTTGATCTTCTCGTGCACCATGCCGATGACCACCTGCGGGCGGGCGATGACCCGGCCCATCATGCCGGACAGCGTCTCGCGCATCTCGTGCTGGGCGCGCACGCCGCCGGTGAAGGCGGGGGAGGCGGTCATGATGAGGATCGGCTTGCCCCGCACCGGCGACTTCATGGCCGGGCGCGACGCCCAGTCCAGCGCGTTCTTCAGCACGCCCGACATGCCGTAATTGTATTCCGGAGAGATGATGACCAACCCGTCGGCCGCGGCGATGGCGTCGCGCAGGGCGGTGGCCGGGGTGGGGGTGTTCTCCGCGTCCAGGTCGGGATCGTAGGGCGGGATGTCGTTCAGCGCGAACAGCGTCATCTCCGCCTTGTTGCCCGCCTTTTTGCCCAGCGAGTCGGCGAGCGTGTTCAGCACCGCGGTGCAGTGGGAGTGGCGGCGGATGCTGCCGGAAAGACCGAGAAGGCGGACGGGCTTGGCGGTGTCGGTCATCGTGGCTGTCCTGTTGCGGTTTGAGGGGGATGTCCGTTCCAACGGTGCGCGTGGAGGATGGTGCCGCCCCCGCCATCGCTCCGCAACCCGGAGGAACCGATGGCCGGCGCCGATCTTGAATCGGAGCGGACTCCGTAGAATCCACAATAGGGGCGAAGCGCCTCGAAAATGTCTAAAATACAAGGCAAATCGCCGATTTTCTCAACGCCAGCAGTGACCTAGCGGATGGACCGCTCCCCGAACGCCTCTGACTTAGGTCGGGTAGGGTGCGACAATATGGTGGTGATTTTCTGGCCTTAATACAGTAGAAATAAAACTTAAGTAGTGTTTTATGCGTGTTCTCCGCGACGGGGTGCTGGCTTATGCGCGATAATGGACCGGTTACGAACCGCGAAATCGAAATGACCGACGATATGCTGCTCGTGTCGCGAACCGACACCCGCGGCAAAATTACGTTCGTCAATAAAGCATTCGTTGATATTAGCGGTTTCTCAGAAACGGAATTAATCGGCGCCCCCCACAATGTCGTCCGCCATCCGGACATGCCCCCGGCGGCCTTCGCCAACCTGTGGGAAACCATCAAGGATGGCCGGCCATGGGAAGGTCTGGTCAAGAACCGCTCGAAGAACGGTGACCATTACTGGGTGAAGGCAAACGTCACCCCGATCACCGAGAAGGGGGTGGTGACGGAGTACATCTCCATCCGGTCCAAGCCGAGCCGCGACGCGGTGGCGGAGGCGGAGCGCATTTACGCCGAGATCCGCGCCGGGCGCGGCCAGCAATACGGGCTGCTGGACGGGCAGATCGTCCGCCGCGGCTTCGGCGTCTGGCTGGGAGACCTGGCGTCCAGCATCGCCGGGCGCATCGTGGCGACCTCCGGTCTCCTGTTGCTGACCGTCATGGTCCTCGGCTGGCTGAGCCTGACCGGCAGCGACAGCGTCGAAGCCTTCGCCGGGCTGATGCTGTTCGGCCTGCTGGTGGCCGGCGTCGGCACGCTCAGCGTCCTGGGCACGGTGCGGCGCCCGCTCGGGCTGGTGGAAACCCACCTTGACGCCATCGCCCGCGGCGACCTGATGACCAACGTTCCCAGCTCCGGCGTGGCGGAGTTCGCCCGCATCCGGTCGCAGATCCGCGCCGTGAAGGCGAAGCTGAACTATTCGACCCAGGAGCGAGCGGAGCGCCAACGCCAGGCGGAGGAGGAGCGCATCACCGCCCTCCAGTCCATGGCCGAGACGGTGGAGCGCGAGGCCAGCCACGCGGTGGAGCAGGTGGCCCTGCGCACCGGCGGCATGGCCCAGGACGCCGACGCCATGGCAACCTCCGCCGAGCGGGTCAGCATCAACGCACAGAACGTCGCCGCAGCGGCGGAAGAGGCGCTGGCCAACGCCCAGACCGTGGCGGCGGCGACGGAGGAGCTGGCGGCCTCGATCCGCGAGATCTCCGCGCAGATCGCCCATTCCAGCGCGGTCACCCGCCGCGCCGTGGAGAACGGCCAGCGCACCCAGGGCACCATCCAATCGCTGTCCGAGGCGGTGGGCCGCATCGACGAGGTGGTGAAGCTGATCACCGACATCGCCAGCCAGACCAACCTGCTGGCGCTGAACGCGACCATCGAGGCGGCGCGCGCGGGCGAGGCCGGCAAAGGCTTCGCGGTGGTCGCGCAGGAGGTGAAGAACCTCGCCAACCAGACCGCCCGTTCGACCGAGGAGATCACCCGCCTGATCGCGGAAATCCAGGGGGTGACCAGCACCGCCGTGGGTGCGGTGGCGGAGATTGGCGACACCATCGGCGAGATCGACCAGATCTCCAGCGCCATCGCCGCCGCGATGGAGGAGCAGGCCGCCGCCACCCAGGAAATCAGCCGCAACGTGGTGGAGACCTCCAACGCCGCGCAAGAGGTGTCGGTGCGCATCGCCGCCGTCTCCAGCGACGCCGACCAGACCGGTTCCCAGGCTTCTGGCGTGCGGGCCGGCTCGGACGAGGTGGCGACCAGCATCGACGAACTGCGCCGGGTGCTGGTGCGCGTCGTCCGCACCTCCACCAGCGACGCCGACCGCCGCCGCAGCCCGCGCTACCGGGTGAACGAGGCCTGCGGCGTCGTGGTCCATGGGCGCGACCAGTCCGGCACGCTGACCGACCTGTCGAACGGCGGCGCCATGCTGAGCGGGATCGCCGGTCTCGGCGTGGGCGACCGTGGCACCCTGCGGCTCGACCGCTTCGGCCTGACCGTCGCCTTCGAGGTACGGGCCATCGACAAGACGGCGATCCATGTCCGCTTCGCCGAAAGCGACGTCGCCCTCCCGCGCTTCCGTGACGCCTTCGCCCAGTTGACCCGCGGGCTTCAGCCGGTGGCGACGGCGGCGGCCTGACGAACAGCAACCCGCCCTGAAAAAGCGACGGCCCGGCGTTCTGCACGCCGGGCCGTCGTCGTTTCGGCCTTTTCCCCGTCAGCCTTGCGGCTTGTCCACGCGGTAGCGGAAGTCGCAATGGCTGGCGCCCTGCATGATGGTCTGCGTCCGCTCCATCTTGATCGACGGGTCGTAGCCCGTGCAGAAGGCGGCGTCGCGGTTGCAGGACAGCAGGTGTCCGATGGGACCCAGCCCCATCTCCCGGTACATCTCGGCGTAGCGGCAGCGGGTGACGTTGTAGTCGAACCGCGTCTCGTCCTGGTGCAGCACCTCCAGCCGCAGCGCGTCGTCCTTGGTCCATAGCGGCTGCAGGTCGGCGAAGCTTTTCAGGCTGGTGCCGTTCGGCTCGGTCGCGGCGAAGGCCGCGGCGGATTCCACCGCGGCGCGGGTGATGGCGGCGCCCAGGATCTCCTGCGCCACCGCCTCGCCCAGCCGGGCGGCCATCTCCTCATAGACCGGCTTCAGGATCGCCGCCTCGATCCCGCGGCGCTCCAGCATGCCCATTGCGGGTTTGGCCGCGGGCGTGTCGGTCGGTTCGGTCATCGGTGTCTCCGTCTCAAGAGGCCGTCAATGCGCGTGCCCGCCGAGATAGGCTTCGGCGATGCGGGGGTCGTCGCGGAGCTGGGCGGCCGGGCCGGCCAGCACGATGCGCCCGTCCTCCATCACCGCCGCGTGGTCGGCGACCCGCAGGGCGGCGCGGGCGTTCTGCTCGACCAGCAGGATCGACACGCCCTCCGCCCGGATGCGCTGCACCAGATCGAAGATCTGCGCGACCACCATCGGGGCCAGCCCCAGCGACGGCTCGTCGAGCAGAAGCAGGGCCGGGCGGCGCATCAGGGCGCGGGCGATGCACAGCATCTGCTGCTCGCCGCCCGACAGAGACCCGGCGTTCTGGCGCAGGCGCTCCCGCAGGACCGGGAACATGTCGAGCATCCGGTCGAGTTCGCCGAGCCCGACGTCGCCGCCGCCGAGCACCAGATTCTCCCGCACGCTCATGTTGGAGAAGATCTGGCGGCCCTCCGGCGCCTGCGACAGGCCGAGCTTGACGATGCGGTGGGCGGGCAGGTTGGCGATGGCCTCGCCGCGGAAGGCGATGCCGCCCCGGCTCGCCCGGTAGACGCCCGAGATCGCCCGCATCAGCGTCGTCTTGCCCACGCCGTTGGAGCCTAGCACGGCGACGATGGCGCCCTGCGCCACGGTCAGGTCGATGCCGTGCAGGATCTCCTGCGGCCCCATGGTGACGTGCAGGTTCTCGATCGCGAGGATCGGGCCGGTGGCTTGCGGCTGGCTCATGCGTCCACCCCCAGATAGGCTTCCAGGACCGCTTGGTCGCGGCGGATGGCGTCGGGCGGGCCGTCGGCGATCTTGCGGCCGGAGGCGAGCACCAGGATGCGCTGGCAGATGCTCATGACCAGCGTCATGTCGTGCTCAACGAGCATGATGGTCAGGCCGGTGCCGTGCAGCCGCTTGATGAAGTCGGCCAGCGCGCGGGTCTCGGTGTCGTTCAGGCCGGCGGCCGGCTCGTCGAGGATCAGGAAGCGCGGCTGCATCGCCAGCGCGCGGGCGATCTCCAGATACTTTCGCTGGCCGTAGGGCAGGTTGGCCGCCAACTCGCCCGCCACATGGGTCAGGCCGACGGCCTCCAGCGCCTCCCAGGTGCGGCGGCTGATCTCGGCGGAGCGGGCGCCGCCCCCGGCGAGGGAGCCGAACAGGGCGCCGAGCGCCCCCTGCGGCAGCGCGCCCACCGCGCCCACCGACACGTTGTCGAACACCGACATGTTCGGGAAGACGCGCAGGTTCTGGAAGGTGCGGCTGATGCCCAGCCGGGCCACCTGGTTGGTCTTCAGCCCGCTGATGGTCCGGCCGTCGAAGGCGACGGTGCCCGACGACAGCGGCGTGAAGCCGGAGATCAGGTTGAACAGGGTGGTCTTGCCGGCGCCGTTCGGGCCGATCAGCCCGACCAGCTCGCCCTCGTCCACATGGCCGGTCACGTCGTTGACGGCCAGCACGCCGCCGAAGCGGCGGCTGACGTTGCGGATGTCGAGAAGATGGGTCATCGCCAGCCGATCCCTTCGCCCTTCACGGTGTTGCGCCACGCCGCGCCCAGCTGGCGCCGCGCGAGCTGGAGCGCGGAGACCTCGCCCAGCAGGCCCTTGGGCAGCAGCAGGATCGACAGGAACATCACCAGACCGACCATGATGTTGCGGAAGTCGCCGAAGGCGCGCAGACCCTCCGGCAGCAGGATCAGCAGAAGCGCGCCGATCACCGCGCCGGGCAGGCTGCCCAGGCCGCCCACCACCACCATCGCCAGGATCAGGATGGATTCGGAGAATTTGAAGTCGCCCGGCGAGATGTAGCCGGTCATGTGCGCCCACAGGCTGCCCGCCACGCCGGCGAAGAAGGCCGACAGGGTGAAGGCCTCCATCTTCAGGCGCGCCGTGCTGACGCCCATGGCGTCGGCGCACTGGTCATCCTCGCGGATCGAGCGCAGGGCGTTGCCGTAGTAGGAGTGGCTGAGCCGCCCGATCGCCAGGACGCACAGCGCCACCACCGTCGCCACCGTGTAGTAGGTGGCGAGCCGGCCCGACAGGCTGAAGCCGAACAGCTCCAGCCCCTTGGTGACGATGATTCCGTTGGGGCCCTTGGTGAACTCCACCCAGTTCAGCATGACCAGATAGAGCATCTGCCCGATCGCCAGCGTCGCCACGGCGAAATAGATGCTGACCAGCCGCATGGTCGGCAGCGCCACCAGGAAGGCGATCAGCGCCGCCACCAGACCGGACAGCGGCAGCGTCACCGTGAAGCCCAGCCCGAACTTGGTGGACAGCAGGGCGGCGGTGTAGGCGCCGACCCCGTAGAAGGCGGCGTGCCCGAGATGCAGCAGCCCGGCGACCCCGGTGACCAGATGCATGGAGGCGGACAGCAGGATGAAGATCAGCGCCAGATTGGCGATCTGGTAGAAATAGCCGCGGTCGAAGCCGGCCAGCACGGCCGGCAGCCCCACGAAGACCAGCAGGGCGAGCAGGAGCGGAATCAGCGCGCCTTGCCCGCGCCGCGGCGCCGACAGGTCAGACACGTTCACGGCGCGCTCCGAACAATCCGTTGGGGAAGAAGATCAGGGTCAGGATCAGGAAGCCGTAGGCCACCATGTCCGACCAGCCCGACGACACGAAGGTCGTCGCCATGCTCTCCGAGATGCCCAGGATCAGGGCGCAGATCACCGCACCGGGGATCGAGGACAGCCCGCCCATCACCATGGCGACGAAGGCCTTGATGCCGGGCACGAAGCCCATGGCGGGGAAGATGGCGCCGTAATAGAGCCCCGTCAGGATGCCGGCCGCCGCCCCCATCATCGAGCCGACGACGAAGGTCATGATGATGGTGCGGTCGGTGTCGATGCCGACATACTTGGCGCCCAGCGGGTTGTTCGACACCGCCCGGATCGACAGGCCGATGCGGGTGCGGGTCAGCAGATACTGGAGACCGATCAGCATCGCCGCGGCCACGCCGAAGATGATGAAGTCGCCGGTCACCAGGATCACCGGCCCGATGCGCACCGGCGTGTTGATGAGATACTCGAACGGGACGGAGCGCATCTGCGACCCGAACACGATCTCCAGCGCCTCGCGCACCACGATGGACACGGCGAGCGAGGAGAGCAGGGTGGATTCGCGCATCGCCCGCGACTTCAGCGACGCCTCGTCGGTGAAGCGGCGGAAGGGTTTGAAGGCGATCCGCTCCAGCGAGAATCCGGCCATGGCGCCGATCGCCAGGGCGATGAAGATCACCGCGAAGATCGGCGGGGCCGTCGCGGAGATCAGCACCAGCCCGGCGAAAGCGCCCAGCGTGTAGACCTCGCCATGGGCGAAGTTGACGACGTTCAGCACGCCGAAGATCAGCGTGAAGCCGATCGCCATCAGCGCGTAGGTCATCCCCAGCGACAGCCCGATGGCGAGCTGCTGGAGGTAGTATGGGTCGATCATGCGGGCCGTTCGCTGGAGATCGTTAGGCTATCGGGTCGGAAGGGGGCGCGCCGCTCAGTCGGCGACCGGCACGAAGGCGCCGCCCTTGACCTCGACCTTCACCAGCTCCTTCTCGGCCTCGCGGTCGGCGCTGAAGCTGGTCTTGCCGGTCACGCCGGCGAAGTCCTTGGTCTCGGCCAGGGCGTCGCGCACCTTTTCGCGGGTCGGGTTCGGGTAGGCCTTCTCGACCGCGGCCAGCATGATGCGCACGGCGTCATAGGCCTGGGCCGGGAACTGGCCCGGAACCGCGCCGTTGGAGGCGGCCTTCCACTCCGTCACGAAATGCTGGATGTGCGGGGCCGGGTCGGTCGGCAGGAAGTTGGAGGTCAGGTGCACGCCCTCCGCCGCTTCGCCGGCCAGCTCGATCAGCTTCGGGCTGTAGGCGGCCGAGGTCGAGTAGACCGGGGTCTTGATGCCGAGCTGCTGCACCTGACGCAGGAACTGCGCGCCGTCCTCGTAGAAGAAGCCGGTGTAGATGGCGTCCGGCTTCGCGCGCTCCAGCTTGCTGATCAGCGAACGGTAGTCCTTCAGCCCGCGGTTGAAGAACTCGGAGAACACCACCGTGCCGCCGTTGGCCTTCACGCCGTCGGTGAAGCCGGAGACGACGGACTGGCCCCAGTCGGTCTGCTCGGCGATGACGGCGATGTTCTTGTAGCCCTTGGACAGCATCCACTTGGCGTTGTAGGGGCCTTCCTGCGCCTGGGTGGCGATGTTGCGGAACTGGTACTTGGAAATCTTGGTGTAGTCGGGGTGCGAGGCCGTCTGCGAGAGCTGCGGCATCCCGGCGTCCTTGTAGACCTGCGCCGAGGCCATCGACACGCCCGAGGTGAAGTCGCCCAGAACGCCGACGATCGCCTTGTCGTCCACGAACTTGCGGGCGATGTTGGTGCCCTCCTTGGCGTCGGAGCGGCTGTCCTCGAAGACGATCTCCGCCTTGAAGGGCTTGCCGGACGCGTTGAACTCGGTCAGCGCGATCTCGGCGGCCTTGCGGAAGTCCTGGCCGTACTGGGCGGTCTCGCCGGTCAGCGGCAGCTGGTAGCCGATCTTCACGGTGTCGGCGGCCAGGGCGGTGCCGGCAAGCGCACCGGTCATCAGGGCGGCGAGGGAGGCGGTCTTCAGGGCGGTCATCGCGTGTGAACCTTTCTTGTGAAGGCCGGCTTCGAGGCCGGTGTTGGGCAGCGTCGTACGGTTGGGTGGCTTACGCGGCGGATCAGGCGGCTTTCGGGCCGGGCAGGACCTTCAGGCGGCAACAGCCCTCGTCGCCGGGCTTCCAGGTCTCGCCGCGGAAGACGAAGCCGGCCGCCTCGAACAGGCCGCCGTCGATGGCGCCGGCCATGTTGCAGAGCAGCTCCAGATCCTCGTCGGACTTGCCCTGGGCCTGCCACGCCTCCTTCAGGGGACAGCGGTGGAAATGGATTTCCAGCGCGTCGCCGTCGCAGCGCTTGATCTCCGGCGCGAACATGGAATCGCGGTTCGGAATGCCGTCGAGGAAGGCGTGGCACAGGCCGGCGAGGTCGTCGGGGCCGTGCGCCGCGTACTTCACCCCCATCGCCTCGCCCAGGCGGCGGGTCGCCTCGCGCCCGATGTCCAGCGCCGTCTCGGTGCCATAGCGCTCGCGCAGCACGTCGAACATGTGGGCGTAGGACGCGGCCCGCATGGCGTAGGCGTTGCGCAGCTGCGTGGCGTGGTCCGGGGCGGCAGGCGGCTTGGTGTCTTCAGTCATCGTCAGATTTCCCGGATGTCGTTCCAGCGGTATTGCAGGAGTTTGAACGGCCCGATGCGTTGCAGCAGGTCGTTGAAGGGCAGGGGGCGCGGCTCGGTCAGCGGCAGCGCCAGCTCCGCCGGATCGTGGCCCAGCGCCGCGTAGGCCAGCTCCCGCCCCAGCGAGACGGACAGGGCGACGCCGCGCCCGTTGCAGCCCGCCCAGGTGAAGGCGTTGGGGCCGAGCTGGTGGACCCGCGGGGTGTAGTCGGTGGTCATGGCGATCCGCCCGTTCCACACATGGTCGAACCGCAGCCCGCGCAGGGTGGGGAACATCGAGGCCAGCCGCAAGCCGACGATGCGGCGCAGCCGGTCGGCCCCGTCGACGGGGACCAGCAGCGCGCCGCCGCTGACCAGCCGGTGGTCGGCGGTGTAGCGCATGAAGCGCAGGTCGCCGTGGGTGTCCGACATGGCCTGACGGCCCGGCAGGATGCTGCGCCGCTGCGCCTCGTCCAGCGGCTGGGTGGCCATCTGCCAGGACAGGACGGGGACGACCTCCGTCCGGATTTCGGGGAAGACCGCGGCGGCGTAGCCGTTGGTGCCCAGCACCAGGGCGTGGGCGGTCACCGTGCCGTTGGGCGTGCGGGCGACCCAGCGGTCGCCGCGTCGCTCCACCGACAGGACGGGGGAGTTGATGAAGATCGACGCGCCGGCTTCGACCGCCTTGCCGGCCAGCCCGCGGGCCAGGGCCAGCGGGTTGATGTGGCCGCCGCTGCGGTTCATCCAGCCGCCGTAATAGGCGTCGGTGCCCAGCAGGTCCGAAATGCCGGCGCGGTCGAGCAGCTCCACCGGAGCGCCCCGGCTGCCCCACTGCTTCGCCCGCCGTTCGGCGATGGCGATGCGGCCCGGCGAATGGACCGGCTGCACCCAGCCGGTCTGCTCGGCCGCGCAGTCGATGCCCAGGCGGCGGACCAGGGCGAACAGGGTCTCGGCGCTGTCGCGGATCAGCGCGACGAAGCGCTCGCCGCGCTCCGGCCCGAACTTGGCGACGAGGTCCTCGGGGTCCGGGCGCGTCAGCGTCGGGATCACCTGCCCATTGTTGCGCCCGGACGCGCCGCGCCCGATCTCCGATGCCTCCAGGACGACGGCGCGCTTGCCCGATTCGGCGGCGTGCAGGGCCGCCGACAGGCCGGTGAAGCCACCGCCGATCACCAGCAGGTCAGTCTCAACCGCGTCCTTGAGCACCGGAAGGGCCGGCGGCGGCGGGGCCGTGGCCTCCCACAGGGAGTCGGGCCGCTGCCAGATGCCGCCGGTTCCAGGAACACCGGTCTTCTTCTCTATCGCCTTCACCGTGCCTTGTCCCACGTCTGTCGGGTGAAATCGGCCCGATCATGGGACAAATTGCATACTCGGGCAATTACCATGGACGGGGCGCGGTAATTTTCCTGTTTCATACACAAACCATAGGGAGATAGGAATGGTTTGTACAAAGCTGCCGGAATGATGGCGGTGTCCTTTGTAACCCTCTCCCCAGAGGGGAGAGGGGATGTCGGATGCGAGCGCGGTTACGCCGCCCGTGGCAGCACCGTTTCGGCCAGCCGCACCCAATAGCTGAGGCCGATGGGCAGAACCGCGTCGTTGAAGTCGTAATGCGGGCTGTGCAGATTGCGCCCGCCGTCCGACGGCCCGGCGCCGACCCAGACGTAGCAGCCGGGACGCTGCTGCAGCATGAAGGCGAAATCCTCCGCCCCCATGCTGGGCATCGGGTCCAGATCCAGCCCCGATTCGCCGACCACTCCGGCGGCGGCGCGGCGGGCCAGTTCGGTCGCCCCGGCCTCGTTCACCGTGGACGGATAACGGCGCTCGTAGCGCATCTCCGCCTCGATCCCGAAACCGCCGGCGATGGCCTTGGCCAGTTCGCCCATGCGCCGTTCCACCATGTCCTGCACCTCTTTGCGGAAGGTGCGGGTGGTTCCCCGCAGGACGGCGGTGGCCGGAAGGACATTCCACGTGTCACCCGCGTGGAATTGCGTGACGCTGACCACGGCGGAATCGACGGGATGCACGCTGCGGCTGGCGATGGTCTGCCAGGCGTTGACGATCTGGGTGCCGGCCAGGATCGTGTCGGTGCCCAGATGCGGCATGGCGGCGTGGGTGCCCTTGCCGGTCAGGGTCAGCTCGAAAATGTCGTAGGCGGCCATGATGGGGCCGGGGCGCAGCGCGATCTTGCCGACCTCGAGCCCCGGCCAGTTGTGCATGCCATAGACCTGCTCGACGGGGAATTTCTCGAACAGCCCGTCCTCGACCATCACGCGCCCGCCGCCCTCGTTCTCCTCCGCGGGCTGGAAGACGAAGGCGATGGTGCCCTGGAAGTTCGGATGCGCCGACAGGTGGCGCGCCGCGCCCAGCAGCATCGCCGTGTGCCCGTCGTGTCCGCAGGCGTGCATGCGCCCCGGATTGCGCGAGGCGTGGGGCAGGTTGGTCTGCTCGTGGATGTGCAGGGCGTCCATGTCGGCGCGGAAGGCGACCGCCGGACCCTCGCCATTGCGCAGCAGCCCGACCACGCCGGTCTTGGCGATGCCGCGGTGAACCTCCAGCCCGAAGGAGGCCAGCTTTTCCGCCACGAAATCGCTGGTCCGCTCCTCCTCGAAGGCCGTTTCCGGGTGGGCGTGCAGGTCGCGCCGCCACGCGGTCATGTCGGCCGTCAGCGCCTCCGTCCCGTCGATCGTCCTCACCATGTCCCTGGTTCCCTGTGTTTCATGAGTGTGTGCGAATGATCTTGCCCAAAAAGGCACCCGTCGTGCAAAGCGCACGACGATGCGGTGCCGTCACATCACCCTTGCAGCACGGACCGGTTCCGTGCAGGATGTGAGTGAACGTTCACTCATGATGGACGCCACGAACGGGAACGCCATGTCCAAAGATGTCCGCAACGATGCCCGCCACAAGGTCCGGGACGCCGCCATCGCGCTGTTCGCCCAGAAGGGGGTGAAGGCGACCACCATCAAGGACATCGCCCGCGCCGCCGGGGTGTCGGAGGGGGCGCTGTACCGCCATTGGGCCAGCAAGGAGGATCTTGCCGCCGCCCTGTTCGCCGCCGAATACACCGCCCTGTCGCATGACCTGCGCGCGGCGGCGGGGAGCGGGCCGGCGCCGCAGCGGCTGCGCCGCGTCATCGTCTGGGCCTTCGGGCTGGCCGAGGCGGCGCCGGACCGCGCGCGCTTCCTCCTGCTGTCGCAGCACGACGCACTGCCGTTGGTTCCTGACGGGTTGGAGACGCCGGTGGACGCGGTCTGCGCCATCGTCGGCGACGGCATCGCGGAGGGGAGCATCGTCGACGCCGACCGCGAGGCGCTGGCCCATACCGTGATCGGCGCCATCGTCCTCAACATCCAGTCGCACGTTTACGGACGGCAGACGGCCCCGCTCGGCACGCTGGCCGACACGGTCGCCGACGCGCTGCTGCGCGGCCTGTCCACCGGAAAGGAAACCTGAGCCATGGGCGAACTCGGTCTTCTCGCCACGCGGCGCTTCCTGCCGCTGTTCGTGACGCAGTTCCTCGGCGCCTTCGGCGACAACGTGCTGCGCGGCGCCATCGCGGTGCTGGCCGTCTACGGCATGGCGGGGACGGCGGGCGACGGCGCGCTGATCTCGACGCTCGCCGCGGCGGCCTTCACCGTGCCGTTCCTGCTGTTCTCGGCGACCGCCGGGCAATTGGCCGACCGGTTCGACCGCACGCTGATCGCCCGCGCCGTGAAGGTGGCGGAGATCGGCCTGATGGCGATCGCCGCCTGGGGCATCATGCGCGCCGACCTCGGCGTGCTGATCGTCGCGCTGGTCGGCATGGGCGCCCATTCCACCGTCTTCGGGCCGGTCAAGTACGGCCTGCTCCCCGACCTGCTGAAGCCGGAGGAGCTGACCGCCGGCAACGGTCTGGTGGAGGCCGGGACCTTCGTGGCGATCCTGCTCGGCACCATCGCCGGCGGCTCGCTGGCGATGGCCCACCCGCTGGCGCTCCCGGGGCTGCTCGGGGCGACGGCGCTGGGCGGGCTGGCGGCGTCGCTGCTGATCCCGCGGGCGGGCAACGCCGACCGGACGGTGCGCGTCGGGCTGAACCCGGTGTCGGTCACCCTGCGCGTGCTGCGCGCCACCGCGCAGGACCGCGTGTCGATGCTGGCGATCTACGGCATCTCCATCTTCTGGGGAGTCGGCGCGGTCGTCATGGCGCAGTTCCCGGCCATTGCGCGGGAGACGCTGGGCACCGACAGCGAGGGGGCGACCCTGCTGCTGGCGGTCTTCGCCGTGGGCGTGGCGGTCGGCTCCGTCTACGCCGGGCTGGGGCACCGGGTGCCGTCTCGCTCCGACGCGCGCCGCGCCGCCCTGGCGGGCCTCGTCGCGGCGGTGGCCGGGGCGGCGCTGCCCTTCCTGACGCCCGACGTTCCGTCGGCGGAGCCGCTGTCGGCGCTGGCGCTGCTGGCCCAGCCCTGGGCGATGCCGCTGCTGGCCGACCTGTTCCTGATCGCCGCGGCGGGCGGCGCCTTCGCCGTGCCGCTCTACGCGCTGATCCAGCACCGCGCGGCGGTCTCGGCCCGCGCCCGGGTGATCGCGGCGGCCAACGTGGTCAACGCGCTGTTCATGGTGGTCGGCTCCGGCATCGCGGCGGCCATGCTGGCGCTGGGCGTGACGCCGCTGACCGTCGCCGCCTGGGGCGGGGCGAGCATGCTGGCCGCCGTCGTCCTGGCGCTCGCCATCGACGCGGTGGGGATGGGGCGGGCGCTGGCCCGCGCCTTCTTCCGGCTGGCCTTCCGGGTGGAACTGCGCGGCGCCGAGCATCTGGAGCGGCTGGAGGGGGCGGCGGTCGTCACGCCGAACCACCAGTCCTTCCTCGACGGCGCGCT
The DNA here is from genome assembly GCF_001315015.1 of Azospirillum brasilense. Classification (NCBI taxonomy): domain Bacteria; kingdom Pseudomonadati; phylum Pseudomonadota; class Alphaproteobacteria; order Rhodospirillales; family Azospirillaceae; genus Azospirillum; species Azospirillum brasilense. The sequence continues at coordinate 574,835 of NZ_CP012916.1, read as the reverse complement.
GCTCGCCGCCTTCCTGCCGGGCATGCGCTTCGCGGTGGACAGCTTCATCGCGCAGCAGGCCTGGGCCAAGCCCTTCCTGGCGCTGGCCGACCATGTGACCATCGACCCGACCAAGCCGATGGGCACGCGCCTGCTCGCCCGCACCCTGGCCGAGGGCCACAAGATCTGCATCTTCCCGGAGGGGCGGATCACCGTCACCGGCTCGCTGATGAAGATCAACGGCGGTCCCGGCATGTTGGCCGACAAGGCGGGCTGCCCCATCGTGCCGGTCTGCATCGAGGGCGCGCAGCGCTCCATCCTGTCGCGAATGCACGGGCGGCTGCGGCTGGGCCTGTTCCCGCGGATCACCATCACGGTCATGCCGCCGGTCGCCACCCCCGACGTGACCGGGCTGGCCGGCAAGAAGCGGCGGGCGGAGCTGAAGTCCTGGCTGTCGCGCGTCATGACGGAGACCGTCTTCGCCGCCGGGCAGCGGCCCGACACGCTGGCGCTCGCCCTGTTGGAGGCCGGACGGAAGACCGGCTGGGGCAAGGCGGCGGTGCAGGACGGCGATTTCACGACGCTGTCCTACCGTGCCCTGACCGCGCGTTCCCTGGTGCTCGGCCGCATCCTGGCCCGTGGCACCGAACCGGGGGAGGCGGTGGGCGTGCTGCTGCCGACCGCCTCGCCGACCGCGGCGGTGTTCTTCGGGCTGGCGGCCTACGGGCGGCCCGCGGCGATGCTGAACTTCACCGCCGGGGCGGAGGCCGTGAAGGCGGCCTGCCGCGCCGCCGGGCTGCGCCGCATCGTCACGTCGGCCCGCTTCGTGGAGATGGGACGGCTCGGCCCGCTGGTCGAGGCGCTGGCCGCCGAGCACAGCATCGTCTATCTGGAGGAGGTGAAGCGCGGGTTGGGCATCGGCGACAAGCTGCGGGCGCTGGCCGCGTCGGTGGCGCCGGAGCGCTTCCTGCCGGAGCAGGGCCAGCCGGACGATGTGGCGGCGATCCTCTTCACCTCGGGGTCGGAGGGGCCGCCCAAGGGCGTGGCGCTGACCCACGACAACCTGCTCGCCAACATGGCGCAGGTGGCCTCCGTCGTCGACTTCACGCGGCAGGACGTGGTGTTCAACTGCCTGCCGGTCTTCCATTCCTTCGGGCTGCTCGGCGGGATGCTGCTGCCGATCCTGAACGGGGTGAAGACGGTGCTCTACCCCAACCCGCGCCACGTCCGGCTGATCCCGGAGCTGGTCTACCAGACCAACGCCACGGTGCTGTTCGGCACGGACTTCTTCCTGAACGCCTGGGCGCGGGCGGCGGACCCCTACGACTTCCGCTCGCTGCGGCTGGTCTTCGCCGGGGCGGAGCGGTTGCAGGAGGAGACGCGCCGCACCTACACGGAACGGCTGCGCGTGCATCTTCTGGAGGGGTACGGCACCACCGAGACATCGCCGGTGATCGCGGTCAACACGCCGGCCCGCTTCCGCCCCGGCACGGTCGGGCAGGCCCTGCCGGGCATCGAGACGGAGCTGCTGCCGGTCCCCGGCGTGCCGGTGGGCGGGCGGCTGCGGGTGCGCGGCCCGAACGTGATGAAGGGCTACATGCGCGCCGACAATCCCGGTGTGGTCGAACCGCCGGAGGACGGCTGGCACGACACCGGCGACATCGTGGACATCGACGCCGACGGCTTCATCCGCATTGTCGGGCGCGTCAAGCGCTTCGCCAAGGTGGCCGGCGAGATGGTCCCGCTGGGGCTGGTCGAGGAACTGGCGCTCCAGGCCGACCCCGACGCCGCCCATGCCGCCGTCGCCCTGCCGGACGCCCGGCGTGGCGAGCGGATCGTCCTGGTCACCGCCGGCACCAGCCCGACCCGCGACGCGCTGATGGCGGCGGCCAAGGCCAAGGGCGCGCCGGAGATCGCCATTCCCCGCGACGTGCTGCGGGTGGAGACGATCCCCCTGCTCGGCACCGGCAAGACCGACTACCCGGCCGTCAGCCGGCTGGCCGCGGCGATGCTGGCGAGCGAGACGGCCTGAGGACCGGTGTGGTCAGGGGCGGCAGGCGACGTGCAGCCCCTTGCCCACCGGGAAGACGGTGGAGCCGAAGCCGGGCAGGGCCTCCACCGCCGCGATGTAGCCGGCGATCTCCTTTGGGTGGGACAGGGCGTTGTCGGCCAGCAGCAGGCAATCCGGCTCCAGCTTCGGCAGCAGAAGACGCAGCTGCTCCGGGGCGCTCCAGCGGTCGGCGTCGAAGAACACGCAGTCGAAGGGGCCGTCCAGCCCCGCCACCGTCTCCGTCGCGTCGCCGACCAGCAGGGTGACGCGGCTGGCCAACCCGGCGCGCTCCAGGTTGGTGGCGGCCTGGGCGCTCTTGCCCGGATCGCGCTCGATGCTGGTCAGCGGCTCGGTGGCGCCGATGGCCTGCAACGCCGCGGCGAGCCACAGGGTGCTGACGCCGTTGGAGGTGCCGATCTCCAGCACCCGGCGGCGGCGCCCGCTGCGCACCAGCATGTGGAGAAGCTCCGCAGTCTCGCGCTCCAGATTCAGCATCTTGCGGGCACGGTCGCCCTCGCGCGCGTCGTTGTCGCGTCCATAGCTCTCGAGATCGCGGAGCACGCGGTCGACGGCGTCATCCAGCAGCATGGTGTTGGTCCCGGTGGCGGAGAGTGGGACAAGACCCTGCGCCGATTGTGGCCGTGCGGTCAAGAGAGTGCCGTCAACGAAAAGCCCCCTCCCGCCGGGTGGCGGGAGGGGGCTTGTGGTTGGAGCGGTTATGCCGCCTGGTTGAGCTGCTCGGCGCGCTGCGGGGCGATCTTCAGGCGGGTGGCGAGGTAGGTGAGATAGGCGCGTTCCGCCTCATGCTCGCGGTCCACCGCCATCAGCGAGGCCAGATAGACCTGCTCCGCCATGTCCGGATCGGTCACGGAGCGGACCAGCGAGTCGAGCGATTGCGGCTGGGACAGCTCCTGCTCCACGATCCGCCGTTCCTCCGGGCCGCCGCCGGCCTCGTCCAGGGCGGACATGACGCGCTGGCGCTCGGCCGGGGAAATCTCACCGTCGGCGTTGGCGGCGGCGATCATGGCGCGGATCAGCAGCAGGGCGTGCTGGTCCTCCATGGCGAGTTCCGGGAACGCGCCTTCGCCGGCTCCCGACGGGGCGGCGTCGGGCGGGGGAGCGGTGCGCTGCTGGAAGACCTGGGACAGCCGCTCGCCCAGCGATCCGCCGCCGGAAGCGCCGGCCCCGCCGAGGATGCCGCCGAGGATGCCCCCCGGCGTGTTGCCCGAACCGGACGGCGGCGCCCCCCATGGGCTGGCCCCCGGCTGCCCGGAGCGATCCGGCGCCTGTCCGGAGGAAGGCTGTCCGGAGGGCGGCATGTTCTGCTGACGCTCCTGATAGGCGCGGTAGGCGAGGTAGGCCAGCGCGCCCAGTCCGGCCATGGGGCCGACGCCCATACCGCTGCGGGCGTGCATCGCAGGTCCGGCACCCATTCCCGAACGATTCAGGATCGACCCAAGATCCTGTGCGCTCCTGCGGCTGTGCCCTCCCATACCGGTTGCCAGAAGGGTGCCGAGGATGTTCTGAAGATTCGCCATGACGCGCCTCTCTCCTTATCGATGCAGCTTCGCGCCTCATCAACAGACGAAAGGGATTGGCGTCACGGCACAGCTGTCGGTGCCAATGATGGGCCTGACCAGCCGATCCCTCCTCTATGACGGCCTCTATGCCAGAGGTGGGGTGGCTTTCGAACAGGCTGTGCAGGGCACCGACTTCCGCTATCGTAGCGCGCATCAGAGCGCAGCAAGCGCCAACGCCCGCCGGTCGGCGGGTGGCATTTTGGAGGAGACGCCCATGACCTTCGACCGGCACGCGGAACCGCCTCCGCTGGACGTGTCGCCGACACCGTTCGTTCCACCGCCGGCCCCGGCCTGCGGGTCGCTGTGGAGCGACTATCTCCACCGGCTGCTGGGCACGGCGCACGGTTGCGTCGCCGCGAACGACGACGAGTCCGATCCGGAGCCCGCCTGCTGCTGCGCCGCCGGATGATGCCGTGACACCGTGCCCCTGAAACCGTGCCCCTGAAATCGTGATTGAGAGCGGTCGGGTGCCCGTCAGCGGGCGCCCGCCGCCTCGATGATCACCGCCGCCACCGCGTCGGGCCGGGAGGCGTGCGGGATGTGGCTGGCCCCGACCTCCACCGTCCGCGCGCCGATGCGCTCGGCGGTCGCCCGCAGGAAGGTCGGGGGAAGCATCCGATCCTCGCTGGCGACGACATACCAGGACGGCTTGTGCTCCCACGCCGCGGCGGTCACCCGCGTGCGGAAACAGCCGGCATGGACCGGTCCCTGCGTCGCGGCCAGCAGCGCCGCCTCCGCCGCCGGCACATCCTGGGCGAAGTTCGCCGCCAAGCTCTCCGCCGACAAATGCAGATAGCCGGCGCGGTCCATCGACACGCTGGACAAGCCGGGCGAGGGCGGGAAGGGCTTCAGCGTGTCGTTCGGCGACTGGCCGACCCCTGGCGCGAAGGCCGCCACATAGACCAGCGCCTTCACCTTGTCCTGATTCCCGATCTGGGTGATCACCGCCCCGCCCCAGGAATGGCCGACCAGCACCACCGGCCCCTTGGCGCGGTCGATGGCGCGCTGGACATGGGCGACGTCCTCGTCCAGCGAGGTCAACGGATTCTGCACGGCGATCGCCTCCAGCCCCTGGGCCTGGAGCAGGGGGATCACGCGGCTCCAGGCAGAGCCGTCGGCGAAAGCGCCGTGGACGAGGATGACGGAAGTGGCGACCGGGTCCATGGACCGATTCCCGTGACAGTGACCGACCCTATCCTCTGAGCACGCCCGCGCCCGCCTGTCCAGCGCGGAGCCTACGCTTTTCCTCCCTGCGGAAAAGCCGCCCGGACTCTGGGGTCAAAGGGTGTCTTGCTGCGGAGCGGGATGAAAATTTCGCAAAAACGCCATTGAAGCTAAGATTGTTCTGGGATACGGTATACAAACAGTGAGGCGGGGCGATTGTCCGCCCCCTCCGCCAAGCCAGTCCGTCCTCCGCATCGCCAGCCCGAGCCCTTGAGGTGAGCCATGGTCAAGACCCTCTCCGCCGCCCGTCCCGGAAGCCGCCCGAATGCCGTCCGCGGTGTCGACGATGCCGCTCCCGCTGGCGTCGTGGTCGCCCTGCGCCCCGATCATCGCCATTCTGATCATCGGCAGCGGGCCGCGGTTCTGGCGGCGACCACCGGCGGGCGCGGCCCGCGCATGGACATGCTGACGATCACCCACAGCCGCGGCGCGGCGGAGGATCGCGGGGCGGAACTCATCCACATCGACGGCCCCTATGCGGACGTTCTGGCCTACATCGCCGACTCGCCGGACTGCGTGGTCTGCTTCGACACGCTGCACGGCGGCATGGCCCGCGCGCAATTGTCCGTGCCCTGACATTGTCTGCGCCCTGACCGGGCGCCGGGTCCTGCTGGAGAGCGAACCGATGAACGCCTGTATGATGAGTGATTGTGTGACGACGCCCTTTTCCGGGCAGGAACTGGCCTCCGCGATCATCGCGGCGGCGCTGTCGCTCCCATCGGCCAACGGCCGGCTGCATCTGCCCAGCGGCGCTTTCCTCTGCGACCCGGCGGCGCTGGAGCGGGAGTTCACGGCGGCGGCGCAGGGGCTGTCCCACTGGCTGGCGCAGAACGACCAGGAGATTGCCGGCGCGGCGCGGGCGAGCCGGCTGAAGATCGCGGCTGGGGTCATCCGGGCCGCCGTGGCGACGCTGGAGCACGCCGAACGGCGCTGCCGTGACCTGCGCGACCGTGGAGAGCGGGCGCTGTCCATCGACTTCAGCGCGGTCTGCGACCGGGTTCAGGAGCGTCCGGGCCTGCTTGCCCAGACGGTGGCCGCCGCCGCCGCCGGCCACACCATCCACGCGGTCGCCGCCTGAGAAAGGCGTCCGCTGGCGGTTGAGCGTTACAGAAGGGTGTGCTCGACCAGGATCTTGGTGCCGATGGCGAGCAGGCCGAGGCCGCCGATCAGCTCCGCGCGACGGCCGAGCAGCGGGCCGGCGGCGCGCCCCAGCAGGACGCCGCCGAAGCCCATCAGGAAGGTGACGACGCCGATCAGGCTGGCGGTCACCGCGATGTTCACATCCGCCATGGCGAGGCCGACTCCCACCGCGCTGGCGTCGATGCTGGTCGCCACCGCCACGGTCAGCAGGGCCAGCCAGCCCGACCGCGCAGCCGCCGCCTCGTCGTCCTCTTCCCCGGCGAGCGCGTTGCGGATCATCGATCCGCCGATCAGCAGCAGCAGGCCAAAGGCGATCCAGTGGTCGATCGCCTGGACGAAGCCGGCGAAGGCCGAACCCACCGCCCAGCCGATGGAGGCCATCGAGAGCTGGCAGAGGCCAAAGGCGAAACCGACCCGCAACGCCTCGGACAGGCCGGGACGCTTCTGAACGGCGCCACGGCCCAGCGCCGCAGCGAAGCTGTCCATGGAAAGGCTGACGGCGAGGACGAGGGAGGTCACACCGAGCATGGCAACGAACTCCGGCCAAACGGACACGACAGCACGGCTACCCCCGGTTGGCCTTCGGGAGCGTCCGCACCATCGGTCTTGCCGAACCGGCCGGACTCTGTCCGGCTGCCGCGTGCGCCACGGGACCGCCTGAGGCAGGATGGTCCCGAGTCTGTTGGCGCACGCCCCTCTCGCAGGAGGGTGGCTACTCCCCAATGACGGGGCGGACCCTAACGCCGGAGAGTGTGGGTGTCAATCTATATGAACAGCTGTTCATATATATTTGAATCGCTCTAAACAAGGATGCGCCACGCCCCGCCGCGGGCGAGGCATGGTGCGGCCCGGAACGATTTGTTAAGAGCCTCTGACGCTTTTATGCCGCTGCGGTTCGTTGGGGTACGAAACGCTCGGATTCAATGGGCATCATTGGGCGCGGGGGTTCGCCATGGGGTTGCTGACGGGGGTCGGCTCGCTGTCGCTTTCGGGCAAGACGGTGTCGCTGTGTGTCGGTGGATTGGTCGTGTTGACGAGCGCCACCTTTGCGGTCAACGAAACGTTGCTGAGCCGCTATGCGGAGCGCATGGCGGTCGAGCGGCAGGAAACCAACATGCGCGTCGCCTGGGACGTGCTGAACCAGTATGGGCGCGACATCAGCGTCCGCGACGGCGCGCTGTACGTCGGCGACCGCGCGCTGAACGGCTTTTTCGAACCGGTGGACCGCGTGAAGGCGCTGGTCGGCGGCACCGCCACCCTGTTCATGGGCGACACGCGGGTCACCACCAACGTCCAGAAACCGGACGGCGGGCGGGCCGTCGGCACCAAGCTGGCCAAGGGGCCGGTCTATGACGCCGTGCTGGTGCGGGGCGAGCCGTACCGCGGGCAGGCCGACATTCTGGGCGTTCCTTTCTACACCGCCTACGACCCGATCAAGGACCGCTCGGGCAAGGTGGTCGGCGTGCTCTATGTCGGCGTGCCGAGGGCGGAATTCTTCGCCCCGATCCGCGACACCCAGACGATGATCGGCGGGCTGGGCGCCGTGGTGACGCTCCTGGTGGCCGGCGGCAGCCTGCTGCTGTCGCGGCGCATCTTCCGCCCGTTGTCCGCCATGCGCGGCGCCATGGAGCGACTGGCGACGGGGACCCTGTCGGTCGAGGTTCCGGCGCTGGGACGCAAGGACGAGATCGGCGGGATGGCCCGGGCGCTGAGCGTCTTCAAGGAGAACGCGCAGCGGGTCGCCCGGCTCGACGCCGCCCAGGCGGAGGAGCGCGCCCGCGCCGAACGGGACCGCCGCGACGCGCTGGAGGCCGTCGCCCGCAACTTCGAAGGCACGATGCTGAGCGTCGTCGAGACGCTGAGCGCCACCACGGCCCAGCTCGAATCCAACGCCCAGCGCCTGCATGGCATCGCCGAGAACAGCAGCGGGCAGGCCGCCGCGGTCAGCGGTGCGGCGGGCGAGGCCAGCGACGACGTGCGGACCGTGGCCGGCGCCACCGAAGAGCTGACGGCGTCCATTGTCGAGGTGTCCCGCCAGATCGACGAATCCTCCCGCATGGTCCGCAACGCGGTGGAGGAGGTGGAGCGCACCAACCACACGGTCGAGGGCCTTGCCGCCGCCGCCGGCAAGATCGGAGAGGTGGTGACGCTGATCCAGAGCATCGCCGCGCAGACCAACCTGCTGGCCCTGAACGCGACCATCGAGGCGGCGCGGGCGGGGGAGGCCGGCAAGGGCTTCGCCGTCGTCGCCAACGAGGTGAAGGGGCTCGCCAACCAGACGGCCAGGGCAACCGACGAGATCGCCCAACAGGTTGCGGAGATCCAGGCGGTGACCGGCAGCGCGGTGACGGCCATCGGCGGCATCGGGCGCACGGTGGTCGCGGTCAACGATCTGGTCGGCCGCATCGCCGGGGCCGCCGATCGCCAGAACGCCACCACCGGCGAGATCGCCCGTAGCGTCCAGCGCGCCGCCGACCGCACATCGGAGGTGACCTACAGCGTCCGCGACGTGTCGGCCTCCGCGCACGAGACCGGCACCATGGCGTCGGAGGTGCGCTCCGCCGCCGCCGACCTCGGCCGGCAGGCGCTGGCCCTGCGCGAGCAGGCCGGGGCGTTCCTGCGGCAGATCCGTTCGGCCTGAAGGGAGGGTTTCGCCCGTGTTCCGCAACCCGCGTTCGTTGCTGTTCGTGTTCTTCTTCGCGTGCCTAGCGGCGTTGCTGGTCTTCAGCGGCGACCCGCCGGACGGCGGGCGGACCGACGCGAACCGGGATTTCCTGGCGGCCTGCGAGGCCAGCCCCTTCGCCGCGCAGAGCACCGGCTCCACCGAGGCGGCGGTGCGGGTGTGCTCCTGCATCCTGTCCTGGCACCGCAAGGAGGGTGAGGCCACCGGCCGGCCGCTTCCCGCCGCGCTCTATGGCGGGGAGGGGGGAGCCGGCGCCGCGGCGATGGCGGTGGACGAGCGGGCGCGGGCCTCCTGCCTGTCCGGGCGTGTGACGCCCTGATGATCGGAGACCCGCTTTTTTGAGAATCGTCCGCAGGACGGGGCGGCCGGGGCTTTTCCTTCGGCCCTGCCGCACCCATCCTATGGCGCTATGAGCACGCACGACACCCGCAATCCCTGCACGAAGCTCTGCCGCTATGACGCGGCGGACCGCTGCATGGGCTGCTTCCGCACCCGCGCGGAGGTGAGGCACTGGAAACGCCTGCCGGACGAGACGAAGGCGGCGATCAACGCCCGCATCGCCGCGCGCGGCGGCACCGTCTCCAAGAAGGACGGCAAGCGGGCGAAGAAGCTCGACAAGAAAATCCGCAAGCTTGAGGCGAAGCTCGCCACCCTGCGCGCCCGCCGGTCGGACTTGGAAGGGCCGGTCGTCAAAGCGGCGGAGTGAACACCGCCTCACCCGATCCCGGCGTGCCTCTCCACATACAGCAGCAGGGCGGGGTAATAGTGCCTTTGTGAAGCCGTCAGTTCCTGGCAGTAACGGCGGGCCATACCGTTGGATAGCCAAGCATCAAGCTCGCCGTTCTCACGCTTCTGGGCGATGACGCGGTCGATCTTGTCCATGATCTTGTGGATCACGTCCGTTCCTTTTCGGGTGTTGATTTGCCGTGGGAGGGGTAGCTGCCGCAGAGGCGGCGCCGTCGATTGCCCATTCAATATGAACCTCGGGACGGCGGTGAGCTGCGCATTATGGGCATGCCTGCGTACCGCATTGCACAAAAGTCCACCTGGGCCGCGCGGGTCTGCCCTTCGCAGGCGTTCGTTGACCGGCTTCCCGGCGCCGTCCCATTCTGCACGTCGAAGGAAGAAAAGCCGGGAGGACGTGCGGTGGGGATGGCGGTGGACCGCCGCGCCGCCGCAGCCATCATCATGACCGCTATTGCCATGACCGAACGCCGCGCGGAGCTGGACGGCGCCGCCTCCGCCACGCTGGTCCTGCTCTGCCTGCTCTGGGGCCTGCAGCAGGTCGCCATCAAGGTTGCCATGACCGGATTCTCGCCGGTGCTTCAGGGCGGGCTGCGCTCGCTGGGCGCGCTGGCGCTGCTGTGGGCCTGGGCGGCGCTGCGCGGCATGCGCCTGTTCGAGCGGGACGGCACGCTGGGGCTGGGTTTGCTGGCCGGTACGCTGTTCGCCGGGGAGTTCCTGCTGATCTACACGGGGCTGTCCTACACCACGGTGTCGCGCAGCATTCTGTTCCTCTACACGGCGCCCTTCCTGGTGTCGGTCGGGGCGCATCTGCTGCTGCCGGGGGAGCGGATGCGGGGCGTCCAGGCGGCCGGGCTGGCCTGCGCCTTCGTCGGTGTGGCCGTCGCTTTCGCCGATGGGCTGCGCCTGCCAACGAACCGCGAGATGGTCGGCGACCTGATGGTGCTGGCGGCGGCGGTGCTGTGGGCGGCCACCACGCTCGTCATCAAAGGCAGCAAGCTGGTCCGCGCCAGCTCGACCAAGGTGCTGTTCTACCAGCTCGCCGTGTCGGGGGCGGTGATGCCGGTGGCCTCGCTTCTGATGGGCGAGGCGGGGGTGACCGCGCCCGGCCCGCTGGCGCTCGCCTGCCTCGCCTTCCAGATCGTGGTGGTGGCCTTCGCCTCCTACCTCGCCTGGTTCTGGCTGGTCGCCCGCTACCCGGCGGCCCGCCTGTCGGCCTTCACCTTCCTGACGCCGCTGTTCGGCGTGCTGTCCGGCGCCCTGCTGCTGGGCGAGCGGGTCAGCGCGAGCCTCGCCGCGGCGATGCTGCTGGTCTGCGCCGGCATTTGGCTGGTGAACCGCCGCGCGCGCGCCGCGGGGGCGTAGAAAGACGGGAACCGGCCCGGCCTCCATCGGTTGGCTCTGCTGTCCCAGCACAAGCAGCGGAGCCGGTTTCATCATGGATCTGAACGGAAAAGTCGCCCTCGTCACCGGGGCCGGGTCGGGCATCGGCAAGGCGTCCGCCACCCTGTTCGCCAGCGCCGGGGCGAGCGTCGGCGTGCTCAGCCGCACCGAGGACGAAATCCGCAAGACGGCGGAGGAGATCACCGCGGCGGGCGGCAAAGCGATTCCCCTGGTCGCCGACGTCGCCGACAGCGAGGCGGTGAAGCGGGCGGTGGACCGGCTGGTCCAGGAGTACGGGCGGCTGGACATCGTCTTCGCCAACGCCGGAATCAACGGCGTCTGGGCGCCGATCGACGAGCTGACGCCGGAGGAATGGGACCGCACCATCAACATCAACCTGCGCGGCACCTACCTGACGCTGCACCACGCGGTGCCGCATCTGAAGACGGCGGGCGGCGGGTCGGTGCTGGTGACCGCCTCGATCAACGGCACGCGGGTGTTCAGCAACGCCGGGGCCACCGCCTATTCCTGCACCAAGGCGGCGCAGGTCGCCATGGTCCAGATGCTGGCGCTGGAACTGGCCAAGCACCGCATCCGCGTCAACGCCATCTGTCCGGGAATGATCGACACCGCGATCCAGGACAACACCCAGTCGCGCAACACCGAGAAGGCCGAGGAGGCCGCCGAGTATCCCGACGGCGAAATCCCGCTGACCCGCGGCAAGCCGGGCAGCAGCGCCGACGTGGCGGAACTGGCCCTGTTTCTGGCGTCGGACCGGTCGAAGCACATCACCGGCACCCCCGTCTGGATCGACGGCGCCGAATCCCTGCTGATCGGTTGAGGGCCCGCTCATGGCGGACGGCTTCGCGGCGGACGGCTTCGCGTGGTGGCAGAGCGGCGTGATCTATCAGGTCTACCCGCGCTCCTTCCAGGATTCGAACGGCGACGGGGTGGGGGACCTGCCGGGCATCCTGGCCCGGCTCGACCATCTCCAGGCGCTCGGGGTGGACGCGCTGTGGGTGTCCCCGATCTACCCGTCGCCGATGGCCGATTTCGGCTACGACGTGTCGGACTACACGGGCATCCACCCGCTGTTCGGGACGATGGCGGATTTCGACCGGCTGCTGGCGGAGCTGCACCGCCGGGGGATGAAGCTGATCCTGGATTTCGTGCCCAACCACAGCTCCGACCGGCACCCGTGGTTCCAGGCCAGCCGCTCGTCCCGCACCGACCCGAAGCGCGATTGGTACATCTGGCGCGACCCGGCTCCCGATGGCGGGCCTCCGAACAACTGGCTGTCGGAGTTCGGCGGTGGCGCCTGGGAATGGGATGAGGCGACCGGCCAATACTATTACCACGCCTATCTGAAGGAGCAGCCGGACCTCAACTGGCGGAATCCGGAGCTGCGCGAGGCCATGCTCGACGCGCTGCGCGTATGGCTGGACCGCGGGGTGGACGGCTTCCGGGTGGACGCCATCCACCACCTGATCAAGGACGCGCGGTTCCGCGACAACCCGCCGAACCCCGGCTGGCGGGAGGGCATGTCGCCGGTCCGCCGCCTGATCCGCCTCCACACCGTGGACCAGCCGGAGGTGCACGACGCCATCGCCGCCATGCGCCGCGTGGCGGATGAGTGCGGCCCCGACCGGCTGCTGATCGGGGAGGCCTATCTGCCCATCGACCAGCTCATGGCCTATTACGGCGCCGACCTGACGGGCTTCCAGCTTCCCTTCAACTTCCATCTGCTGTCCACCCCGTGGGAGGCCAAGGCGCTGGCCGCCCTGATCCGCACCTACGAGGCCGCCCTGCCGCCGGGCGGCTGGCCGAACTGGGTGCTGGGCAACCACGACCGCTCCCGCGTGGCGAGCCGGCTGGGACAGGGCCAGGCGCGGGTGGCGGCCATGCTGCTGCTGACTCTGCGGGGCACGCCGACGCTCTACCAGGGCGACGAGATCGGGATGACCGACGTGGACATTCCCCCCGACCGCGTGCAGGACCCGTGGGAGAAGAACATCCCCGGCCTGGGGCTGGGCCGCGACCCGGTGCGCACGCCGATTCCCTGGGACGACGGCCCGCAAGGCGGTTTCACGACGGGCCAGCCCTGGCTGCCGCTCGGACCCGACCATGACCGGGTGAACGTGGCGGCGCAGGCGGCCGACCCGTCCTCCATGCTGGCGCTCCATCGCGCCCTGCTGGCCCTGCGGCGGAGGGAACCGGCCCTGTCGGTCGGGCGCTACGAGCCGGTGTCGGCGGAAAACGACGTCCTGGTCTATGAGCGCCGTCATGAAACCGGCCGCTTCCGCATCCTGCTGAACCTGTCGGCGGTGGAGCGGATGGTGGACGCGATGCCCGACGCTGCCCATATCCGGCTGTCCACCCATCTCGACCGCGGTGGGGAGCCGGTGTCCGGCATCCTCCGCCTGCGGCCCGACGAGGGGGTGGTGATCGGTTTCGACGACAAGGGAAAGGGTGGGGCATGAGCGGGGATGTGAAGAACAACGCGGCCAGGAACCGGTACGAGCTGACCGTGGGCGACGCCACCGCGGTGGTGGAGTACGAAAAGCGCGACGGGGCCATCGTCTTCACCCACACGGAGGTTCCGGAAAGCATGGCCGGGCAGGGCGTCGGCTCCGCGCTGGCGCGCGGCGCGCTGGAGGATGCGCGCTCCAGCGGGCAGAAGGTTGTGCCGGTCTGCCCCTTCGTGGCCAAATACATCCAGCGCCACCCGGAGTACCAGGATCTGGTCGTCGCGGAGGGCGGACCATCGACGTAAGGCGATCGCCGTGAAGCGGATTCTCCTGGCCGCCGGCCTGCTGATTCTATCGCCGGCGGCGGGCCGGGCCGCCACGCTGGAGCTGGACTTCGCCGCCTATGGCGGCGGCGTCTCACTGGCGCGCGGCAGCGTCGTGCTGACCGAGGCGGCGGAGGGCGGCGCCAGCCGCTACCGGGCGGCCTTGGAGGCGGAGGCGGTGCCCTGGCTCGGCCTCTTCACCAATTTCCGCTACCGGGCCGAGTCCGCCGGACGGCTGGAGGCCGGCACCGCCGAACCGGACCGCTTCCGCGGCGAGCGCCGGCTGCGCCGCAAGCAGGACATCATGACGCTGAGCTTCGGCCCCGACGGGGTGGACGTGACAGCCGACCCGCCGCTCAGCCCCGACAAGGCGGCGCGGGTGCCGCCGGACAGCCGCCGGGGCAGCATCGATCCGTTGAGCGCCGGGGCGGCGGTGATCCTGACCGCCAGTCGGGCGGGCGGCTGCGGCGGACGCTATCCCGTCTATGACGGGCGCCGCCGCTACGACATCATCATGACGCCGCAGGGCAAGGGGGATTTGCCGTCGTCGCGCTACCGCATCGCCACGGGAACGGCGGAGGTCTGCGCGGTCACGGTCCGTCCGGTGGCCGGCTTCGAGGGCGACCGCGACCGGGACCGCTTCTTCGCCGAAGGGGTGGAGCGCAAGGCGACCGTGTGGTTCGCCCGCGCGCCGGAGAGCGGGCGCGTCGTTCCCGTGACGGTGGAGGTGCCGACCGACACGATGACGGTGCTCGTCCACACCGTCGGCGTGAAGGCCGGCTCGTAATCCGGGTTACGGATTGGCGGCGAGGCGCCACTGGCCGTCGTCGCCGCGGCAGGCCGTGCCGGTGGCGGATTCCTGGCGGCCGTCGATGGTCACCTTGTGCTGGAACTCCTTGCACTCCCGCCCGGCGGAATCGCGCCCGGCGCGGATCGGGGTGATGGTGCCGCTGGTGTTCGTGCTGTCCGGGCTGTTCCAGCGGATGGTCTGCCCGACCGGCGCGTCGAGCGCGCGGGTCTCCGCGCTCTGCGCCGCGTTGCGGCTGCCCGGGCTCAACTGCTCCATCAGATAGCCGCCGGCGAAGTAGCCGAGCAGGCCGCCGGCGCCGATGGCCAGCAGGTTGCCGCTGCCCTTGCCGATCTGCGACCCGGCGAGCGCCCCGACCGCGGCCCCGCCCAGCTTGCCCAGCAGGTCGTTGTCGATGCCGAAGGTCGTGTTGCCGCCGCTGCTCTGCGGGTTGGTCTGGGTCGGCGCGCCGTATCCGCCCTGGGTGAACACCTGCGCCGCGGCCGGCGCGGAGGTCAGGGGCAGGGCGACGGACAGGCCGAGGCAAAGGACCGAGGCGAAGCGAATCCCGGACAGGCGGACAACGGACACGTCGGCTACTCCTTTATTGCAACGCGACCGTCATCTGAACACCACGGCCCCGCTTGCGGTTGGGGCAAAAGGGCGACAACGGCCTTTGACGAGGATGGTTTTTGACGAGGATGGCAATCGTCAGGCGCGCTTCAACTCCGGGAAGGCATCCGCCACGCCACCGCCCAGCGCCTTGCGAACGGCGCGGGCGAGGTCTCGGTCGCGGTAGGGCTTGATCAGGAATTCCGCACCCGGTCCCTCGCCGTTCAGCCCTCCGGCCACGCCATGGGCGTAGCCGGAGGCGTAGAGCGCCTTCAGGGCGGGATGGCGGCGCTGCGCTTCCAGGGCCAGTTCCAGCCCGTTCATGCCGCCGGGCATCACCACGTCGGTGAAGAGCAGGTCCACCCGCGGTTCCCCGGCGAGCACGGCCAGGGCTTCCGGCCCGTTCTCCGCCTCGACCACGGTGTAGCCGAGATCCTGGAGGGTCAGGACGGCGACCTGCCGCACGTCGCGGTCGTCGTCCACGACCAGGACCACCTCGCCCTTGCCGGGCAGCGGACCGGCTTCCACGCCGTCCTCCGGCTCCTTCGCCTTGCGGGCGGCCGCCGGCGCGCAAGGCAGATGGAGGTGGAAGGAGGTGCCGCGGCCCGGCTCGCTCTCCACCCGGATCTGCCCGCCCGATTGCTTCACGAAGCCGTGGATCATGCTGAGCCCCAGCCCGGTGCCCTTGCCGATCTCCTTGGTGGTGAAGAAGGGTTCGAAGGCGCGGGCCAGGACCTCCGACGGCATGCCGCAGCCGGTGTCGCTCACCGTCATCCGCACATAGCGTCCGGGGCTCAGCTCGGCGTCCCCCTCCTCGGCCTCCACCATGGTCGTGGCGATGGTCAGTGTCCCGCCCGACGGCATGGCGTCGCGCGCGTTGATGACGAGGTTCAGCAGGGCCGACTCCGCCTGCGTGCGGTCAACCAACGCCGGGCAGAGGGACGGCGCGCTGTCGATCTCGACAGTGATCGCCGGGCCCAGCGTGCGCTCCATCAGCTCGCCCATGTTGCGGACCAGCGCCTCGATGTCCACGCTTTCCGGGTGGAGCTGCTGGCGCCGCGCGAAGGCGAGCAGCCGCCGCGTCAGGTCGGAGCAGCGCAGGGACGCCTGAAGGGCCATCTCCACCCGACGCGCCGCCTTGGGATCGTCGAAGGCCATGCGGCCCAGCCGCTCCAGGCTGCCGATGACCACGGTCAGCATGTTGTTGAAGTCGTGGGCGATGCCCCCGGTCAACTGGCCGATGGTTTCCATCTTCTGGACATGGGCGAGCTGGAGCTGAAGCTCCCGCGTGTCGGTGACGTCGAGCACCGTGCCGCAGAGTTCCGGCGGCCGTCCGTCCTCGCCCGGCAACAGCATGGCCTTTTCCAGAAGCGTGCGGTACTGCCCGTCGGCGGCGCGCCAGCGGTATTCCACCGTCGATACGCCGCCTTGCCGCATCGCCTCGAACTGGATGGCGGCGCGCGCGCGGTCGTCCGGATGAAGGCGCGATTCCCAGAAACCGCCGTCCGTCAGGAAGCGCTCTGCGGGGAAGCCGAACAGCGCCTCGACATTCTCGGTGACGTAGCGGAAGGGCATGCCGCGCTCCGGCCCGGCGGTGTAGAGCAGGATCGGCAGGGAGCGGGCGATCATCGCCTGCCGCTCCTCCGACCGGCGCAGCGCCTGCTCGGTCTCCAGCTTCTCGGCCCGCACGCGGTAGTTCTCGGCCATCAGCCGCTCGCGCAGGGCGGCCTGGCGCTTGACCTCCTCGGTCTTGCGGTACAGCTCGACGAAGACGGTGACCTTGCTGCGCAGGATCACCGGGTCCACCGGCTTGAACATGTAGTCGACCGCCCCCGCGGAATAGCCGCGGAAGATGTGCATCTCATCCTTGTTGATGGCGGTCAGGAAGAGGATGGGGATGTGCCGCGACTTGCGGCGGTTGCGGATCAGCTCCGCCGTCTCGTAGCCGTCCATGCCCGGCATGTGGACGTCCATCAGGATCGCCGCGAAATCCTGGTCGAGCACGCGCTTCAGCGCCTCCTCGCCGGAGCGGGCGAGGACCACCGTGGCGTCCAGGTCGGCCAGCGTCTCCCGCATCGCCAGCAGGTTTCGCGCATCGTCGTCGACGACGAGCACCCGGACCTCCGGCGGCGGCAGGGCGGCGTCCTCGATCTCGGGGGAGCCGGCGGGCATCGGGGTGTGGGGCATCGGCATCTCCTCACTCCCGTCCGGGGTTGCGGCCGTCGTCCTGCCGGCGTCCGGCCCAGACCCGCAGCAGCGACAGCAGGTGATCGATGTCCACCGGCTTGGCGAGATAGTCGGTCGCCCCCGCCTCGATGCACTTCTCGCGGTCGCCCTTCATCGCCTTGGCGGTGACGGCGATCACCGGCAGGCCGCGCCCGGACGCGGTCGCGCGGATTTCCCGGATGGTCTGGTAGCCGTCCATCAGCGGCATCATGATGTCGACCAGCGCCACGTCGAGGTCGGGGTGCGCCTTCAGCAGCTCCAGCCCCTCCGGCCCGCTCTCGGCGTGCAGCACGGTCATGTCGTGGGCCTCCAGGACGCTGGCGAGCGAGAAGATGTTGCGGAAATCGTCGTCCACGATCAGCGCCTTGCGCCCCGCCAGCACCGGGTCGCGCTGGCGGATCTGGTCGAGCGCGTTGCGCTTGTCGTCGGGCAGCCGGTCCACCGCCCGGTGCAGGAACAGCGCCGTCTCGTCGAGCAGCGAGTCCGCGGAATGGACGCTGCGCAGCACCACCGTCTCGGCCAGCCGGCGCAGCCGCGCCTCGTCCTCCGGCGCGATGGCGTCGCTGACATAGGCGACGACCGGCATCCAGGCGGTGGAATCGCGCGTGCGCAGGCTGTCGATCAGCTCGAAGTCGCTGGGCTGGGGGATCGTCAGGTCGAGCACCATGCAGTCGAACCGCTCCTTCGCCAGCAGCGCGCGGGCGGCCTCGGCGGAGGTCACGGTGCTGATGTCGATGTCGTCACCGCCCCCGCCCCCGACGCCCTTGTCGTGGTCGATCAGGCCGGCGATGCCGCCGGTCTCCGGATTGGGCACCTTCTCGACGATCAGCAGCCGGCGCTGGTGGCGCTCCACGAAGCCCTTGACCTTGGCGAGCGCCGCGAAGATCGCCTCGCGGTCGGCCGGCTTCTCGGTGTAGTCGAAGGCGCCCATGGCGAGGCCGCGGCGCCGCTCCTCCTTGGCGGAGATGACGTGCACCGGGATGTGGCGGGTGTGCGGATCGCGCTTCAGCAGGTCGAGCAGCGCCCAGCCGTCGATGTCCGGCAGGCCGATGTCCAGCATCACCGCGTCCGGACGGTATTTGCGGGCCATCGGCATGGCCGGGCTTCCGGCGTGGGAGAGGATCGCCTTGAAGCCCTTCTCCCGCGCCAGGTCGACC
The DNA here is from genome assembly GCF_001315015.1 of Azospirillum brasilense. Taxonomy (NCBI): domain Bacteria; kingdom Pseudomonadati; phylum Pseudomonadota; class Alphaproteobacteria; order Rhodospirillales; family Azospirillaceae; genus Azospirillum; species Azospirillum brasilense. The sequence continues at coordinate 556,479 of NZ_CP012916.1, read as the reverse complement.
AGGATCGAGGCGAACTTCACGTCGTCCTCGACGATCAGAACCACCGGGTCGCCGGGGCGGATGCGCTCGCGGTCGTCGGCGACGGGGGGGTGCTGCGGCAGCGCCAGCCGCTCCTCCGGCCCCGGCACCACGATGGGCCGCGTCGGCGTCGGGAAGGGGGCCAGCTTCGGCGCCGGGTCGCCGTAGCGGGCGATGTCGAACTCCATCGGCACGTAGAGCGTGAAGGCGCTGCCCGCCCCGGATTCGCTCTGCACGCGGATCTCGCCGCCGAGCAGGCGGGCGATCTCGCGGCTGATCGACAGGCCGAGGCCGGTGCCGCCGTACTTGCGGCTGGTCGTGCCGTCGGCCTGCTGGAACGCCTCGAAGATGATGCGCTGCTTGTTCTCGGGGATGCCGATGCCGGTGTCGATGACGGTGAAGGCCAGCACCCCCTCCGCCGCGTTCAACACGGGGTGGGCGGCACTCCAGCCCTCGCCGGCCAGCCCGACGCGGAAGGTGACGCCGCCGGTCTCGGTGAATTTGAAGGCGTTGGACAGCAGGTTGTTCAGCACCTGCTCCAGCCGCTTCTGGTCGGTCTGGATGGCCGCGGGCAGCGGCTGGGTCATGTCGATGTCGAAGCGCAGCCCCTTCTCCTCGGCGAGCTGGGCGAAGGTGCGCTCGACATGGCCGCGCAGGTCGTCCAGCACCACCGCGCCGATCTCCAGCGTGACCGTGCCGGATTCGATCTTCGACAGGTCGAGGATGTCGTTGATGAGGTTCAGCAGGTCGGAGCCGGCGGCGTGAATGGTGCGGGCGAATTCCACCTGACGGGGGGTCAGGTTGTGGTCGCCGTTGTCGGACAGCAGCTTGGACAGGATCAGCAGGCTGTTCAGCGGGGTGCGCAGCTCATGGCTCATGTTCGCCAGAAACTGCGACTTGTATTTGGAGGTGAGGGAGAGCTGTTCCGCCTTCTCCTCCAGCGCCTCGTTGGTCTGGCGCAGCTTCTCCTGCTGGGCCATCAGCAGCTCCTCCGACTGGCGGAGCGAGGCGGCCTGATGCTCCAGCCGCTCGTTGGTGGTCTTCAGCTCCTCCTGCTGGCTCTGCAACTCGGCGGTCAGGCGCTGCGACTGCTTCAGCAGCCCCTCGGTCCGCATGTTGGTGGCGATGGTGTTGAGAACGATCCCGATGCTTTCCGTCAGCTGCTCCAGGAAGGAGCGGTGCGTCTCGCTGAAATGGCCGAAAGAGGCCAGCTCCAGCACGGCGTTCACCTCGTTCTCGAACAGCACGGGCAGGACGATGATGTTCAGCGGCGCCGCCTCGCCGAGGCCGGAGCTGATGCGCACATAGTCCTTCGGCACGTTGGTCAGCAGGATCGGCTTCTTCTCGTGGGCGCACTGGCCGACCAGACCCTGCTTCAGCGTGAAGCGGGTGCCCAGCCCGTCGCGTTCCTTCAGGGCGTAGCTGGCCACCAGATCGAGGACAGGCTCGTCGCCGTCGCGGCTGGTGACGTAGAGGACGCCGTGCTGGGCGTTCACCAGCGGCGCGATCTCCGACAGGATCATGTTGGTGACGGTGACCAGATCGCGTTCGCCCTGGAGCATGCGGGTGAATTTGGCGATGTTGGTCTTCAGCCAGTCCTGTTCCGCGTTCTTCTGCGTCGTGTCGCGCAGGTTGCGGATCATCTCGTTGATGTTGTCCTTCAGCGACGCCACCTCGCCCGACGCCTCGACGGCGATGGAGCGGGTGAGGTCGCCCTTGGTCACCGCGGTCGCCACCTCGGCGATGGCGCGGACCTGGGTGGTCAGGTTGGCGGCGAGCTGGTTCACGTTGTCGGTCAGGTCGCCCCACACGCCGGTGGCGCCGGGCACCTTGGCCTGTCCGCCCAGCTTGCCCTCGATGCCGACCTCGCGCGCCACGTTGGTGACCTGATCGGCGAAGATGGCCAGCGTTTCGATCACGCCGTTGATGGTATCGGCCAGCGCCGCGATCTCGCCGCGCGCCGCCACGGTCAGCTTGCGCTTCAGGTTGCCCTCGGCAACCGCCGTCACGACCTCGGCGATGCCGCGCACCTGACCGGTCAGATTGGCGGCCATCATGTTGACGTTGTCGGTGAGGTCCTTCCAGGTGCCGGCCACGCCCTTCACCTGAGCCTGACCGCCCAGCTTGCCTTCGGTGCCGACCTCGCGGGCGACGCGCGTGACCTCGCTGGCGAAGCTGTTGAGCTGGTCGACCATCGTGTTGATGGTGTCCTTCAACTCCAGGATTTCGCCCTTCACGTCGACGGTGATCTTGCGCGACAGGTCGCCGTTGGCCACCGCCGTGGTCACGTCGGCGATGTTGCGGACCTGATTGGTCAGGTTGCCGGTCAACAGGTTGACGTTGTCGGTGAGGTCCTTCCAGGTGCCGGCCACGCCCTTCACCTGGGCCTGCCCGCCGAGCTTGCCCTCGCTGCCGACCTCGCGGGCGACACGGGTGACTTCCGAGGCGAAGCTGTTGAGCTGGTCGACCATCGTGTTGATGGTGTCCTTCAGCTCGCGGATTTCGCCCTTCACGTCCACAGTGATCTTGCGCGACAGGTCGCCCTTCGCCACCGCCGTGGTGACCTCCGCGATGTTGCGGACCTGACTGGTCAGGTTGGTCGCCATCGCGTTGACGTTGTCGGTGAGGTCCTTCCAGGTGCCGGCCACACCCTTCACCTGGGCCTGCCCGCCCAGCTTGCCCTCGGTGCCGACCTCGCGCGCCACGCGGGTGACTTCCGAGGCGAAGCTGTTGAGCTGGTCGACCATCGTGTTGATGGTGTCCTTCAGCTCGCGGATTTCGCCCTTCACGTCGACGGTGATCTTGCGCGACAGGTCGCCGTTGGCCACCGCCGTGGTGACGTCGGCGATGTTGCGGACCTGATTGGTCAGGTTGCCGGTCAGCAGGTTGACGTTGTCGGTGAGGTCCTTCCAGGTGCCGGCGACGCCCTTCACCTGGGCCTGCCCGCCGAGCTTGCCCTCGCTGCCGACCTCTCGGGCCACACGGGTGACTTCCGAGGCGAAGCTGTTGAGCTGGTCGACCATCGTGTTGATGGTGTCCTTCAGCTCGCGGATTTCGCCCTTCACGTCGACGGTGATCTTGCGCGACAGGTCGCCCTTCGCCACCGCCGTGGTGACGTCGGCGATGTTGCGGACCTGGGCCGTCAGGTTGGCGGCCATCAGGTTGACGTTGTCGGTGAGGTCCTTCCAAGTGCCGGCGACGTCCTTCACCTGGGCCTGCTCGCCGAGCTTGCCCTCGATGCCGACCTCGCGCGCCACCCGCGTCAGCTCCGCCGTCACGGTGACGAGCTGCTCGACCATCCGGTTGACCGTGCGGGCGGTGTGCAGGAACTCGCCCTGCAGCGGGCGTCCGTCGACCTCCAGCGGCATGGACTGCGACAGGTCGCCCTTGGCGACCGCGCCGATGACGCGGGCCATCTCCTGGGTCGGCTGGGTCAGGTCGGCGACCATGGCGTTGACGCTGTCCACGCAGGCGCCCCAGCCGCCCGAGGCGGTGGGCAGGCGGACGCGCTGGCCGATCCGGCCCTCCTTCCCGATGGCGACGCTGACCCGGCCGACGTCCTCCACCAGGGCTTCGTTCATCTCCACCACGTCGTTGAAGGCGGCGGCGATCTCGCCGTCCAGCCCGTCCAGGTCCAGGGGCAGGCGCACGGAGAAGTCGCCCTTGCGGAACTGGCGCAACGCGCGCAGGAGAAGCTGGGGGGAAAGCCGGTCGTGAGCGTCGGTCATCGTCATGAGGCGATGGTCCCTAAGAAGTCCAGTCCTGTGTCTCGGGTGTCCCCTTGCGCACGGTGGACGGCGCATCCGGCGGAACGCCGGAATGGCCGCGCGCCGGAGCGGCGCAGCCATGGGACGGCAAGCGGAAGGCGACGGGGGCTAATGCTGGGGGGCAGCGTTGTTCAGCAGGGTCTTCAGCTGGCGCTCGTCGTAAGGCTTCTGGATGAAGCCGTGCGGGCCGGCGGCGCGGGCGCGCTCCAGCAGGACGGGGTCGCTGGCCCCGGACATGAAAATGCTGCCCACGGCGAAGCGCTCGCGCAGAGCCTGCGCGGTTTCAATACCGTCCTGCGGACCGGCGAGACCGATGTCCACCAGGGCCAGGGCGGGGCGCTCCCGCTCGGCGATCTTCAGCGCGTCGGCGGCGTTGGCGGCGACGCCGCACACCTCGTAGGACAACTCCTCCAACATATCGGTCAGATACATGGCGACGATCGTCTCATCCTCGACGACCAGGACCCGGACGGGGGTTGTGGTTGCGGCGGGCGCGGTCCCGTCCGCCCCGGCCCGTGGTGACCTGTTGATCGGGTTGGTCATCCCTTATCCCTCTTGTCGTTCTGCCGGCTGCGGTGCCGGAACGGCGTCGATGAGGCGCCTATCCCGCCCGCCGCCGGAACCCGAGCGGAGACGTCGGATGCCGGCGAAGCTGACCGGGACGAGTAGCACGGAGGGGTGAGGCAATTAAGGGAGAAAAGGTCAAATACCCCCAACAGGTTATACCCGACAGGGTGAGTGCACTCCAAAAGAGAGCAAGCATATTCCTTAAATTCAATATGGAATAGTTCAAATCCGGCGCGTTTGGGCCGTCTTTGCTTGGGCTCGATTGAAATGTGCGGTGCAAACGCGCGGCAGCCATGTAGAGATGTGCGGCCTTTTTAACAATTTTGCAAGTAATTTTGCGCGTAAACTTGCTGCTGTCCACGGAGCGTGCGTGGAGTCGATTGCAGGGGTTCTGAGAAGCGGGATGAGTGGTACCCCGACAAGCGGGCCGGGTGATGGGACGGACCTGAGCCTGGAGGATCTCGCGCAGGCCATCAGAGCCCACCGGCTCTATCTGGCGGCGCGCCCGAACGGACTGCGCCTTCAATTGAAGGCGGCGGACCTGACCGGTTTCGACCTGTCGGGGCTGCTCCTGACGGACGCGATTCTGACCGGAGCGAATTTCCGGCGCAGCGTCCTCCAGCGCTGCAACTTCGACGGAGCGGATCTGTTCGGCGCCAGTTTCGTCTCCGCCGATCTGCGGGAGGCCTCGCTGGTCGGGGCGGACATGCGCGGGGCGAACTTCACCAAGGCCTGCCTGCGCAACACCCTGTTCGAGCGGGCGGACCTCCGCCCCGGCCAGCTCGTGCTGTGGAAGGACCGGCGCAAGGCCCGGCAGGAGGCGGCGCTGCGGGAAGCCGTGCTGGTCAACGCGAACTTCACCGACTCTGATCTGACCGGCGCCAACCTGACCCGCGCCAGCTTGGAAGGGGCGGATTTCAGCAACGCCGCCCTGTTCGGTGCCAATCTCAGCGGCGCCGACCTGCGCGGCGCCGATTTCAGCATGGCGAAGCTGAAGGGCGCGATCCTGAACAATGCCTCGGTCGCCGGGGCCACCTTCCAGGGCGCCGACCTGCGCGACGCCGAGTTGCGCAACGTCGCCATGGCCACCGCCGACTGGGCGGAGGCGCGGATGATGGGCGCCATCTACCACCGCAACCAGTCCGACTTCCCGCCGGAGATCCGGGAGGGGCTGGAGGGCCATGTCCGCTGGATCAACAGCAACGGCAAGCAGGGCAAGCGGTTCGACGTGTCGGACGGGGCCTTCGTCGGGACCGATTTCGACGGCTGCGATCTGAGTGGGGCGATCTTCCGCAATTGCGACTTCACGCGGGCGAGCTTCCGCGACTGCAAGCTGCAGATCGCCCAGTTTCCCGGCTGCCGCATGCGGGAGGCTTGTTTCGAAAATTCGGAACTGTCCGGGGCCAGCTTCGAGGGTTGCGACCTGACCCGCGCCATGATGCGCAACGCGGTGATGCGGGCCATCGAGCTTCTGGCGGCGGGCGGCCAGCCCACCGGGCGCCTGTGGCCGACCAATCTGCGCAACGCCCAACTGGCCGACAGCGACATCCGCGGCGCCGACCTGAGGGGTGCGCGGCTGGCCGGGGCGGACCTGACCAACTGCAACCTGTCGGGAGCCGACCTGCGCGACACCGACATCGAGAAGGCCAACACCACCGGAACGACGCTGGTCCATTGCCGGTTGAAGTGACCGAAAATTTTAATCCCGAAAAATTTTCGAAAAGAGTCGGGCATTTTGTCGCAGGGGATGCCTTCCATCCATGCCCGGCATTGTGCATACCAGCATGCGGGGATTACAACGCCGGCCGAGGTGGCGGCTGGTTTCCCAAGCCGCTTGTCATGATCGAGGCCAAGTAACGGAGCGGCGGACGCCGCGCGCCGATGCGACGAATATTGATCGTGGCGAAGCGAAGAACGCAGGATGCCCTGCGGGCCTTGGGTGGCCGTGCCTGTCTTTTGGGCATTGGAAATCGAGGATAGTGCAATGAAGCGTAGTGTTGCCGTTCTGGCCTTCGGCCTGTTCGCCGCCCTTCCCGGCATCGCCTCGGCGCAGGACGCCGATGCGGGTGAGAAGGTGTTCAACCAGTGCAAGGCCTGCCACACCATCGAGGCCGGCGGCCCCAACCGCGTCGGCCCGAACCTGCACGGCGTCGTCGGCCGCCCGTCGGGCTCCATCGAGAGCTTCAAGTATTCCGACGCCATGAAGGGCGCCGGTCTGACCTGGGACGAGGCCAATCTCGACAAGTATCTGACCGATCCGAAGGGCACCGTCCCCGGCAACAAGATGGCCTTCGCCGGCGTGAAGAACGAGCAGGCCCGCAAGGACCTGATCGCTTTCCTGAAGAAGAACAGCTGACCCGTCCGAAGGATCGCGCATGGCGTGGCCGGAAGGGGCAGGGTTGCCCCTCCGGTCACGCCGGCCCCGCGGGCTTCAGGCGACCGCCGGAAGCGGGTGCAGGCCCGCGGTGAGTCGTTGGACGTCCGTGGCGAAGCGGTCGGCGACGTCCGGCGTCAGCTCAAACCGGACATGCAGATCCTGCTCCTTGCCCCCCAGCACCGCGAAGGGGATGGAGACGGTGCAGCCGGGAATGGTCAGCACGCCACGATTGCCGACCTGCGACCGGTCCAGGCCGCTGATCGTGGCGCCGCCTTCCGACAGGTTGGTGAGGTGCCCCGACAGCGACCCCACCGCCCCGGATATGGTGCAGGGCAGGTTGACCTCGAACCGCGGGGCGCGGCGGCGATCCACCTCCGGCGTGGCGGTGCGCACGGCGCGGACCAGCATCTCGCGGAGATGGTCGATGCTTCCCGCCACGTCGGACGCCACCCGGCGCACCTCGTCGGCGCGGTTGCCGGTTACCGCCGCTTCCTCCGACACATGGGCGATGCGGGACGACACCTCCTGCGCGGCGGCGGCGGTCTGGCCGACGTTGCGGGAAATCTCACTGGTCGCGGCACCCTGCTCGTCCATGGCGCTGGCGATGCTGCTGGCGACCCCGTCGATCTCGGTGATGGTCCGCCCGATGTCCTGCACCGCGTCGACGGCCCCGGCGGTCATGCTCTGCAGGTCGGTGATCTGGCGGGAAATCTCCTCCGCCGACTTGGAGGTCTGGGTGGCGAGGTTCTTCACCTCCTGGGCCACCACGGCGAAGCCCTTGCCGGCCTCGCCGGCGCGGGCCGCCTCGATGGTCGCGTTCAGCGCCAGCAGGTTGGTCTGGCTGGCGATATCCTGGATGAAGGTGGCGACCTCTCCGATGTGGCCGATGGCCTCGGACAGGGAGAGCACCACGTTTTCGGTCCTGCGGCCGCTTTCCACCGCGCGGCGGGAAATCTGGCTGGCGAAGGTGACCTGGCCGGTGATCTCGGCGATGGAGGCGGTGAGCTGGTCGGTGGCCGCCGCCACGGCCTGGGCGTTGCCCAGAGCCTGTTCCGCCGCGGCCGCCACGCTCTGCGAGTTGGCGGAGACGGTTTCGGCCGAGCTGGCCATCGCCTGGGCGTTGCTGTCCATCGAGACCGACCGTTCGGCGACGCGGTCCACGGCGGTGCGGGTTTCCTGCTCCACCGTGCGGGCCATGGATTCCAGGGCGGCGATCTTGGCGGCCTCGGCCTCGCGGCGCTCGCGCTCCTGCGCCTCGCGCAGGCGCTGGTTGTCGATCCCCTTCAAGCGGAAGACCTCGACGGTCTTGGCCATGGCGCCGATCTCATCCTGGCGGTCCAGGCCGGGCACCGTGACCTCGTAGCGTTCGTCGGCCAGCTGGAACATGGTGCCGCGGATCTGGTCCAGCGTGCGGAACTGGCGCCGGACCACCAGCAGCATCACCAGGGCCATGCCGACGGTGATGACCGCCGCCACCTGGATGATGTTGGGGACCACCTCGTCGAGCACCCGCAGCGCGACGCTCTTCTTGAGGCCGACGAACAGGACGCCGATGACCTCGCCGTTCCGGTCGATGATCGGGTCGTAGGCGGTGAAATAGGCCTCGCCCAGGATGTCGGCCTCGCCGCGGAAGGGCTCCTTGCCGTCGATGACGGCGCTGTAGACCGGCCCGCGGGCCAGCTTCGTCCCGACGGCCCGGCTGCCGTCCGGGTTGTGGATGTTGGTCGCCACGCGGGTGTCGCCGCGGAAGATGGTGGCCACGCCGCCGGTCACGCTGCGGACGGTGTCAACGATGTCATTGGCAGCATCCAGCTTGAAATCGTCGATGTACAGCGCGCCGTCCTTGAGCCGATACTCGGACCCTTTCTGGTCGAGCAGCATCCGGAAGTTGGTGATGGCCTGCTCCCTCCGCTCCGCCGCGTCCTTGCTGATGCTGGCGGTGACCTTGACGATCGTCGCGTAGGTCAGGGCGCCCGACAGGGCAATCAGGCCGAGCGTGCACAGAATGGTCAGCTTTGTCGCAAGGCTGAACGTGCGGAGGGGATTCATCGGCCGAAAACTCCTTGAAAAATCGTCGGGTCGCCCCGGAAGCACCGGGAAGGCAGTGCATTGGTAGCCTTTGCTGTGCATTTGTAACAAATAATTTTATCAACCTTGGGACGCACCGGATTCATGCAATGTGAAGGTGCCGTTTCGACTTTCGCCAGCCAATCTGAGGAAAGTGTTTGTATTTCAAGGCTTATTCATTGCGCCCATGTTGCTCATTGAACAAATTAAACCATCTGTTAATCATGAAGTGGGACAGCATGTCGCATGCGAATTCCTTTTAGGGATACCTTTGGTGTAGGGGAAATGTTATCGGTTGGCGTTCGTTCATTACAGAATACAAACATTCGCCATGCCGGACTCCCTGCGCGCCCTTGACGTCACCAAGACCGCCTATTTCGATTTAGGACCGGAATCGGTCGGCAGCCTGCGGCAGGCGTTACCGATCATCTCCAGGGCCCTGCCAGGGATTCTGGACCGCTTCTACGCCCGCACGATGGCCCAACCCGAACTGGCCGCTCTGTTCGCCAATCCGGCGCAGGTCGAGGGTGCCAAGCGCGCCCAGATCGCGCACTGGACCCGGCTGTTCGAAGGCCGCTTCGACGATGGCTACAAGGAGTCGGTGCGCGCGGTCGGCATCGCCCATCACCGCATCGGGCTGAGCCCGAGCTGGTACGTTGGCGGCTACGCCTTCATCCTGGGCGAGATCATGGCCGCCCTGGCGCAGAGCATGGGCGGCACGCTGCTGACCGGCAGCCGGCTCGGTTCCATCGTGACCATGCAGCGCGCCGTGGTCTCGGCGGTGCTGATGGACCTGGACGCCGCCCTGTCCGTCTATTGGGACCGCCTGATCGACGAGCGGCTCCAGGCGGTGGACGCGATGGTCGATTCCATCGACCACGAGGCCAACGACGTGGTGGACAGCGTCGCCAGCTACACCGCCGACCTGCGCCGCACGGTCGGCGACCTGGACAGCGTCTGCGCGTCCGTGAAGGACAGCATCACCGGCACGTCGGCCGACACGGCGGAGGCGCTGGACGCCGCTCAGACCGTCGCCGCCGGGGCGGAGCAGCTTCAGGCCGCGGTCGGCGAGATCTCGGTGCAGGTCAGCGGCGCGTCCCGGATCGCCGGTGAAGCGGTGGAGAAGAGCGGCGAAGCCCGCCAGATCATGGCGCAGCTCAGCACCGCGGCGCAGGAGATCGGCGGCATCCTGAATCTCATCCGCGCCATCGCCGGGCAGACCAACCTGCTGGCGCTGAACGCCACCATTGAGGCGGCAAGGGCCGGGGAGGCCGGCAAGGGCTTCGCCGTGGTCGCGACGGAGGTGAAGAACCTCGCCGGGCAGTCGGCCAAGGCGGCGGATGAGATCGCCGCCAAGGTCGGCGCCATCCAGGCGGTGGCGGAGCAGGCCATCACCGGCATGGACGGGGTGGCCACCACCATCACCACCATGCAGGAGATCAATTCCTCGATCGCCGCGGCGGTGGAGGAGCAGTCTTCGGCTTCGCGCGAGATCGCCCGCAACATCGGCGAGGTCGCCGGCATTTTCCGCGGCATCGCCAGCCGGATGACCGAGGTCGGCGGCGAGACCGAGCGCGCCACCACCGTGGCCTACACCGTCGGCGAGAGCGCCAACCGCATGCAGGAGGCGCTGGATACCCTGCCGTCCCTGCTGGCGCGGGCCATCCGCACCTCCTCCGATCTGGCGAACCGGCGGCACACGCGCCGCCGTCCGGTCCTGCTCGACGGCAGCGTGGATCAGACGCCGGCACTGGTCCGCGACATCTCCGAATGCGGCTGCTACGCCGAGACGAAGGGGGCGGCGCCCACCGGCGGGCAGGTGACCGTGTCGCTTCCCGGTTACAAATTGTCCCTGCGCGGGTCGGTGGTGGCGCGGCACGACAACCGGCTGCACATCCGCTTCGACGAGCGGAAGATCGGCCGCGAGGAGGTTGACCGCATGAGCCGTGACGGGGTGGGGGAACTGGTCCGTCTCGCCAAGCAGGACCATCTCGCCTTCGTGGACAAGATCATGGAGGCGGTGGGCGGCCAGCGCACGCTTCTGCCGGCCGACCTGTCCACCCATCACTCCTGCCGTCTCGGCCGCTGGTACGACAGCGTGAACGATCCCCGGACGATGCGCCTGCCCACCTACAAGGGCATGGCCACGCCGCACCGGACCGTCCATGAATCGGGCCGCGAGACGCTGCTCGCCCTCCAGGCCGGCAACCGCATGGAGGCCGAACGCCACGCCGCCGAGATGAAGCGGGCGTCGGCGGAGGTGGTCCGCCTGCTCGACGAGATGGAGCGCGATTTCGCCCGGACGCTCGCCGAGGCCACCGAGTAGCCGCTTCCTTGGGACGGGGCGGTCCCGCCGGGACTCAGCGCCCGGCGGTGTCCGGCGGTGCTTCCGGCGCGCTGTTCTCCGGCGGCGGCTCGTCGAGGGTGGACAGGCGGCCGGCGAGCCCGTCCGGCTCCTTGGCGGCGGTTTCGTGAGCGGCTGCGGTCCCGGCCGCCGTTCCCAACGCTCCCGTTCCCGATTTGGCGTCGTCGCTGGTGTTCAGGATGACCGGCAGGCCGTCGCGTCCGCCGATGATGATGGTCTTGGCGTTGGAGGAGGTGGCGAAGGCCCGCGTCGCCTCGATGCCGCGCAGGCGCAGATACTCCGGCGTGATGTTGCGGGCGACGATGTCCTGGAAGTCGCGCACGCCCTCCGCCTCGATCCGCTTGCGGTCGCGCTCCTTGATCTCGCGGGCGATGCGGAAATCGTATTCCTCCATGATCTGCTGCTGCTCGATCTTGCGGTCGATGGCCTGACGAACCAGCGGCGGGAAGCTGACGCCGGCTACCAGCACGTCCTCGATCCGGATCATCACGGAGTTATAATCGTCCGCCGCCGTACCGGGGGGTAGTCTCAGCGCCTGCAGATCGGTCGGTGGGGTGGGGAACTGCTGGCGGGCTTCCCGCAGCAGGAAGCCTTGAATGTCCGCGCGGTTGATCGAGTAGAAATTCTCCGGGTTGTGCTTCGACACGAATTCGTAGACGAGGCTGGCGATCTCAGGGTGCACCAGCTTTTCCGCGTAATCGTCACCGGCCAGCTTGTGGACCAGACCGGCGGCGGGCGGGTTGATGCGGTAGCGCAGCGCCACGTTTACCGTCATCGACATGCCGTTGGCCGCCACCGCCTCGTAGGTGCGGGTGTCGGTGCGCAGGCGCACGTCGTACATCGTCACCCGGTCCCACGGGAAGATCAGGTGGGTGCCCTCGCTGTAGACCCGGTCGGTGACCGTGCCGCCGAAGAAGCGCAGCCACAGCACGCCGACATGGCCGGACGGCACCTCGACGAAGACGGCGGGGGCGATGGCGAGGAAACCGAGGATGAGGGTGAGCGTCAGGGCGTAGATCGACACGCTGCGCCGTTTCAGCCAGAGGCCGGCGCGCTGCCCCAGGGGGGCGCGGGCGAGGCCGTCCCCGGTGGACTGGTCCAGCGTGGTCATCGCGGTCTCGTCGTCAGCATCTTCTCACGTGTCTGCGTGCTGGGGCGGCCCACCGCTTGGATCACGAAGTTCACCGGCGGGGTCAGGAAGAAGGCCAGCAGGAAATGGCCGATGAAGCCGATCGTGGTGTTGCGGCCCATGACGGCGCACACCAGACAGGCGAGGAGATAGAGCATGACGAGAACGAGGGGCATGCGCGTCCGGCCTTGAAATGGGAGCAGGGCGGAGGGGTGACGGCGGCCGGAGGGGGCGGGGATGCGCGGAGGCGTCCCCGCCCGTCCTCCCGGTCCGTGGCGGCGTCCGGGTGCTGCGGTCAGGCCGCGGCCGGGGCCGCCTCCGGCGTCGCGCCCTTGCGGCGGCGGGCCTCCTCGAACTTCTCGCGGAAATAGGTCTTCACCTTTTCCGGCTGGAAGGTCAGGAAGGTGCCGCCCGAGGCGAAGTGCTGCTGGAAGACCTTGCCCAGCGCGTAGGTGAAGGCGCTGTTGAAGGCCGGCTGGGTGGCCAGCCGTGTCACCGTGCCGATCACCGGCACCGAGCGCAGGGCCATGTTGAACGCCATGGAGCCGAGCAGGCTGCCGCCCAGGGCGGTTGGGGCGACCGTCGCGAACAGCGTGCCGACCGCGGACCGGCCGATGTCGCCGCGGAAGTCGACGCCGTGCAGTTCCGACAGCTCCTTGAGCAGGCGAAGCTGGACGACGGCGAGCGCCGCGGTGTCCACGAAGTTCAGCGGGATGACGCCCGCGGCGGCGGACAGCAGCACATGCTTGCGGATGATCTCCGCCGCCTGCGCCTCGGTGGACACCAGAGCGGCCGGAGTGGTTTCCGGAGCGGCTTCGGACGTGTCGGCGCTGTGGGGGGCGGTTTCGGGGGCGGCCGTCACGGCCTCCGGAGCCGGGGTGGAGACCGGGGCGGCCGCCGTTTCCGGCTTCGCCTTGCCGCCCGGTGTATCCTTCTCACTGACCATGCTGTGGTGCTCCAAAAAGGGACGTTGTCGAGAGAAAATCAGCAATGAACGCCGCGCACCGGATGGCTCGCGGCGACTGTCGGCCCCGAAGGGACGGCCCGCTCCGAAAACGCCGCCGGTGGTGGCCGGCGGCACCGTCATATGGGCTAACGAATGCGGTTGTTTTCGTCAAAGGATTTGCCATCAGAAAGAATGTCGACGTTCAATAGGGGTTTCAGAAATTTTCCTTCTTCAGATATCGGACAATCGCCGCGCGCTGCCCGTGCAGGAAGAAATGGCCGCCGGGAAGCGTGCGCAGCGTGAAGCCTGCCCCGGCCAGCCGTTCCCACCCGGCGACCTCTTCCACCGTGGCCTCGGTGTCCTCCGCCCCGGCGAAGGCCAGGATCGGCACCGGAAGCGATGGTGGATCAGGTTCGAGGAAGGCGTCGGACATAGCGAAGTCGGCGCGCAGCATGGGCAGCATCAGTTCCATCAGGTCGTCGCAGGCCAGCACCTCGGGCGGGGTGCCGCCCAGCGCGGCAAGCCGGCTGCGGAAGGCCGCGTCGTCCAGGCCATGGATGGGGGGCCGCCGCGACGCGAGGTGCGGCGCCCGGCGCCCCGACACGGCCAGCAGGGCGGGTGGATGGCCCCGCGCCACCAGAGCGCGGGCCGTGGCGTAGGCCAGCGCGGCGCCCAGCGAGTGGCCGAACAGGATCAGCGGCCGGTCGCCCAGCGGTTCCAGCGCGGCCAGCAGGGCAGGCACGGCGTCCTCGACCCGATGCAGCGGCGGCTCGCCGATGCGGCTCTCCCGCCCCGGCAGGCGCACGGCCAGAAGCTCGGTGTCCGAACCGACGGCCGAGGCCCAGTCGCGGAAGACGGCGGCGCCGGCCCCGGCGTAGGGGAAGCAGACCAGGGAGCGGAGCGGCGCCGAAACCGCTCGGAAACCTTGAAGCCAGGAGGACAGGGGCGGGGCCATCACGCCGGCTCCAGCGCGAACAGGTGATGGTGGCCGTGGCCTTCCTCGATGCGGCCCTCGTTCATGTGATGGACGCGGTCGGCGAGGCCGAACCAGCGCTCGTCGTGGGTCACGCAGATGACGATCTTGCCCAACGCCTTCAGTTCGGGCAGCAGCTCCTCGTAAAAGACGCGGCGGAAATGCGGGTCCTGGTCGGCGGCCCATTCGTCCAGCACGATGACCGGCTTGTCCTCCAACTGCGCGACCACCAGGGCGAGGCGCTTGCGCTGGCCGGTGGACAGGGAAACTGTGCTGAAGCCGCCATCCGCGACCGCCACCTTGTCCTGCATCTCCAGCCGTTCCAGCAGGGCGCGGACGCGCGCCGGGTCGGGCTCGGCGACGCCGTAGAGGCGGCGCGACAGGTGATAGTCGGAGAAAATGGCCGAGATCATGTCGCGGTAGCTCTGCATCCGCTCCGCCGGCACCGGCTCCCCATCGGCGAGGAGTTGGCCGCCGCTCAACGGCATCAACCCGGTCAGCAGGCGCAGCATGGTCGATTTGCCGGAGCCGTTGCCGCCGGTGATAAAGGTGATCTCCCCCGCCTGGAACTCCGCCGACAGCGGCCCGACCGCGAAGACCGACGCTCCCTCACTGTCGTGATAGGCGAAGGTGGCGTCCTTGAGCGCAATGCTGGTCGGCGGGCCGGGCAGGCGCTCGGCACCCTCGTCCGGGGCGCGGCCGGCGGCGGCGCGCAGCCGCTCCTCCATCGCTTCGATGTTGGACAGGGCCATCTCGGTCTGGGCGACCAGCGGGGTGACGAAGGAGACGGTGCTGACCGGCCCGACGATGAACAGCGCCGCCGTGGTCGCCGCCACCACCACCGCGTGATAGCCGGTGGTGAACAGCGGAACGACGAAGACCATCATGCCGATCAGCGTGTAGAACATCGCCTCGACCAGAGCGAAGTTGCGGCCCCACTGCTCCTTCATCTCGACGTTCACCGCCCGCGCCCGGGCGGAGGCGTCGGCGAGGTCGCGGATCAGCCCATCGCCGCGGCGGCGGTTCATCCGCACCTCCTTGAAGCCGCGCAGCAGGTCGGTCAGCCCGTCGAAGACGCGCGTCTCGGCTGCCGCCGCCTCCACCATGCTGCGGCGCAGGCGCTGCACCCGCGCGACCTTCACCGCCACGGCGATCCCCGCGAAGGCGAAGGCCATCACGCAGGCCAGCGGCGACAGCCAGGCCAGATAGACCGCCAGGAAGACCAGCATCACCGCCTGTTGCCCGCCGATCGCCAGAAGCGGCAGGGTCTGGGCCAGCGTCTGAGTGTCCTGGGTCAGCACGCCGTGCAGCGACGCCCGCCCGATGCGGTCCACGGTGACGAGGTCGGCGCGGCGCACCAGATCGAACAGGCGCAGGCGGATCTTGTGGATCAGCCGCTCGGCGTCCTGGGACGCGGTGACCAGCGCGTAGTTGTGGGTCACCCCGAACAGCGTCACGGTGACCGCGTACATCACCAGAAGCCGCGGGCTGACGATGCCCTTGGCGGCGTCCTTGGCGGCGGCGTCGACCAGCCACAGCAGAGCCGCGGTGGCGATCGCCGACAGGACGTTCATCAGGGCGAGCGTGCGCAGATTCTCCGGAAGCTCGCGCAGGACGATGGCGGCCAGCCTCATGCCACGCCCTCCGTCAGGTGGGAGAGTTCGGTCAGGCGGCCCTCCTCCATGTGCAGGCGGCGGTCGGCGACGTCGAAGTAATGGTCGTCGTGGGTCACCGCCACGATGGTCAGTCCGCGCTGCTTCAGCTCCGGCACGACCTCCCGATAGAATTTGAAGCGGAAATGCGGGTCCTGGTCGGCGGCCCATTCGTCGAGGATCAGGATCGGCGCCTTCTCCAGGATGGCGGCGACGAGGCCCAGCCGCTTGCGCTGCCCGGCGGACAGGTCGCGCCGCCCGAAACGGTCGCCCTCCAGGGTGGTGACACGCTCCATCTCCATCCAGCGCATCAGTTCGGCGGCCTCCACAGGGTTGAGGGCATCCTGGCCGTAGAGGCGGGCGAACAGGTGGAAGTCGGCGAAGACGGTCGCCATCAGTTCGCGGTAGGCGGCGATGCGCTGCGGCCCGACCGGCACCCCGTCCACCGTGATCCGTCCCCGCAGCGGGTGGTAGAGGCCGGTCAGCAGCTTGATGAAGGTCGATTTGCCCGACCCGTTGCCGCCGGTGATGAAGATCACCTCGCCGCGCCGGATGGTCAGGTCGAAGGGGCCGACCGCGAAGGGTGGCTCGCCCGGCGGGGCGGGGAAGGCGAACTCCACCCCCTCCATCCGCAATTCCGCGAAGTTGACCGGCACCGGCAGGGCGGGGCCGTCGCTCCCGGCCTCCGCCAGTTCCGAAAGCTGGCCCTCCAGAGCCATCATGCGCCCGGCGGCGGCCTCCGCGGCGCTCATCACCGCCAGCGACTGCATCAGCCCGAAGACCGGAGCCGACATGAAGAAGATGGCGGCGGTGATCTTCACCAGCTCCGCCGAGATGGCGCTGGAGTAGGACGGCACCACGAAGACGACCACGCCCAGCATCAGGTTGAAGGCGCATTCGCCGAACACGAACTGCTGCCAGGTGTGCAGATGCACCTCGCCGCGGGCCGTGGTGGTGCGGCCGGACACGGTGGCGAAGGCGGCGTTGAGGTCGCGGCTGCGGGCGCTGTTCAGCCGCTGTTCCTTGAAGCCGTCGAACAGGTCCGACACGCCCTCGAACAGGGCGGCCTCCTCGGCCATCATGGTGCGCTGCCGCTCCTCCAGCGCGCGGCCCAGCCGGATGTAGAACCACGTCCCGGCGCCGAGCAGCCCGCCGATCAGCAGGAAGGCGACCGGCGAGATGGTGGCGATGTAGAGCAGGATCGTCCCGGTCAGCAGGACCGAACGCACCGTCAGCGCCAGGAACTGCGAGTTCTGCGAGATGAGCTGGCTGCTCTGCGTCACGCTTTCGAACAGCGGGGTCTGGCCGAAGCGCTCCAGCTTCCACAGGTCGGCGCGACGGATCTGGTCCAGCAGCCGCATGCGCAGGCTGTCCACCACCTCCTCGGCGTCCGCCGACAAATGGGCGACCATGCGGCCTTCCAGGAGCATGTAGAGAAGGACGCTGACGACGAAGGCGGCGGCCAGCGGTATGTTGACGAAGTCGGCCTTCTCCGCGGCGATCTCTTCCGCCGCGCGGTTGACCAAGGCCAGCACCAGCGTGGAGAAGAGAGCCGACCCCAGCGCGTAGAGAACCAGCCGGCGCAGCGGCGCCGGTCCCAGCCGTCCCAGCAGGCGGAGGAGGTTCATCGCGCCTGATCCTTCGGCGCACCATCCTGCGGCGCGCCATCATCGATGCGGATGCGCAGCGCGTGGCGGTCCGGGTCGGCGAAGGCGCCGCGCCCGTGGAGCGCCTCGTGGTTGTTCATCGCCAGCAGGCTGTCGGACTCCATGAAGGTCTCCAGCCGCCGCGCCGGGTTGTCCAATTCCGCCCGGAGGATGGCGAGGGCGCGGCGGACGTCCGGCGTGTTATGCTCCGGTCGGGCGGCCAGCCCGCGGCGCAGCGTGTCGGTGCGGAAGCGGATGAGCGGGCGGTCGCCGAAGACGGTGGCGAAGGTCACCTCGACCGCGTCGTGCGATCCGGTGCGGGTGAAGGTGGCGGGGATGCGGAAGGGCAGCGCCGTTCGCGACAGCAGGTCCAGCGCCCAGCGCCCCTCGTCGCTGCCGCTCAGGGCCTCGCGGACGCAGCGGGCGTCGCGCAGGCTGGACCGCCCGCCGCCGCAGGCCGCCGCCTGGGCGAAATAGAGCAGCATGTAGCGTTCGGGGTTCGGGAAATACTGGGTGTCGGTGTGGAAGTCGGCCTCGTCGGCGTGCTCGGAGAAGGTGGAGGCGCCACCGCTGCGCACCAGTTCGGGGCGGAGCTTGATGTCCCACACCACCTTGCGGTCGATCCGGTCGGTCGCGGTCGGTGCGCCGATGCCGACGGCCAGCGCGTAGAGCAGGCGGCGCCGGGTGTCGAGGTCGTGGCGGCCGAGATGGGCGCGGCGGATCAGCACGCCGCTGTGGCTGGTCTCCAGCCGGTCGCGGATCGCCGTGGCCAGGGCGGACAGGCCGGGCGCTGCCTCCGCCAGTTCACCGCGCAACTCAGCCTCCCGCCCGTCCGGGACGAGGGCGGCGCCGTCGCTTTCCGCCCCGTGGCGGGCGGTCAGGACGGCCAGCACGCGCGCCGTCTCGGCGTCGGGCAGCGGCTCCACGCTGAACTCCCCGGTGCGGAAGCCGAGGTCCTGGACATGGGTGAGCATGAGGGCTCCGAAGGCGGTCATCGGGAGAAGAGGTCCGCGGCGGCGCGCAGCATGTCGGCCTGCCCGGCGCGGGGAACCGGCGGCCAGCCGAAGCCCATGCGGCCGAGCAGCCCCTGCGTGCGCTCGGAGGTCAACTCCTGCCGCCGGCCGCGTGCCTGGGGGGAGCGCCCGCTGTAAAGGCCGAAGCCCTCCAGCGTCTGGGCCAGCGCGCCGTCCATGTCGGGTTCGCCGATGGCGCGCTCCAGCCGGTCGAGCAGCGCGTCGAAGCCGCCCGCCCGCACGGCACCCGCCATGCCGGCCGCCGAGGTCACGAAATCGGCCAGCGTGTCGCGGCGGTGGTTCTCCACATGGTGCGTCTCGTTGGCGAGGCCGGCGGCACCGGCCAGCAACGCCACTGCACGGGCGACGCGATCGACGTGGCACAGCCAGACGTGCGAATCGTCAGGCACCACCCCCAGCCGCACGAAGGCGGCCAGTTGCCGGAAGAAGGCGTTGTCCCGCAGGTTCAACTGCAACGGCCCGCCCTCCGCCGCGAAGACGACGTTGCCGACGCGGTGGATGCTGGCGTTGCGCAGATCGCCGCGCGCCGCCGTGACCAGCCGTTCCGCCTCCTGCTTGCTGCGGACGTAGTAGTTCTCGTCGAGCATCTCGGGCACCGCGTCGTATTCGGTGACCAGCTTGAAGCCGTCTTCCGGCGCCTTGCCGGTGACCGACAGGGTGGAGATCAGGTGGAAGTCCGCCGGGTCGCCGCGCCGCGCGGCGGCGAGGTCGAGAAGCCGGCGGGTCGCCTCCACATTGTCGGCGTGGAACTCCGCGTAATGGCCGAAGTGGTTGACGTTGGCGGCGCAGTGGAAGACCGCCCGCAGCCCCTCCGCCAGCGCGCCGTGCGCCGTGGGCGCGAGGCCCAGCCCGTCGCGGCGCAGGTCGCCGGCCCGGACGGTCAGGCGCGGATCGGCGACCAGCGCGGCGCCGTCGTCCGCTCCGAAATAGCCGGCCAGCACGCGGCCGAGCCGGGCGCGGGCGGCATTGTCGTCGCCCCCGCGGACCAGGGCGATCACCCGCCGCGTCGGATCGGACAGAAGCTCCCGCAGCAGATAGGCGCCGAGATAGCCGGTGGCCCCGGTCAGCAGCGCCTCGCTGTAGTCGCGCCGCTCCGTCCCGTCGAAGGCGGCGTAGGCGGCGTTGCGCGCCTCGTAGGCTTGCTGCTGCTCGGCCAGCGCGCGGTCACGGGCGGCGTCGAAGGCGGGCAGGGTCGCCTGATAGTCCCGCCAGTGGGTGCGGACGGCGGTGATGACGCGGTGCAGATGGTCCGGCTGGGGCCGCAGGCGCAGCGCGAAGTCGGCGAGCACCGGAGCCTCATAGAGGTCGTTGATCCTGCAGGCGAATTCGCGGCGCAGGCGGTTGACCACGGCGATCGCCCGCAGGCTGTCGCCACCCAGCTCGAAGAAGCCGGCCTCGCGTCCCGGAACGGGCCGCTGGAGCTGCTCCGCCCACAGCTCGGCCACCCGCTGCTCCACCGCGTTGCGCGGTGGGGTGTAGGCGCCTGAAGCCGTGCCTTTGGAGGGTGCGTGGTCGGCCAGCGCCTGCAGCAGGGCCTTGCGGTCCACCTTGCCGGCCACCGTCACCGGGATCGCCGGCACCCGGATCACCGCCGCCGGCACCATGTAGGTGGGCAGCGCCGCCGCCGCATGGGCGGCCCAGGCGGCCTGCGTCGGCTCCGCGGCGTCGGGGGCGAGGCTGACGAAGGCCCACAGCGTCTGCGCGCCGTCCGGCGCGGCGTCCACCAGGGCCACCGCCTGCTGCACGCCGGGGTGGGCTTCCAGCCGGTGCTCGATCTCGCCCAGCTCGACGCGCTGGCCGCGCAGCTTCACCTGGCTGTCTGACCGGCCGAGGACAAACAGCTCCCCGTTTGGCAGCCAGCGGCCGAGGTCGCCGGTGCGGTAGCGGCGGCCCTTCGGCGTCTCGACGAAGGCGGCGGCGGTCAGGTCGGGCCGGTTCAAGTAGCCGATGGCCAGCCCCATCCCGCTCAACCAGACATGGCCGATGGCGCCGGGGGGAACCGGCTCGCCGTCCTCGTCCAGGATGTGGATGGCGGTGTTGGGCAGCGGGCGCCCGGCGCTCATCCACGGCGAGTCCGGGGACAGGATGCCGATGCTGGCGGCGGCGGTGTTCTCGGTCGGGCCGTAGCCGTTGATGTAGCGCAGCCGCGCCGCGTAATGCAGGGCGTCGGTGGTGTTGGGCGGCTCGCCCACCGTCATCAGGATGCGCAGGGTCGGCAGGTCCGCCTGCTCGAACAGCCGCAGGTAGGAGGGCGGCAGGGTGGCGGAGGTGACGCCCAGCCGCTCCATCTTGGCGCGCAGCCCGCCGGTGTCGTCCATCTCGGCGCGGCGGATCGGAACCAGCGCGCCTCCGGTCGCCCAGGTCATCACGCAATCGGAGATCCAGGCGTCGAAGGAGGGGGAGGAGCTGAGAAGCGTCCGCTCGTCCGGCTGGACTCCCAGCATCCGTGCCATCGACAGGCCGAGGTTCAGCAGTCCGCCATGATGCAGCACCACCCCCTTCGGCACCCCGGTGGACCCCGAGGTGTGGATGATGTAGGCGGGATCTCCAGGACCGCTGCGCTCCCCGGCCTCCGGCTCATGGGCGTGGGCGGCGCGGAACTCCCCGGCCAGGGAGTCCGGGCGGAGGACGGCGTATCCGGCCTGCGCCAGCGCGTCGGGCAGGGGATGGCCGTCCAGCGCCACGATCACACCGATCGCGGCGTCGCCAGCGATGAAGGCCAGCCGGTCCGCCGGCAGGTCGCGGGTCAGCGGCAGATAGGCGGCTCCGGCCTTCCAGATCGCCAGCACCGCTTCGGGCAGGGCGGGCGAGCGCTCCGTCAGGACGCCGACCGCGTCGCCGCTCCGCACGCCCTGCGCCAGAAGCGCGTGGGCCAGCGCGTTGGCGCGGGCGTTCATTGCGGCGTAGCTGACCGCGCCGTCGTCGGTGACGAGGGCCGGCCGGTCTGGCTGCGAGCGCGCGAGTGTGGCGAACCGGTGGTGGAAGCAGAGAACCGGGTGCGGCATCGCCGGACCGCACTCCCACGCGGCGAGCAGCGTTTCCTCCTCCGGCAGCAGGGCGGGCAGCGGTTCGCCCGGCGCCCGCTGCGGATCAGCCAGCCGCCGCACCCAGCCCGCCAGCGCCGCGGTCCAGGCCTGGGCGGTTTCCCGCTCGTAGAGGGCGGCGTTGGCGTAGAGCTGAAGGACCAGCCCACCGTCCGCCTGTCCCTCATGCACCAGGACAAGATCCTGGGCAGGGGCGCTGTGGCGCAACTCGTACCGGATGCCGTCGCTGTCTAAGGCGTCGATGGCCGCGAAGCGAAGCCCGTCACCCCGTGGGGTGGCCATTGCCGGATTTTCCGTCACCGCCAGATCGAACAGCGGGTAACGGGCCGGATGATGCGCCTGCGGGTGGCTGCGGCGGAACTCCTGGTGGATGCGCGCGAAAGGCTGACGGCCATGGCGCAGCGCTTCCGCCAGACGGCTTTGTGTGGCCTTGACCGCCTGTTCCAGCGGCTCGTTCCGGTCCATCCGGAAAGGCACCGGCAGCATGTTGATGAAGTAGCCGACGACGCCCGCCTCCTCCGCCGTTTCGCGGGTGGAGGTGGCGGTGCCCATCAGGAACGCCGCCCGGCCGGTGCGGCGCCGCACCTCGTGCGCCATCAGGGTCATCATCAGTGCGTGCAGGCTTGCACCGTTGCGCCGGGCAAGGGCGCGCAACGCGTCCGCCACGTCGGGGGCGAGGCGGACGCGGTGGCAATGGCTTCCTTTGGCCGTCTCCGCGCGGCGCACCGGTGGGCGGGGGTTGTCGAGAGGCCATTCCTCGAAGGCGGCGGGGTCAATTCCGGCCAGCAGGTTTTGCCAATGCTCCACATCCGCCTTGGCGGCCTCGCTGGTGAGATAGCTTTCCTCCTTGGCGGCGGACCGGCCGAAGCCGGGTGCACGGCCGGGCGGGGACACCCCGCGCAGCAATGCGGCCAAGTCGTCCGCCAGCAGGCCGAGCGACAGGCCGTCGCCGATGGAATGGTGCAAGGCCAGCCAGAACAGGGCGCCGCCGTCGTCCGCCACCCGGACCAGCCCGGCCCGCCACAGCGGCGGAGCGGCCATGGCGAAGGGCGCCGTCTGGCGTTTCCGGATGAGGTCCAGCGCAGCGGCTCGGTCGAGGGCCGCCTCAATCTCCAGAGCGTCGGTCACGGGATGGACGACACGGCGGAGCATGCCGCCTTCATCCTCGTGGAAGCCGGTGCGTAGGGCCTCGTGCCGCTCCGCCAGGGTGGTCCAGGCGTCCTGCCAGCGGTCGTCGGCCGGGGTGTCGCCCTCCACCGTCAACGTCAGGGGGATGTTGAAGCCGCGGGTGTCCAGCCCCGCCTGCTCAGCCACCCAGAACTCCCGTTGGCCTTCGGTCGCGCGGTCGGATTCGGCATCGGATGGGAGATCCGCGGGAGTGGCGGTGGCGGCGAGGCGGGTGGCGAAGCCGCGCAGGGTCGGCTCGGTGAACAGGTCGCGGGCGGAGACCGGGCGCCCCAGCTCTGTCTCCAGCGCGTGGGCGACGGCGATGGCGAGCAGGCTGTGGCCGCCGAGCGCGAAGAAGTTGTCGTCGCGCCAGACCGGGCCGCGGTCCAGCCGCTCTGCCCAGACGCGGGCGACGGTCTCCTCAAGCCGGCCTTGCGGCGGGACCTGCACGCCCTGCGGGGCATGGCCGGCGAGCAGCTTTTGCAGGGCCGCTCGGTCCACCTTGCCGGACGCCGTGACCGGCACCGTCTCCACAGCGATCAGCCCGGCCGGGATCATCACCGCGGGCAGCCGTTCGGCCAGCCAGCCGCGCCAGGACTCCTCGGCCGGCGCCGGTTTGCCGGCGACGGGGCGGACGAAGGCCCACAGGCTCTGCGCAGAACCGGCCTTGCCCTGCACCAGGGCCACGGCCTGCGCAACGTCGGGGTGGCTCCCCAGCGCCTGCTCGATCTCGCCAAGTTCGATGCGGATGCCGTTCAGCTTCACCTGATCGTCGACGCGGCCCAGCACCTCCAGCTCGCCGTCGGCGCGCCAGCGCCCGAGGTCGCCGGAGCGGTAGAGCCGCCCGCGTCCCGTCCCGACGAAGGCCGCCGCCTCCTGCTCCGGGCGGTTCAGATAGCCGCGGGCGAGGTTGGCGCCTCCCAGCCAGATCTCCCCAATCGCCCCCGGCGGCACCGGGTTGCCGGCCGCGTCGCGGATGTGCATCGACGTGTTGGGCAGGGGACGCCCGACGGGCAGGAATCCCCGGTCCTCCACGCCGAGCAGCCCCATGGCGCTGGTGATGGTGTTTTCGGTCGGGCCGTAGGCGTTGTAGTAGCGCAGCCGCCCGGCGTAGGTCCGGACGTCGGCCGCCAGCGGCGCCTCGCCGCCGGTCACCAGGATGCGCAGCGACGGCAGCTCCGCCCCGTCGAACAGGCGCAGATAGGTCGGGGTGAGGTCGGCGACGGTCACCCGCCGCTCCGCCAGGAAAGCGATCAGGCGGGCCGGCGCGCTCAACACCTCGTAGGGAACGGCGCAGAGCGCCGCCCCGGCGGCCAGCGGCACGCCGATGTCCGACAGCGACACGTCGAAGGAGGGCGAGGCGAACATCAGAGTCCGGTCTTCGGGGGTCAGGCCGAAGGTCTCCACGGCGCTCAGCACCATGTTCACATAGGCGCCGTGGCCGACCGGCGTGCCCTTGGGCCGACCGGTGGAGCCGGAGGTGTAGAGGATGTAGGCGGTGTCCTCCGGCCCCGTCGCGGCTTGCGGCCGGTGGGCGTGCGCCGTGCGGAAATCGGCGGAGAGGTCCTCCGGACGCAGAAGCGGCAGGGCGGACAGCGCGTCGGGCACAGCGACGCCGTCCAGCGCCAGCAGCAGGGCCGCCCCGGCGTCCCCGGCCATGAAGGCCAGCCGTTCCGCCGGCAGGTCGGCGGCGAGCGGCAGATACACCGCTCCGGTCTTCCACACGCCCAGCAGGGCGGCGGGCAGGTTGGGCGAGCGGCCGGTCAGCACGCCGACCACGGTGCCGCGCTCCGCCCCGCGCTCCCGCAGGGCGTGGGCGATGGCGTTGGCTTCGGCCTCCACGGCGCGGTAGGTCAGAACGCGGTCGGCGGCGATGACCGCCGGGCGTCCGCCCTGGCCGGTGCCGGGCCGGTCGATCAGCCGCTCGAACAGCGCGTGGAAGGGCAGCGCCGGGCGCTCCACCGCCGGGCCGTGCTCCCACACTGCGAGCGTCGTCTCCTCCTCCGGCAGCAGGGCGGGTGGTGACACATCGGCGCGAGCGGCGTCGCTGCCCAGCCAGTGCGCCCAGCTAGCCAGCGCCTCGAACCAGCGCTCCGCCGTGTCCCTGGCGTAGAGCGCGGCGTTGACGTGCCATTGCAGAAGCAGCCCGCCGTCGGCCAGCCCTTCATGGATCAGCACCATGTCCTGGCCCGGCGAATGGCCGGTGCGTTCGTAGGCCGGCCCGTCGCCATCGGGGCGGACGAGGCGCAGTGGGCCGAAGGTGGGCGCGCTTTGCGGATTTTCCGTCACCGCGATGTCGAACAACGGGTAGCGGGCCGGGTCGCGCTGCTGCGGGCGATCCGCCCAGAAGCCGTGACAGATCCGCGCGAAGGGCAGGCGGGCGTGCTGGAGCGCGTCGGCCAGGGCCGCCTGGGTGGCGCGCAGCTCCACCCCGAAGGGGAGACCGGCAGCGGGACGGAGGGCCAGCGGCAGCATGTTCACGCCGTAACCGACGACCCGCGCATCCTCGGCGGTTTCCCGAATGTCGCCGGTCGTGCCGATGGTGACGGCGCTACGTCCGGTGCGCCGCCGCACCTCGCGCGCCAGCAAGGTCAGCAGGACGGCGTGCAGGCTGGCCTCGTGCCGGCGGGCGACGGCCTTCAGCCCCGCGGCGGTGCTCGGCTCCAACCGCAGTTCGAAACGGTGGCTGCCTGGCGCGGCTCCGGCGGCGCGCGGCGTGTCGAGCGGCCAGTCGCCGAACGCCTCGGCGGGCAGGGCGGACAGCTGTTCCTGCCAATGTGCCTCGTCTGTCGCGCGATCCGGGCTTTCCAGATAGCGCCGCTCGCGGGCGGCCATGGCAGCGTAGCGGGCAGGCAGAGGAGACAAGGTCTTTCCTGCCAGCAACGCGGTCAGTTCCTCCAGCAGGATGCCGACCGAGCGCCCGTCGCCGATGGAATGATGCATCGCCATCCAGAACAGCGGCGCACCGCCGTCCGCCAGCGTCACCAGCCCGGCGCGCCACAGCGGCGCGGTCGCCATGGCGAATGGTTGGCCCTGGCGGGCGCGGATGTGGGCCAGTGCCGCGGCGCGGTCGGGTTGCTTGGACAGCTCTGGAGTGACGTCGATGGTGGGGGCAATGTGGCGGCGCAACCGCCCTTCGGTGTCCTCCGCGAAGGTCGTGCGCAACGCCTCGTGCCGCTCGGCGAGCGCCGTCCAGGCGTCCGCCCAGCGGGCCTCGTCCGGCAACTCTCCCTCCACGGCGCGGATCACCGGGATGATGAAGGGTCGCGTGTCCAGCCCCGCCGCCTCGGCCACCCGGAACTCCCGCTCCCCTTCGGTGGCGAGGTCGGACTCGTCCGTGTCGGCCTGAGGCGTTTCCGCGTCGCGCAGCTCCGCCACCTTGCGGGCGAAGCCGGCCAGGGTCGGGGCGGCGAACAGGGTGCGCGCCGGGACGGCCACGCCCAGTTCCTGGGACAGCCGGTGCGCGATGGTCACCGCCAGCAGGCTGTTGCCGCCGAGTGCGAAGAAATTGTCGGTGCGCGCGACCTTTTCGCCCAGCAGACCGCCCCACAGGGCGGCGATGCGTTGTTCGAGGCCGTCCCGCGGCGCCTGCCGCTCCGCCGTGGTGGTATCCCAATGGGCGTGTGCGAGGCGGAGCAGAGCGTCGCGGTCGATCTTGCCGGCCGGTGTCAGAGGGACGCTGTTTACTGCCGTGACGCTGGCCGGCACCATGAAGGCGGGCAGGCGGTCCGCCAGGAAGGCGCGCCACGTCTCTTCGTCGGGCAGGGTGGCGCCGTCCTTGGCACGGACGAAGGCGCGCAGCGCCTTGGTGCCCTCCGCCGCGGCGTCCACCAGCACGACGGCCTGCGCGGCGGCGGGGTGGGCCAGCAGGTCCTGCTCGATCTCGGCAAGCTCGACGCGCTGGCCGTGCAGCTTCACCTGATGGTCGATGCGGCCGCACAGGACCAGTTGCCCATCCGCCGTCCAGCGCCCGCGATCGCCGGTGCGGTAGAAGCGGCCCTCCACCGTCTCGACGAAGGCGCGCGCGGTCAGGTCGGGGTTGTTGAGGTAGCCGCGGGCGAGGCCCACCCCGCCCAGCCACACTTCCCCCGGCAGGCCGGGCGGCACCGGCGTGCCGTCCGGGCGGCGCAGCGTGACCCGGCTGTTGGGCAGCGGGCGCCCGGCGGGCACCGGCCCGCCGCGCCCGCTGCCCGGCAGGATGCGGCCCATCGAGGCGAGGATGCTCGCCTCGGTGGGGCCGTAGGCGTTCCAAAAGGCCAGATCGGCGGCGTGGTGGCGGGCGTCGTCGGCGTTCGGCGCCTCGCCGCCGGTCAGCAGGACGCGCAGGCCGCGGAACGGCTTCTCCTGGCTGACCCGCAAGTAGGATGGGGCGTGGAAGGCCACGGTGACGCCCAACTCTGTGTAAGCGTCCTTCAGCACCCACGGATCGTCGCGCAGGTCCGGCGGCACCGGCACCAGCGCCATGCCGTGCAGCAGCGCCAGCCCGAGTTCCCACAGCGAGGCGTCGAAACCCGGCGTCGCCGCCAGCGCCATGCGGTCGTCAGGGTGCAGGCCGACCATCTCCCCGGTCGCCAGAGCGGCGTTGATGAAGCCGTCATGCCGGACCGCCACGCCCTTCGGATGCCCGGTCGTACCGGAGGTGTAGATGATGTAGGCGAGGTCGTCCGGCGCCCCGGCTACGGCGGTCCGTTCGGCGGGACCTTCGAGGACCTCCGGGCGGATCAGCGTCGGAACGGCGTCGGCCAGGGTCGGCGGGACGGGCTGACCGTCCAGCGCGATCAGCAGCCCGACGCCGGCGTCGCGGACCATGTAGGCCATGCGTTCCGGCGGCAGGTCGTGGGCCAGCGGCAGATAGGCCGCCCCGGCCTTCCAGACGCCGAGCACCGCCGCCGGCAGGCCCGGCGAGCAGCCGGTCAGCACCGCCACGGCCTCCCCCCGCGCCACGCCGCAGCGCAGCAGGGCGGTGGCGACGCGGTCGGCGTCCCGGTTCAACGCGCCGTAGGTCTGCGCGCCGCTGCGGGTGACCACGGCGGGGCGGTCCGGCCGGCGGGCGGCGATCTCCTCGAACAGCTCATGGGCGCGGCGGTCCGGGCGGGGCCGCTCTTTGCCGTGCTCCCAGCGGTCGAGAAGGGCCTCCTCTTCCGGCAGCAGGGCCGGCAGCGGAGAGTCCAACCCCGCCGGGGCGGCGGCCAGCCAGCGCGCCCAGGCGGCGAAGCCGGCCAGCCAGGAGCGCGCGGTGGCCTCCGCATAGACGTCCGGATTCCACAGCAGGGCGAGTTCCAGCCCCTCGCCGTCCTCCGCCGTCACCGGCTCGTGGCTGAAGGCGAGGTCGAGCCCGGCGGCGGGGTGGGCGAGCGCGCCGGGCAGCCGGCGCGGGGACAGCGACAGGCCGCTGGCCGGATCGCCGCTGGTCCGCGGCGGGTTGGCGGTCAGCGCCACCGCGAAGAGGTTGGGGCGGGCGGTCGGCAGCGCGTCGGGGCGGCGCTGGCGGAACTCCCGCTGGATCAGGCCGGCGGGCAGGCCGGCGTGTCCGACCGCCTCGGTCAGAGCGTCCTGGGCGGCGCGGACCTGTGCGGCCAGTGCCGCCGTAGCGCCAGGCAGGACGACCGGCACGAGATTGACGAAATGCCCAACGGCGTCCTCCGATCCCGCCGGGCGCAGCGAAACGCCGGTGCCCAGGATCAGGTCGGTTTGGCCGCCGCGCCGCCGCGTTTCCGCCGCCAGGATCGCCAGAAGCAGGCCGTGCAGGCCGACGCCCTGCGCCTTCGCGATGGCGGTGAGGGCCGCGGTGGTCGCGGCGTCCAGCCGTTCCGCAAGGGGCGGGGCGGAGCGCCCGCCGGGCGTGGTGGGGCGGGGCTGGTCGAACGGAAGCTCTTCGAACGCCTCCAGCGGCAGGGCGTCCAGTTTGGCTTGCCAGAAGGCGCGGTCCTGCTCCGCCCGGTGGGAACCGAGGTGGCGCGCCTCGTCCCGCGCCGCCAGCGCGATGCCGTGCGGCGCCGGGGGCAAAGGGCGGCCCAGCAGCAGGGCCAGGACATCCTCCTGCACCGTGCGGGCGGACTGGCCGTCGACAACGGCATGATGCAGCACGAACCAGAACAGCGTCTCGTTGCCGGATTCGACGAGCATCAGGCCGGCGCGGGCCAGCGGCGCCTTGGTCAGGGCGAAAGGCGTCTCGGCGTAGCCGGCGATCAGTTCCCGCGCCTCCTCCGGAACGTGGCAGCGGTCGATGGAAAAGCCGGCGGCGGGCGGCAGGGCGTTGGCGGGGACGGTGCGCCAGCGCACCCGCCCTTCGGCGTCGGCGTGGAAGGCGGTGCGCAGGGCGGGGTGACGCCCCAGCAGGGCGGCCCAGGCGGCGCGCCAGCGCTCCGCTTGCGGAACCGGGCCGCGCACCGAGAGGACGCGCACGACGTGCGATCCGGCGGCGGCGAGGCCGAGCTTGGCGGCGATCCAGAAATCCTCCTGCCCGGCCGTGGCGGGGCCTTCGCTCAGGTCCGGCGGGGCGGCGTCCTCGTCCGGCTGCTCCGCGATCCGGCGGGCCAGCGCCTGCACCGTCTGGGAGGCCAGGATCACCGGCACCGTTACCACATGGCCGAGCGCATGGAGGCGTTGCCCGACCGCGATGGCGAGCAGGCTGGTGCCGCCGATGGCGAAGAACGGGTCGTCGCGCATCACCGGGCGGGTGTCCAGCACCTCCTCCCAGACCGCGGCAATGGCCCGTTCCAGATCGCCTTGCGGCGGCGTTCCGCCCGTGCTGCGTGCGGCGGTCAATGCCTCTTCGGCGAGCGCCAGCAGGGCGCGGCGGTCGGTCTTGCCGGCAGAGCTGATCGGCATCCGCGCCACGGCCCTCACCTGCGCCGGCACCATATAGGCGGGCAGGCTGCGGCCGAGGAAGGCGCGCCAGTCTTCCGACTGGGCCACTTCCGGATCAACGCTCTCGACGATGGCGGTCAGGCGGCCTTGATGCTGAAGGGCGGCGGCGCGGCTGACCAGCGGGTGGCGCAGCAACGTCCGCTCAATCTCGCCCAGCGACACCGACTGGCCGGACACCTTCACCATGTCGTCGGCGCGGCCCAGCGTCTCCAGCTCACCGTTTTCGTTCCAACGCCCCAAGTCGTGCGTGCGGTAGGCGCGCCCGAAGCGTGTCCCGACGAAATTCTCCGCCGACAGCTCCGGCTGGTTCAGGTAACCGCGCGAGACTCCCCGCCCGACGACGTGGATTTCACCAACAACGCCGTCCGGGACCTCGTTGCCATGGCGGTCGAGCAGGTGGACGGCGTTGTTGGTGAAGGGGCGCCCGCTGGGCAGCGGGCCGTCGCCGTCCGGATTTACCTTGTGCATGCAGATGGTGCCGCAGACCTCGGTGGCGCCGTGCATGTTCCAGTAGTCGAGGTGGCGGGCGTAATGCCGTGCGTCGTCGGGGTTGGGCCGCTCCCCGGCGGTCAGGATCATGCGCAGCCCCGCCGGCACGGCGCCACGCAGCAGCCGCAGGTAGGACGGCGTGAACAGCGCGATGGTCACCCCCAGCCGGGCCATGTGGTCGAGCAGCCGCGCCGGATCGTCGATCAGCGCGCGAGAGGCCGGGACATAGGCGGCCCCGGAGAGCAGCGGCAGGCACAGCTCGCGGAAGCCCAGGATGAAGCCGGGCGAGGTTGACAGCAGCACCCGGTCACCCGGCCCGACGCCCTGCGCCTCCGTGTGGCCCAGCGCCAGATTCACGCAGGCGTCGTGCTGGATCAGCACGCCCTTCGGCTGGCCGGTGGAGCCGGAGGTGAAGAGGATGACCGCCAGCCCATTCGCCGGACCGGGCCGGTTCGGGCGCTCCGCAGACTTGGCGAGGCTGTCCCCGTCCAGAGATTCGGGGCGCAGGACAGCCTGCGGTCGTTTCGTGTTGCCATTGGCGGACAGGGCACCGGCCAGCGCGTCCGGCGGGGTCAGCCCATCCAGCGCGATCAACAACCGCATCCCCGCTTGCCGCGCCATGTTCGCCAGCCGCTCCGGCGGCAGGTCGGCGACCATCGGCACATAGACACCGCCCGCCTTGAGAATGCCGAGGAACGCCTGCGGCAGATCGCCCGACCGCTCCGCCAGAACGCCGACCGGCTCCTCCCTGTTCAGCCCCAGCGCCAGCAGCGCGTGGGCCAGTGCGTTGGCCGCCGCGTCCAGCCCGGCGTAGTCGAGGATGCCGGCCTCCGTCACCGCCGCCGGGGCGGTGGGATGCCGCTCCGCAAGCCGTTCGAATCCCTCGTGCAGACGAAGATCGGGCCAGATTCGGAGCGGTCCGAAACTGCCGGACAGATGAATTCGGTCGTTGGGGAGGTGCGGCGTGGTGTCGGGCATCGAAATCCCCACAATTCCTTCGGCGTTGCAATGATCCGACGGGAAAATTCGCGGCGAATTTTTACAGAAACGTCATATGCGTCCCGAAAAGGGATTAGGTCGCTGAGAATACGTCTTAAAGGAGGATTGTCAACGAATGATACAACTAAAAGAAATTTTAACGAAAGAGAAAGCTGCATTACGGATATGGAATGACCAAGACACACCAACGTGTGGTTATGCCGTGCCGATGGGCGCCGTATCGGCCCTCCCTGGGGTGACGCGGTTGCGATGGGGCATCAAAAGTTGCAAAGCCCGTGTGCAAGAACGGAATCCGCTCCCGCCCTGTTGAAGGAATCAGCGTTCACATCACAGGTGGAGGGAACGGATGGGCAAAGCGGAGTCCAAGAAGCAGCAGATGGCTGCGGGTGCAGCGCTGGCCGCCAAACGCGGGGAGCAGCCGGAATCCAGCTTGCGCGGCGCCTCGAAGGAAATGGCCAAGTCGATGAGCGAGAAGGAACTGCGGGAGATGGCGTCCGCGAAGCGCAAGGACCTGCCCACCCGCGGTTCAAAGGATGACGCGAAGGATTGATGCCGGACTGATCCGAAGAAACTGACGGGGGTGTCCCCGTCAGTTCTGCTCCTGCGGGCGGAAGGTGGCGACACGATAGGCGTACCAGGCGGCGATGGCGGCAATGACCAGCTTGGCCAGCGGGTCCATCCAGCCCGACACCTTGTCATACTGGCCCTCCAGCAGATAGCCCGCGCCGGCGAGGACCAGCGACCACAGCGCCGTTCCAATGGTCGAATAGACCAGGAAGCGGGTCAGCCCCATCCCGGCGATTCCGGCGGGAACGGAGATCAGCGTGCGCACCGCCGGGATCAGGCGTCCGATCAGCACCGACGCCCCGCTGTGCCGGCGGAACCAGCCCGTCGCCTCGTCAACCTGCGCGGGCGCCACCGTCAGCCAGCGGCCATGCCGGGCGGCCAACCGCTTCAGCCGTTCGCTGCCCAGCCACAGCCCGGCGTAGTACCAGAACAGCGCTCCGGCCACCGAACCCACGGTGCCCGCCAGAACCACCAGCGGAAGGCTGAGATCCCCGCGGGCCGCAACGAATCCAGCCAGCGGCATGATGAGTTCCGATGGGATGGGCGGAAAGACGTTCTCCAGCAGCATCAGAAGCGCGATGCCGGCGTAGCCGCCGCCTTCGACCAGGTTTGTGATCCACTCGAACACGCGGTCCTCCGGTTCCGGTTGCCTGGATAACCCGCCAGCGCCGCGGGAGTTCACCGTCTCTCCCAAGGAGGGAGGGGGGATGGCGCCATGCCCTTTCGTATCGCTTTCACTTTTTTCGTATTGCGGCCCGTCGAACCCTCGGCTACCGTTTGAAACGAAAACAAAGGCGCGGACCGCAAGGGGCGGGCGCAAAACGGAGAGGAGGGATGGATGGCCGGGGTCTACGACCTTGCCATCGTCGGCGGCGGTATCAACGGCTGTGGCATCGCGCGCGATGCCGCGGGTCGCGGCTGCTCCGTCTATCTGTGTGAACAGAAGGATCTGGCGTCGGGCACGTCCTCGGCCTCGACGAAGCTGATCCACGGCGGCCTGCGCTACCTGGAATATTACGAGTTCCGGCTGGTCCGCGAGGCGCTGCGCGAGCGTGAGGTGCTGTGGCGCATGGCGCCGCACATCATCTGGCCGTTGCGCTTCGTCCTGCCCCACCTGCCCGGCCTGCGGCCCTCCTGGTTCCTGCGGCTGGGCCTGTTCCTCTATGACCATCTCGGCGGGCGGGAGAGACTGCCGGGCACGCGCGGGCTCGATCTGCGCAGCGATCCGGCGGGAAAGCCGCTGAAGCCGGGTTTCGGTCGCGCTTTCGAATATTCGGATTGCTGGGTCGATGACGCGCGTCTGGTGGTCCTGAACGCGCAGGACGCCGCCCGCATGGGTGCTGCGATCCGCACCCGCACCCGCTTCCTGAGCGCCGTCCGAGAGGACGGGCTGTGGACCGTGACGGTGGAGGACACACGCAGCGGCCGGCGCAGCAGCATCCGCGCACGCGCGCTGGTCAACGCCGCCGGCCCCTGGGTGTCGGAGGTCATGCGGCAGGGGGCGCGCTCCACGGTTGACGCGCGCATCCGTCTGGTCCAGGGCTCGCACATCGTGGTGCCGAAGCTGTTCGACCACGACCGCTGCTACATCTTCCAGAACGCCGACAAGCGCATCGTCTTCGCCATCCCCTACGAGCGCGATTTCACCCTGATCGGCACCACCGACAACGACTACCAGGGTGATCCGGCGGACGTCCGCGCTTCGGAGGCGGAGATCGCCTATCTCTGCGCCGCCGCAGGCGACTATTTCGCCAAGCCGGTGACGCCCGCCGACGTGGTGTGGACCTATTCCGGCGTCCGCCCGCTCTACGACGACGGCGCCTCCACGGCGCAGGCGGCGACCCGCGACTATGTGCTGGCGCTCGACGCGCCGGGCGACGGCAAGGCGGCGCTGCTCAACATCTTCGGCGGCAAGATCACCACCTACCGCCGTCTGGCCGACGCGGCCATCGCCAAGCTGGCGCCCTTCCTGCCGAAGCTCGCACCCGGAGCGTCGGACTGGAGCAGCGCCGGCACCCTGCCGGGCGGCGATTTCCCGGTGGACGGCGTCGCGGCGCTGGTCGCCGAACTGCGCGGGCGGGCGCCCTTCCTGACGCAGCCGCATCTGGAGCGGCTGGCGCGCACCTACGGCACCCGCGCCCGCCGGATTCTCGACAGCGCCGCACGGCCGGAGGATCTGGGCCGCGACTTCGGCGGGACCCTGACCGAGGCCGAGGTCCGCTATCTGATGACGGAGGAGTGGGCGGAGACCGCCGAGGACGTGCTGTGGCGCCGGACCAAGCTGGGGCTGCGGCTGGACGCCGCCCAGGTGCAGGCGCTCGACGCCTTCATGACCGAGGAGCGCAGCCGGAGGGAGAGGGCATCCGACGCTGCCGAATAGCGGGCGTGGAACAGCGGCTGAAAACACGGCGACAAGAACCATCTCAATAAAGAAAAAATGAATATTGGGGAGGAAGGCCGGTGGGCTTGGTTCTGGACAAGGTCAGCAGGCATGTCGGCGGCCACGTTCATCTCGAGAACGTGTCGCTGAGCCTGGAGCGCGGGTCGCTGAACGTTCTGCTGGGGCCGACCCTGTCGGGCAAGACGTCGCTGATGCGGCTGATGGCCGGGCTGGACGTGCCCAGCGCCGGGCGCGTGCTGGTGGACGGGGTGGACGTGACGGGGCGGCATGTCCGCGAACGCTCCGTCGCCATGGTCTACCAGCAGTTCATCAACTACCCCTCCCTGACCGTCTACGAGAACATCGCCTCTCCCCTGCGGGTCGCCCGCCGGCCCAGGGACGAGATCGACCGCAAGGTGCGGGAGGCCGCCCGCCTGCTGAAGCTGGAGCCCTATTTGCAGCGCACGCCGCAGCAGCTCTCCGGCGGCCAGCAGCAGCGTACCGCCATCGCCCGCGCCCTGGTCAAGGAGGCGCAGCTCGTCCTGCTCGACGAGCCGCTGGCCAATCTGGACTACAAGCTGCGCGAGGAACTGCGGGAGGAGCTGCCGAAGATCTTCGCCGCGACCGGCGCGGTCTTCGTCTACGCGACGACGGAGCCGGCGGAGGCGCTCCTGCTCCGCGGCAACACGGCGACGCTGTGGGAAGGGCGGCTGGCGCAGTTCGGGCGCACGCCGGACGTCTACCGCCGCCCGGCCAACCTGACCAGCGCGCGGGTCTTCTCCGACCCGCCGCTCAACACCATGCGGGTGCACAAGCGCGGCTTGCAGATCGTGCTGGCGACGGGCGAGCACGGGCCGGCGCGTGGCGTCCTGGCGGAGCTGCCGGACGACGACTACACCATCGGCTTTCGCGCCGACCATCTGCATCTGACGCGGCCCCACGCCGATGCGCTGTGCTTGAGCGGTGCGGTGGCGGTCAGCGAGATCACCGGGTCGGAAAGCTTCGTCCACATCGACCTGCCGCGCACCGACGGCGGGGCGGACCGCTGGGTCGCCGTCACGCGTGGCGTGCTGGAGGTCGAGCCGGGCGAGCGGATCGAGTGCTTCATCGACCCGCGGCGGCTGTTCGTGTTCGGCCATGACGGGCGGCTGGCCGCGGCGCCGCCGCTGGTCATGGCGGCGTGACGGGAGGGCGGACGGCATGGCGCGCATCGACCTTCAATCCCTCGGCCACAGCTACACCCCCAACCCGAAGAGCGACGACGACTACGCGCTGAAGCCGATGACCCATGTGTGGGAGCAGGGCGGGGCCTACGCGCTGCTCGGGCCGTCGGGCTGCGGCAAGACCACGCTGCTGAACATCATCTCCGGCCTGCTGACCCCCAGCGAGGGGCGGGTGCTGTTCGACGGCAAGGACGTGACGGCGCTGCCGACCGAGGCGCGCAACATCGCCCAGGTCTTCCAGTTCCCGGTCGTCTACGACACCATGACGGTCTACGAGAACCTCGCCTTCCCGCTGCGCAACCGCGGCCTGCGCGGGGCGCCGCTCGACGCGCGGGTGCGGGAGATCGCCGGGCTGCTCGACCTGACGGCGGACCTGAACCGGCGCGGGCGGAACCTGACCGCCGACGCCAAGCAGAAGATTTCCCTGGGGCGCGGGCTGGTCCGTCCGGATGTGGCGGCCATCCTGTTCGACGAGCCGCTGACCGTCATCGACCCCCACCTGAAATGGGAGTTGCGGTCGAAGCTGAAGGCGCTGCACCGCGCGCTCGACCTGACGATGATCTACGTGACCCACGACCAGACGGAGGCGCTGACCTTCGCCGACAAGGTGGTGGTGATGCATGACGGGCGCGTCGTCCAGGTGGGCCGCCCGCAGGAACTGTTCGAGCGGCCCGCCCACGTCTTCGTCGGCCATTTCATCGGATCGCCGGGCATGAACGTCCTGCCGGCCGAGGTGTCGGGCCGCGCCGCGCGGGTCGGCGGGCACGTTATCGCGCTGCGCCGCGGCTATCCGGCCCTCGATGGCAAGGCAAAGATCGAAATCGGCGTGCGGCCGGAATTCGCCACGCTGGCCCCCGCCGGGGCTGGTGGCGTGCCGGTGCGGGTGCGCCGGCTGGATGATCTGGGGCGCACGCGCATCGCGCGGGTGGAGCTGTCGGGCCTGCCGATGGCCGCGACGGTGCCGGAGGATCTGACGCTGGCGGGGGACGAGGCGTCGCTGCTCCTCGACCCCGCCATGGTGCATGTCTACGCGGACGGAACGCTCGTGGAAGGGGAGGCGGCGTGATGGACAAGCCCGTCAACCAGGGAGCATGGCTGCTGGTCCTGCCGGTTCTGCTGATCGTCGCCTTCTCGGCCATCCTGCCGCTGATGAC
Organism: Azospirillum brasilense; assembly: GCF_001315015.1. NCBI lineage: Bacteria > Pseudomonadati > Pseudomonadota > Alphaproteobacteria > Rhodospirillales > Azospirillaceae > Azospirillum > Azospirillum brasilense. Next base: position 520,045 of record NZ_CP012916.1, on the reverse strand, counting down.
GGTGGTCAACTACTCGGTGCAGGACACCTTCGGGAACAACCAGTTCTTCTGGAACGGCATCGGCTGGTACCAGGAGCTTCTCGACCCCTCCACCGACCTCGGCGGGCGGTTCTTCGACGCGCTGTGGCGCAACCTGCTGTTCTCGCTGCTGATCCTGCTGATCGAGGTGCCGCTGGGCATCGCCGTGGCGCTGAGCATGCCGCGCCATGGCTGGCGGGTGGCGGCGACTCTGGTGGTTCTGGCGCTGCCGCTGCTGATCCCGTGGAACGTCGTCGGCACCATCTGGCAGATCTTCGCCCGCGAGGACATCGGCCTGCTGGGCTGGGCGGTCAACCGGCTGGGCATCCCTTACAACTACACCGCGGACCCGCTGTCGGCCTGGGTGACCATCGTGACGATGGACGTCTGGCACTGGACCTCGCTGGTGGCGCTGCTCTGCTACGCCGGCCTGCGCTCCATCCCCGACGCCTTTTATCAGGCGGCCCGCATCGACGGGGCCTCGCGCTGGGCGGTGTTCCGCAACATCCAATTGCCGAAGATGCACCGGGTGCTGCTGATCGCCGTGCTGCTGCGCTTCATGGACAGCTTCATGATCTACACCGAGCCCTTCGTGGTGACTGGCGGCGGCCCCGGCAACTCGACCACCTTCGTGTCGATCGACCTCGTCAAGCTGGCGCTGGGGCAGTTCGACCTGGGCAAGGCGGCGGCGCTGTCCATCGTCTACAACCTGATCATCCTGGCCGTCTGCTGGGTTTTCTACACGGTCATGACGCGCATGGACGCGCAACGGAACTAGCAAAGGAAACGGGCCATGCTGCGCGCACGGATCGTCCTCACGCTCTACATCCTGTTCCTGATGCTGCCGATCTACTGGCTCGTGAACATGAGCCTGAAGACGAACACCGAGATCGTCAGCGGCCTGACGCTGTGGCCCCACACCCTGACCTTCGAGAATTACCGGCGGATCTTCACCGATTCGTCCTGGTACTCGGGCTACCTGAACTCGCTGCAATATGTGGCGCTGAACACGGTGCTGTCGATCGCGCTGGCCCTGCCGGCGGCCTACGCCTTCTCGCGCTACCGCTTCGTGGGCGACAAGCACCTGTTCTTCTGGCTGCTGTCCAACCGCATGGCCCCGGCGGCGGTCTTCGCGCTGCCCTTCTTCAACCTCTATTCCGCCATCGGTCTGTTCGACACGCCGCTCGCCGTGGCGCTGGCCCACTGCCTGTTCAACGTTCCGCTGGCGGTGTGGATTTTGGAGGGCTTCATGTCGGGGGTACCGCGGGAGATCGACGAGACCGCCTATCTCGACGGCTACAGCTTTCCGCGTTTCTTCGTGAAGATCTTCATGCCGCTGGTGGCCAGCGGGATCGGCGTCACCGCCTTCTTCTGCTTCATGTTCAGCTGGGTCGAGCTGCTGCTGGCGCGCACCCTGACCTCGGTGGACGCCAAGCCCATCGCGGCGACCATGACGCGCACCGTCTCGGCCTCCGGCATGGATTGGGGGCTGCTGGCGGCGGCGGGGGTGCTGACCATCCTGCCCGGCGCGCTGGTGATCTGGTTCGTGCGCAACTACATCGCCAAGGGCTTCGCCCTGGGCCGCGTCTGACGGGAGGGAGGACGCCGCCATGGACACCATCACCGAACATCTCGCCTGGATGGCCTGGACCTGGCAGACCGGCGCCTTCTTCGCCGTCATCGCCGGGCTGCTGACCCTGCTGACCGTCCTGGCGCTCAACCGGCCGGAGGTGGCGCGCCCCGGCGTGCTGGGCATCACCACCACGCGCGGCGACCGGCTGTTCATCACGCTGCTCGGCAGCGCCTTCATCCACCTCGCCTGGCTGGGGCTGGTGGGCGGGGAGGTGCACTACGCGACCGCGCTTTCGCTTCTCTACGCCGCGGCGGTCTTCCGCTGGGTGTGACGGCCGGCCTGTGCCGGCCGGAACGGGCCTACAACAAGGAAACGGGAGGAATAAACGATGCGTGCCCTGTATCTCGCCTCCGCATCCGCGGTGGCGCTTCTTCTGTCATCGGCCCCGGCCTTCGCCGACATCGAGGCGGCCAAGCGCTGGATCGACAGCGAGTTCCAGCCTTCGACCCTGTCGAAGGAGGATCAGCTGAAGGAAATGCAGTGGTTCATCGACGCGGCCAAGCCCTTCGCCGGGATGGAGATCAACGTCGTCTCCGAAACCATCACCACCCATGAGTACGAGGCCCGGACGCTCGCCAAGGCCTTCAGCGAGATCACCGGCATCAAGCTGCGCCACGACCTGATCCAGGAAGGCGACGTGGTGGAAAAAATCCAGACGCAGATGCAGTCCGGCAAGAACATCTACGACGCCTGGATCAACGACAGCGACCTGATCGGTACCCATTTCCGCTACAAGCAGGCCGTGGCGCTCAGCGACTGGATGGAGGGGGAGGGCAAGGACGTCACGTCCCCCACGCTGGACGTGAACGACTTCATCGGCAAATCCTTCGGCACCGGTCCGGACGGCAAGCTCTACCAGCTTCCCGACCAGCAGTTCGCCAACCTCTACTGGTTCCGCTACGACTGGTTCCAGCGCCCGGACCTGAAGGAGAAGTTCAAGGCCAAATACGGCTACGAGCTGGGCGTCCCGGTCAACTGGTCGGCCTATGAGGACATCGCCGAATTCTTCACCAACGACGTGAAGGAGATCGACGGCGTCAAGGTCTACGGCCACATGGATTACGGCAAGAAGGACCCGTCGCTGGGCTGGCGCTTCACCGACGCGTGGCTGTCGATGGCCGGCAACGGCGACAAGGGTCTGCCCAACGGCAAGCCGGTGGACGAGTGGGGCATCCGCATGGAGGGCTGCAGCCCGGTTGGCTCCTCCGTCGAGCGGGGCGGCGACACCAACGGCCCGGCCGCCGTCTACTCCGTCACCAAATACGTGGAGTGGCTGAAGAAATACGCGCCGCCGCAGGCCGCCGGCATGACCTTCTCCGAATCCGGCCCGGTGCCGGCCCAGGGCAACGTCGCGCAGCAGATGTTCTGGTACACCGCCTTCACCGCCGACATGGTGAAGGACGGCCTGCCGGTGGTGAACGCCGACGGCACGCCGAAATGGCGCATGGCCCCGTCGCCCAAGGGCGCCTATTGGAAGGACGGCATGAAGCTGGGCTACCAGGACGCCGGGTCCTGGACGCTGCTGAAATCCACCCCGGTGGACCGCCGCAAGGCGGCGTGGCTCTACGCCCAGTTCACCATGTCCAAGTCGGTCAGCCTGAAGAAGAGCCATGTCGGTCTGACCTTCATCCGGGAAAGCGACATCTGGGACAAGAGCTTCACCGAGCGCGCGCCGAAGCTGGGCGGGCTGGTGGAATTCTACCGCTCCCCGGCGCGCGTGCAGTGGACGCCGACCGGCGTGAACGTGCCGGATTACCCGAAGCTGGCGCAGCTCTGGTGGCAGAACATCGGCGACGCCTCTTCCGGCGCCAAGACGCCGCAGGCGGCCATGGACGCGCTGGCCGCGGCCCAGGACTCGGTGATGGAGCGGCTGGAGCGGTCGGGCGTGCAGGGCGAATGCGGACCGAAGCTGAACAAGAAGGAGTCGGCGGAGTTCTGGTTCGCCAAGGCCGAGAAGGACGGCACCACCGCACCGCAGCGCAAGCTGTCCAACGAGAAGCCCAAGGGCGAGACGGTGGACTACGACCAACTCATCAAGTCCTGGCCGGCCTCGCCGCCGAAGAAGGCCGCGATGGCGCAGTGATATCATACTAACTCCAGCATAACCCTCTCCCCCCTGGGGAGAGGGGAGGGTGAGGGGATCGCGCATGGCGGCACGTCCGGCAAAAGCGCAACCCCCTCACCCCAACCCTTTCCCCGGAGGGGGAGGGAACGAACGAGACCATAGGAAAGATCATGTCTGAAGCCGGCCACGTCCTCGCCATCGATCAGGGCACCACCTCCACCCGCGCCATCGTCTTCGACCGGCGGGGCGTTCCCGCCGGGGTGGCCCGGCGCGAATTCGCGCAGCATTATCCGGCCGACGGCTGGGTGGAGCACGATCCGGAGGACATCTGGCGCGACACCGTGGCGGTGATGCGGGGCGCCGTGGACGAGGCCGGGCTGACTGCGTCGGACATCGCCGCCATTGGCATCACCAACCAGCGCGAAACCACCGTCGTCTGGGACCGCCGCACCGGCGAGCCGGTGCACCGCGCCATCGTCTGGCAGGACCGCCGCACGTCCGACCTCTGCCGCAAGCTGGTGGAGGAGGGCTGCGGGCCGCTGGTGCGGCGCAAGACCGGGCTGCTGATCGATTCCTACTTCTCCGCCACCAAGATCGCCTGGATTCTCGACCATGTCCCCGGCGCGCGGGAGCGGGCCGAGCGGGGCGAGCTGTGCTTCGGCACCATCGACAGCTTCCTGCTGTACCGGCTGACCGGCGGGCGGGTGCACGCCACCGACGCGACCAACGCCTCGCGCAGCATGGTTTTCGACATCCACCGCCAGGACTGGGACGACGAATTGCTCGCCCTGTTCCGCATCCCCCGCGCCATGATGCCGGAGGTGCTGGACAGCAGCGCCGAGTTCGGCGCGACGGAGCCGGATCTGCTGGGCCGCGCCATCCCGATCACCGGCATCGCCGGCGACCAGCAGGCGGCGACCTTCGGGCAGGCCTGCTTCCAGCCGGGCATGGTGAAATCCACCTACGGCACCGGCTGCTTCGCCTTGCTGAATACCGGCGACGAGCCGGTGGAATCGCGTTCCAACATGCTGACCACCGTCGCCTATCGGCTGGACGGGCGGACGACCTACGCGTTGGAGGGTTCCATCTTCATCGCCGGGGCGGCCATCAAGTGGCTGCGCGACGGGCTGGGGATCATCACCCACGCCTCCCAGACCGACGACATGGCGACCCGCGTACCGGACAGCCACGGCGTCTATCTGGTGCCGGCTTTCGTGGGCCTGGGCGCTCCCCATTGGGACCCCGAGGCCCGTGCCGCCGTCTTCGGCCTGACGCTGGACGCCGGCCCGGCCCACATCGCCCGCGCCGCGCTGGAGGCGGTGGCCTTCCAGACGCGCGACCTGCGCGACGCCATGGTCTCCGACTGGTCGGCCGCGCACACGGCGACCTCCGACGCGCTGCGGGTGGACGGCGGTATGGCGGCGAACGACTGGCTGTGCCAGTTCCTGGCCGACGTGCTGGACTTGCCGGTGGAACGCCCGGCGGTGATCGAGACGACCGCGCTGGGCGCCGCCGGGTTGGCCGGGCTGAAGGCCGGGGTCTACCGTGATCAGGCGGCGCTGGCCGGTGCGTGGCGCTGCGACCGCCGGTTCGAGCCGCGGATGGACGCGGCCAAGCGCGCCCGCCTCTACGACGGCTGGCTGGACGCCGTGCGCCGCGTGCGCCGGGAACGCTGAGGGGCAGGAGCCATGACTTTGTTGGGCGAGGATCTACGCGGCAAGCGCGTGCTGGTGACCGGCAGCAGCCGGGGCATCGGGGCGGCGGTGGGCACCGCCTTCGCCAGCCTGGGGGCGCGGGTGGCGCTTCACGGTTCCGGTGGCAATGACGCCGCGGCCCGGCTGGCGCTCGCCCTCACGGCGGGCGGGACGGAGGTCTATGCCGTCAGCGGAGACTTCCGCGACCCGCGCGCCGTGGAGTCGGCGGTGGACGCGGCGGTGCAGGCGCTGGGCGGGCTGGACATCCTCGTCAACAACGCCGGCACCATGGTCGGGCGGGTGCCGCTGGAGCGGGTCGGAGACGATTTCCTGGACGAGGTGATCGACCTCAACCTGCGCTCGGTCGTCGTGGCCTGCCGGCGCGCCCTGCCGGCGCTGCGGGCCGCGGGGGGCGGGGCCATCGTCAACACCGTTTCCATCTCCGCCCGCACCGGGGGCAGCCCCGGCTCGTCGATCTACAGCGCGTCGAAGGCCTTCGTCTCGACCTTCACCCGCTCCCTGGCGGCGGAGCTGGCGCCGGACCGCATCCGCGTCAACGCCGTCTCGCCGGGCACCATCGACACCGATTTCCACCAGCGCTACTCCTCGCCGGAGAAGCTGGCGGCGACGGCGGCGCGCATCCCGCTGGGCCGGCTGGGCACGGCGGAGGACTGCGTCGGCGCCTATCTGTTCCTGGCGTCGGAGGCGCTCAGCGGCTACATCACCGGGCAGGTGATCGAGGTGAACGGCGGCCAGCTTATGGCGTGAGCGGGGCGGGCGTGAGCGGCCCCGGCTCGGCAAGCCGGTCCAGGACGAAGCGCAGCCGCTCCGCCACCGGCGCCTTCGGCAGTTCGACCAGTTCGTAACCCAGCCCTCCGTAGGTCGCGACCATGGCGTCGTAGGTCGCCGCGGCTTCGGCCAGGGTCTGCCGCCGCTCGGCGTCCGGCGCGAAAATCTCCGGCCAGGGCGGCGCTATAAAGACGGTCCGGTGATAGCGGAAGCGGCTGGCGGCCCGCTCCAGATGGGCCGGCACCGGGCGCTTCATCAGGCGCAGGTAGCCGATGACGTCCGGAATGCCGCGGTCGAAGAAGACCGTCCCCGCCTGCTCCCGCGCGAGACGGAGGGAGCGCAATTCCCAGCACAGCATCAATTCCGCGAAGGCCGACGGGTCGATCCAAGGCAGCGCCGGTCCGCCGATGGCCGTCTGGTCCTGGATGATCGCGCGGCCCGCCTCCACGCTGTGGGCGTGGCCTTCGCGGGCCAGCGCGTCGATCAGGGTGCTTTTCCCGGAGCCTGGGCCGCCTGTGACGACGATGAAGCGGCGCGTATCGTCGCTCATGGGACGTCCTCCTGTGTTGTTGGTACAATTGCCGTGGAAAGGACGAATCATGCCGCCCAAACGCCTCCTCGTCGTCGCCCACTGCCCCTCGCCCAACACGCGGGAGCTGCTGGACGCCGTGCTGCGCGGGGCGCGGTCGCCGGAGGTGCAGGGGGTGGAGGTGGTGGCGAAACCGCCGCTGGAGGCCGGGCCGGAGGATGTGCTGGAGTCGCAGGGCGTGATCCTCGGGACGACCGAGAATCTGGGCTATATGAGCGGGGCGCTCAAGGATTTCTTCGACCGCAGCTACTACCCCTGCCTGGAGCGCACACAGGGGCTGCCCTACGCGCTGTTCGTCCGGGCGGGCCATGACGGGACGGGGACCTGCCGCGCCGTCGCATCCATCGCGACGGGGCTGCGCTGGCGTCCGGTCCAGGAACCGCTGGTCTGCCGCGGCCCGTACCGCGACGATTTCGCCCCCTCCTGCGAGGAGCTTGGGCTGCTGATGGCCGCCGGGCTGGAGGCGGGGATCTTCTGACGGCCTATGCCCGGCGGGGTGGCATCTATCGGGAGTGCTATTGACGACACCCCCCATTCATACAGTCTCCTACGTGCAACGAAACAGCGTCACGCCCGATGACGCGTGCATAAGGAGGGGCCGATGGAGAGCAGCAAGGGCCGGCCGGTCTGGCGCGGCGAGGTCAAGCAGGTCGGGACCATCACGGTCACCGACGATACGACCGGGAAAACCGTCAAGCTGCCGCTGCTGGAAGGCGAAACCGGCCCGCGCGCCATCGACGTGCGCAAGCTCTACGCCGAAACCGGCTATTTCACCTTCGATCCCGGCTTCACCTCGACGGCGAGCTGCGAGTCGGCGATCACCTACATCGACGGCGACGAGGGCATCCTCCTGCACCGCGGCTACGCCATCCAGGATCTGGCGGAGAATTGCGACTATCTGGAGGTCTGCCACCTGCTGCTGCGCGGCGAGCTGCCGAATCCGCAGCAGAAGGAGGATTTCGAGCGCACCATCACCTACCACACCATGGTGCACGAGCAGTTGAGCCGCTTCTACAGCGGGTTCCGCCGCGACGCCCATCCAATGGCGGTGATGTGCGGCGTGACCGGCGCGCTGTCGGCCTTCTACCACGACTCGACCGACATCCTTGACCCGCGCCAGCGGATGATCGCCGCGCACCGGCTGATCGCCAAGATGCCGACCATGGCCGCCATGGCTTACAAATACTCGGTCGGCCAGCCCTTCATGTATCCGCGCAACGACCTCAGCTACGCGGAAAACTTCCTCTACATGACCTTCGGGACCCCCTGCGAGGCCTGGAAGGTCGATCCGGTCCTGGCCCGCGCCATGGACAAGATCTTCATCCTGCACGCCGACCACGAGCAGAACGCCTCGACCTCCACGGTTCGGCTGGCCGGCTCGTCGCACGCCAACCCCTTCGCCTGCATCGCCTCGGGCATCGCAGCGCTGTGGGGTCCGGCCCATGGCGGCGCCAACGAGGCCGTGCTGCTGATGCTTGAGGAGATCGGCTCGGTCGAGCGAATCCCCGAATTCATCAAGCGCGCCAAGGACAAGAACGATCCCTTCCGCCTGATGGGCTTCGGCCACCGGGTCTACAAGAACTACGACCCGCGCGCCAAGATCATGCGCCAGACCTGTTACGAAGTCCTGGACGTGATGGGCATCAAGGACGAGCCGCACCTCGCCATCGCCATGGAGCTGGAGAAGATCGCGCTGGAGGATCCCTACTTCGTCGAGAAGAAGCTGTATCCGAACGTCGACTTCTACTCGGGCATCATCCTCAAGGCGATGGGCTTCCCGACCAGCATGTTCACCGTGCTGTTCGCGCTGGCCCGCACCGTCGGCTGGATTTCCCAGTGGCAGGAGATGATCGAGGATCCGCAGCAGAAGATCGGACGCCCCCGCCAGCTCTACACCGGCAATCCGGGCCGTGCCTTCGTTCCGCTGAACAAGCGCGGCTGACGGAACCCCGGTTCTTTACCCCACGGCGATGCGGTAGCTCAGCTCCCGCGTCGCTCCGGGGGCGATGTGCAGCAGCCCCGGCTTGGCGGCGAACTCCCCGTCGAACTCCGCCGGGGAGGCGTGGCCGCGCCAAGGCTCGATGCACAGGAAGGGCGCGCCGGTCGGCTTCGACCAGATGCCCAACTCGCGGAAGCCGTCCCAGGAGACGGTGACGGCCGGGGTGCCGGGCGCGCCGTAGCGGACGGAGCGGCTGGCCGGCCGGTCGAGGATCACCGCGTCCCGCGTGAACAACGCCTCGTCCAGCGGCAAGCGGCGGTCTTCGATGGGGGTTGGCTCCGGCTGCGGCGCCAGCAGGCCGCCCTCGACGCGGCGGATCGGCGCGGGCTCGTCGGCTTCGAACAGAAGCTCGTGCGTTTCCTTGGGCACGCCCTCCCGCAAGGGCCAGAGGAAGGCCGGGTGCACGCCGAGCGAGGCGGGCAGCGCCTCATCGCCCGGATTGGTGATGCGGTGGCGGATGGTCAGCCCGTCCGCGTCCAGATCGAAGATCAGCTCCAAACGGAAGGCGAAGGGATAGATTGCGCGAGTCTGCGCGTCGTCGGACAGCGACAGGCGGCAGAGGGTAGGCGTGTACTCCTCCCAGGCGAAGCGGCGGTCGCGGGCGAAGCCGTGCTGCGTCATGCGGTAGGTCCGGCCGCCGTGCCTCAGCGTGTCGTCCTTCAGCCGCCCCACGATGGGGAACAGCACCGGCGCGTGGCGCGGCCATTCCGGACCGGCCTGCCAGAGCAGTTCCCGCCCGTCGAGGGTCAGGGAGCACAGCTCCGCCCCGTCGGCCTTGATCGCGGCGCCGAGGCGTCCGTTGCTGAGCGTGTGCCGGTCCATGAGGCGACGTCCTTTGTGGAGATCAGTGGGGTGGATAGACCGCGGTGATGCCTTCGATGATCGTCTGGGCGGCCAGCGCCGCCAGGACGATGCCCAGAACGCGGCTGACCGTGTGGATCACCGTGCGGCCGAGCAGCTTGTTCACCAGATCGGCGACGACCAGCAGCGCCATGACGCTGCCCACGGCGACCGCGGCGGCGCCCAGCACCATGCCCTGGCCGCCCAGCGTCGCGCCGTAGCGGTCCATCAGCAACAGCGTGGAAGTGATGGCGCCCGGCCCGGCGATCAACGGGATCGCCAGCGGGAAGACGGCGAGGTCGTGGGCCTCCTCCTCCGTGCGGGCGTCGTCGGCGGTGCGCTCCTTGCGCTCGGCCCGGCGTTGGAACAGCATTTCGAAGGCGATCCAGAACAGCAGCGCGCCGCCGGCGATGCGGAAGGCCGGCATGCCGATGGACAGGGCGTTCAGCACCAGTTCGCCCAGATAGGCGAAGAAGACGATGATGGCGAAACTGATCAGCGGGCCGCGCAGGGCGATCGTGCGCTTGCGCCGGCTGTCGAAACCGCGGGTGAGGCCGAGATAGATCGGAACCAGCCCGATCGGATCGACCACGACGAGAAACACCACGAGCGCGCTGACGAAATCTTCCACGGACGGAACCCCGGATGGCATGACCCTGTTGGCCGATTCTCTGTTATCAAAGCCACCACGGGCGGCCAAGGGGAGGCGCGCCGAAAAACGCTGATTGGGGACCGCAATCCATGCTGGCGCGCGGCGTGGCGGTGGTTATAATCGTTCCACAGTTCAAATTTTCTCCCCTCCCGGAGCACAAGCGTTGAGCAAGACCGTAATCGTCGTGGACGACAGCAAGCTGTCCCGCATGCATGTCCGCGGCATAATACTTCGGAACAAGCCGGATTGGACGGTCATCGAGGCGGCGAACAGCGCTGAGCTTTATGGAAAACTCGACGAAAGTGATATCCATATCGCCATAATCGACTTCAACATGCCGGGTGACAACGGCTTGGAGGCCGCCGCCCGCCTGCTGCAGGTGAAGCCGGACATCCGCGTTGCCATCATCACGGCCAACGCCCAGGATTCGGTGGTGTCCGGCATCCGCGCGCTGGGCGCCGCCTTCATGCCCAAGCCTCTGGAGGAGGAGCAGATGGCCCGCTTCCTGGCCGCCGCCAGTCTGCCGCGCCGTCCGTCGTCCAATGAAGGGGCTGGCAACAATGGAACCGGCGGGAGCGCGGGTTGACCGGCGCGGTGTGGCCGGCGCGCGCCGATGGGCCCGACCTCCATGGGCATTGACCTGGACGAGTTGGAACGCGACGCGCTGACGGAGCTGGGGAACATCGGCGTCGGCCGGGCGACCACGGCTTTCAGCCGGATGATCGGCGGGCCGGTGGAGATTTCCGTCCCGATGGTCAGCCTTGTCCCCGGCGATCGGGTGTCCGGCCTGCTTCGGTCGGCGTTGCCGGGGCCGCTGATCGCGGTGACCGAGTGTCTGTCCGGCGCCTTCCTCGGTTCGGCCATCCTGCTGATGCCGGAACGGAGCGGTCTGCCGCTGGCCGCCGCCGCGCTGCCGCCCGGTGTCCCCAAGGAGGACGCGGCGGAGCTGGTGGAGGAGGCGCTGGCCGAGGTCGGCAATATTGTGCTGAACAGCTGCTTGTCCTCCATGGGTAATCTGCTGGGTGTCGCGATCGGCACCACCCTGCCGCAGGTCGTGCGCGGCGTGGGGGACGGCTTTCTGGAACGCTGCGGCGTCGGTCTGACGGCGGAGGCGCAGGCGATCCTGTTCCACGTCACTTTCCGGACGCCGCCCCACGATGTCGAGGGGACCGTCGTCCTGGCGCTCGACGCCGGGTCCGCGGCGGAGCTGAAGGCGGCCATCGGGCGCTACATCGGCCGGGTGCTGGCCTGAGGGCAGGCGCCGCGCGCAATCAACAAGAGCCGCCGAAAGAGCAGCATGGGCTCACGGGGTAAGGGGTTTGGATCATGGCATTGGTCAAGAAGAAGCGGATCGACACGGCAAGCGCCTCCCGCGGTGCGGACCTCGGCGAGGAGATTCCGCTTGCCGATGAGGCCGCACTGTCCAGCCAGCCCGACAACGCCCTGTCGACCCGCCGCGCGGCGGAGGTGCGGCGGCGCGCCCGCGCCGGGAACCGGCGGCGCAAGGCGGCGGAGGGTATTGCCGCCGCGTCGAACGAGCTTGCCAGCGGCGTGACCCAGGCCGCCGCCGCCGCCGAGGAATTGCGCAAGGCGATGGAGCAGGTGGCCGCCGGCGCGGAGGAGGCGGCCAGCGCCACCCAGCAGTCGCAGCGCATGATCGACCGCAGCGCCAGCCTGATCGGCCGGGCGCGCGGCAACGCCGAATCCTCGCTGTCGCGGATCGAGGCGCTGCAAACGCTGATGAAGGAGGTCAGCGGGCAGATCCTCGCCTCCGTCGATGGGCTGGTCCGAGCCGCCACGCGGCAGGAAGCTGCTGTCGCCCTGGTCCGCGACCTGGAGCGGCAGGCGGCGGAGATCGGCACCATCGTGGAGGGTGTGGCGGTCATGGCCGATCAGACCAACCTCCTGGCGCTGAACGCCGCCATCGAGGCAGCCCGCGCGGGCGATGCCGGGCGTGGATTCGCCGTGGTGGCCGACGAGGTGCAGGCCCTGGCCGAGCGCTCCGAACGCTCCGCCAACGAGATCAACCGCATGGTCGCGGAGATTCAGAAAGCGGTGGGCGCTATCGCGGAGAGCATCGTGGCCGGCGCCGACGCGTCCAAGACCGAGGTGGAGCGGGGCCGCCAGATCGCCACCCAGCTCGACCGGGTGCGCGACGGCATGGGGGACATCGCCCGCGGCGCCCAGGAGACCATCAAGGCCGCGTTGGAGGCCGATTCGGCCGGGCGGGAGGCGCAGCGCGGTGCTGAAAGCGTCGCCTCCGCCGCGGAGGAGCAGGCGGCGGCGAGCGAGGAGGCGCTGAAGACGGTCGGCGAACAGGCCAAGGCGCTGGCCCAGAGCGAGCAGGCCGCCGGCCAGCTCTCCGATCTCGCCGACGAGCTGACCGGCAACACCGACGTCCACCGCGCCGCCGGGGATCTCGCTTCCGCCGCCGAGCAACTCTCCGCCGCCATCGAGGAAATCAACCGCGCCGCCGCCCAGATCATGGCGGCGATCACCCAGATCTCCCGCGGCGCCCAGGCCCAGGGGGCGGCGACCCACCAGTCCAGCAGTGCCATCGCGGAGATCGAGGCCAGCGCACGGCTCAGCCACACCCGTGCCGATGAGGCGCTTCAGCGCTGCGTCGGCCTGGAGGCGCTGCTGTCCGAGACGCAGGATATGGTGGGCGCGCTGACCGCCGGGGTGGGCGAGGCGGTGGGCGCGAGCCGCCGCACGGTGGAGCGGATCGGCGCCATGGAGCAGATCGGACGGCGCATCGACAAGGTGGTCGATGCCATCTCCATCATCGCCATCCAGACCGGCATGCTGGCGGTCAGCGGCTCCATCGAGGCGGCGCGGGCCGGGGAGTTCGGACGCGGCTTCACCGTCGTCAGCAACGACATTCGCAATCTCGCCCGCGACAGCTCGGAGAATGTGGAGCGGGTCAAGGACATCGTTCACGCCATCCAGGACCAGATCGGGCGCGTCCGCCGCGACATCGAGGACATCGGGGGCGAGACGGCGCGCCAGTCCCTGCGCCACCAGGAGTTCGCCAGCAGCCTCGCCGCCGCCATCGCCGACCTTCGCACCGTGATCTCCGGCAGCCGCGAGATCGTCGAGAACGCGGGCGAGGTGCAGCGCGCCGTGGCGGAGGCGCAGAAGGGCGTGGAGCAAGTCGCCGCCGTGGCCAACCAAGCCAACCGCTCGGCCAACGAAGCGGCCAAGGCCGCGCGGGAGCAGGCAAAGGGTGCGGAGGAACTGGCCGCCGCCATCGAGGAGATCGCCGCCATGGCCGACGAACTGCAAGGGGCCGGCTGACGGCCGGCGGGGAGACGACCCATGGCCGCGATCATCCGCCGCGACGGCGTGCGTTCCTTCGTCCTCTTCACGGTCGGCGGCATGGGGTTGGCCCTGCCGCTGGACAGCGTGCTGGAAATCCTGCGTCCGCCCGCCCTGGTGCCGATCCCGCTGGGGCCGCCCAGCCTGGAAGGGCTGGCACGGCGGCGCGGCGCCGTGCTGCCGGTCATCGGGCTGCGCCGGGTCCTGGGCCTTGCTGGAGCCGGGACCAGGGGCGGGGAGGGTGGAACCGTTGATGGGGAGACGAAGGCGGCGCGGCTGCTGATCATCCGTCACACCGGCCAGCCGGTCGGCTTGCTGGTGGACCGCGTGTCGGGCCTGTCCGCCGTGGACGAGGACCGCATCGCCGACTCCGCGACGGCGCCGGATCCGTCCATCGACGCCGATCTTCTGGCCGGCGCCATCCTGGCCGGAGACGGGGCCGCGGGGGAGGGTGCCCTGATCCTCAACCCCGGCCCGCTGATCGAGCGCCAGTTCGCCGACCTTGGGCGGGTGACGGCGGGAAGCGCCGATTTCAGCGCGGCGCCCCAGCCGAAGACTGTTGCCGCGGCGAGCCAGGACGAGGAACAACTCGTCGTCCTCACCGTTGCGGAACAGGAGTTCGCGTTGCCCGTGGCGGCGGTGCGGGAGGTCGTTCCGGTTCCCGAGACGGTGACCCGCGTCCCCCGCGCCCGCCCTCATCTTCTGGGCATGATGACGTTGCGCGACGCGCTGCTTCCCCTGGTCGGGCTGCGGATGCTGTTCGGGCTCGACGCCGCGCTCGATGCCACGGCGGATCGGGGCCGTGGAAAGGTGGCGGTTCTGCGCACGGCGGAGGGGCAGGTCGGTGTGGTGGTGGAGGATGTGCGGGAGATCCTGCGCGTTCCCCGTGAACGGATCGACCCGGTGCCGCCGCTGATGGCGCGCGAGGCGGAGTTCGAGGATATGGACGGCATCGCGCGGCTGGACGGCGGCGCGCGGCTGATCCCGGTCCTGTCGGCGGAACGGCTGTTCCGTCATGGCGCGGGCAATGGCGCCGGGTTGGGCATCCATGCCCAAGGGCGCGAAGGAGAGACGGCTGTGGCAATGGAGGCGGAGCGGGCGGAGGCCTTCGTGGTGTTCCGGCTGGCCGGGGCGGAATACGGCCTGCCGGTCGGGGCGGTGCAGGAGGTGCTGCGCCAGCCCGACGCCGTGACTCCGCTGCCCAACGCGCCGGACTTCGTCAGCGGCGTGACCACGCTGCGCGGCGCCGTCCTGCCGCTGGTCGCGCTGCGCCGCCTGCTGCGTCTGCCGGAAGGGCGGGAGAACGGAGGCGATCGGGGCCGCGTGGTGGTGATCGCCGCGGGAGCGGCCCGCGCCGGGCTCCTGGTGGACGGCATGGCTGGGATCGTCCGCATTCCGGACGGCGTGATCGGGCCGGCCCCCGTCGTGTCGCAGGCCCAGCACCGGCTGATCCGCCGCATCGGCGCGGTGGAAAGCGCCGGGGAGCGGCGGATGATCCTGCTGATGGACCCGGCGGAACTGCTGGACATGGACCAGCTTGCCGACCTGCTGGCCACCGTCTGATCGGAAGGTGGTCCCGTCATGCTGAAGGTTCTGGTCGTCGATGATTCGGCGCTGATGCGGCGGCGCATCGGCGACATCCTCTCGTCCGCCGGTTTCGAGGTGGAAACCGCCGCCGATGGTGCGGAAGCGTTGGAACGGCTGTCCGGCTTCGATCCGGATGTGGTGACCCTGGACGTCACGATGCCCGGCATGGACGGTCTCGCCTGCCTGAAGCGCATCATGATCGAGCATCCGAAACCGGTGGTGATGGTATCCGCCCTGACCGCGGACGGGGCGGAGGTGACGCTGGAGGCCCTGCGGCTGGGGGCGGTGGAGGCGGTGCGCAAGCCGACCGGGGTCGGCGCCATCGCCGGCATCGCCGAAGAGCTGGTCGACACCGTGCGCGCCGCCGCCGGGTCCCGGCCTCGCCGGGTCCAAGGGTTGCGGGAACGGCTGCGCCGGGCGCGGGAGCGTATTGTCGGAGAGGATTTCCTGGCCGATGTTCCCCGTTCCAAGCCGCAGACCGTGGCCGACAGCGACGGCGATCCGAGCGAAGGGCTGGTGCTGATCGGCGTGTCCACCGGCGGGCCGCGCACCCTGGAGGATATCCTGCCGCTTCTTCCGACGGACTTTCCCTGGCCGGTGGTGGTGGCCCAGCACATGCCTGCCAGCTTCACCGGACCGCTGGCCCGCCGCCTTGACATCATTTCCGCGGTGACGGTGGTGGAGGCTGCGGCGGCCACCGCGCTCCAGCCGGGGATGGCTTGCATTGCGCGCGGCGGTGCCGATCTTCAGATCGTCCGGCGCGGTGGGCGGCTCTGCGCCCAGCCCGTTCCAGCGGACGAGCGGCGAAACTGGCATCCCAATGTGGACCGGCTGGTCGAGAGCGCTCTGCGCGCCATTGCACCATCACGGTTGATCGGCGTTCTCCTGACAGGCATGGGGTCGGATGGCGCGGCCTCGATGACGGAGTTGCGCCGCCAGGGCGGGCGCACCATCGCGGAGGCGGAGGCCAGTGCCGTCGTGTTCGGCATGCCGCAGGAACTGATCCGCCGCGGCGGCGCCGACATGGTGCTGCCGTCCGACCGGGTGGCCCAGCAGGTGACGCGGTGGGTGAGGGGATAACGGTGGTGACAGGCGTGGTGGAGGCGGCATGGCCCTGGTGAAGGCACGGAAGATCGATGGAGCGAAGCCCGCGGCCGCCATGGAGGACGGCGATCCGCTGGCGTTGCTGGAGGACGCCGATCCGGCCCTGCGCCGCCGGGCTGCCCACGCGCTCGGCGAGCGTCCCGACGCCGTTCCCGCCCTGTCCGCGAGGCTGGCGCGGGAGAAGGACCCAAGCGTCCGCGAAACCCTCTTCACCGCTCTGGTCCGCACCGGCACCGCGGAGGCCGCCGCGGCGCTGGCTCCCCATCTGGTGAGCGAAGACGTCGGGCTGCGCAACGGCGTGATCGAGAGCCTCCAGCAGATGCCCGCCGCCGTGGTGATGCCGGAGGTTACCCCGCTGCTGACCGCCGCGGATTCGGACCTGCGCATCTTCGCGGCCCAACTCGTCGGGAAGCTGCCCCATCCGGACCGGCTGGACCTCTTGGCCGGAGTGATCGACCATGACCCGCACGTCAACGTCTGCCTCTCCGCGGTGGAGGCGTTGATGGAAAGCGGTGATCCCGCGGCTCTGACGGTCGTGGAACGGCTCGGCGGGCGTTTTCCGGACGATCCTTTTGTCGCCTTTTCCATCGATGCGGCGCGCCGCCTGTTTTCCGGAGCCTGAATGACGCCGCCTTTGGACAAGAGCGCCGGCGGCGCCTTGAGCGCCGCGGATTACGACGCTTTCTGCCGGTTCTTGCGGGAACGCACCGGCCTGTCCTTCACCGAGGCCAAACGCTACTTCGTCGACCGCCGCGTGTCGGAGAGGATGGCGGCGGTCGGCATCGAGCATGTCCGCCAATACCTGAATCTGCTGCGATTCCAAGCGTCGGGGGAAGAGTTGCAGCTTCTCGTCAACCGCATGACGGTGAACGAGACCTATTTCTTCCGCGAGATGTACCAGCTCGACTGCTTGGTGAACGCTGCGCTGGACGAGGTGGTGCGCGGGCGCGCGCCGGGCAGCCGTGTGCGCATCTGGTCGGCCGGCTGCGCCACTGGAGAGGAGCCCTACTCCATCGCCATCACACTGCTGGAGCGGTGGAGCCGGGTGGATGATTTCGAGATCGAACTCTACGCCTCCGACATCGACAGCCATGTGCTGGCCCGCGCACGCGAGGGCATTTACGAGGAACGGTCGCTCCAAGCCATGCCGCGGGATCTCGTCGCCAAATACTTCACCCGGCTGGACGACCAGAGCTGGCAGATCATGGAGGAGTTGCGGGACTCCATCGATTTTTCGCTGGTGAACATCGCCGATCCGCAGCAGATGGCGAATTTCCGTGGCATCGATGTCATCTTCTGCCGCAATCTGCTGATCTATTTCGACGATTTGGGGCGGCGTGAGGCGGCGTCGATGTTCTACGACGCGCTGTCGCCTTGCGGGTTCATCTGCCTCGGCCATTCGGAGAGCATGAGTCGGATGTCTTCCCTTTTCGTGCCGCGCCGGTTCCCCGACGCCATCCTTTATCAGAAGCCCCAGAGTTAAGGAGGCCGCCCGGTGACCGATCGACCAGACCCGCAACCCCGCGTTCTCGTGGTGGACGACGCCGTGACCGTCCGGGCCTATACCCGGCAGGTTCTGGAGGCCGACGGCTTTCGGGTCGACGAGGCGGTGAACGGGCTCGACGGGCTGGAGCACGCGCTGGCGTCCACGCCGGATCTGCTGATCGTCGACATCAACATGCAGAAGATGGACGGCTACACCATGCTGCGTCGCCTCCGGCAGGAGCAGACCCTGCGGGACGTGCCGGCGATCATGATCAGCACCGAATCCAAGGACAGCGACCGTGAGAAGGCGCTGCTCGCCGGGGCCAACTGGTATTTCGTCAAGCCGGTGCGTCCCGCCGACCTCACCGCCGCCGCCCGCCTGCTGACCGGACGTGAGGGACGGTCATGAGTGCGCTGTTCGAGCAGTTCGTCTTGGAATCGCGGGAGTTGCTGGAGGCGGCGGGCGCCGCCCTGCTGCGGCTGGAGCGCGATCCGACCGAAACGGCCGCGGTCAACGACCTGTTCCGTGCGCTGCACACGCTGAAGGGCGCCACCGCCCTGTTCGACATGGCGCCTTTCACCCGCATGGTCCATGCCGGCGAGGACGCTCTGATGGCCGTGCGCGATGGGCGCGCCGCCATGAGCGGGGATCTGGCCGACCGTCTGCTGGAGTTGCTCGACACCGGTGCGGCGTGGGTCGATGGGCTGGAGTTCAGCCAGTCCCTTCCCGACGACGCCGACACCCGCGCGCGGGCGCAGGAGGCAGGGTTGCGTGCTGCCCTCGGCGACTCGGCCGAAACCGCCGACGGTGGCGCGCCCGCTGGATTCGCCTGGGTGGACGAGTTGCCGGAGGCCGAGCGGGCCAAGGCCGCCGGGCGCACGGTCACCGCCATCGCCTATGACCCCGCGGAAGACTGCTTCTTCGCCGGGGACGATCCACTCGACCTGTGCCGCCGCATCCCGGACCTGCTGCTGCTGCGTGTCGAGGCCGCCGGGGCGTGGCCGCCGCTGACGGATCTCGACCCCTACCGTTGCGCCCTGCGCTTCCGCGCGCTCAGCGGCGCCTCGAAGGATGAGCTGGCCCGCCTGTTCCGCGGCGTTCCCGATCAACTGTCCCTCGCCACGGTCGCGATCCCCGCCCAGGCCGCGCCGGCCAGCCTCGCCACGGCCATGCTGCGGGAACAGGCGCGCATCCTCGGCCTTCCCGGCAGCGACGCGGAAACGGCGGCGCGCCGGCCAGCGGTGCTGCGGGCGGTGCGCAACATCCTGGCCGCCGAGGGACGGAATGCCGAAGCGCCGCCTCTGGACCGTGCCGCCGACGGCCCGGCGGACGCGCTCATCCGCTGCATCGAAGGCCTGGCTGAGGCTGCTCCGGCAGCGCCCGCCGCTTCACCGCTCCAGGCCCGGCGGACGCTGCGGGTGGATGCGGAGCGCATGGACCGGCTGATGGCCCTGGTCGGGGAACTGGTCGTCGCCAAGGGAAGCCTGCCCTACCTCGCGCGCGAGGCGCAGCACGGGCGGAGTGCCGATGCTTTGGCACAGGGCATCAAGGAAGCCCACGGCCGCATCGATTCCATCGTGGGAGATCTGCAGGACGCGGTGCTGCGGTTGCGGCTGCTGCCCCTGTCGCGCGTCTTCGACCCGCTGCCCCGGCTGGTCCGCGACACCGCGCGGCGGCTCGGCAAGCCGGTCGAGCTGCACCTCTCCGGCGGCGAGACGGAGGCGGACAAGGACATTCTCGACATCCTGGGCGAGCCGTTGCTGCACCTTGTCCGCAATGGGCTGGACCACGGCATCGAGGCGCCGGAGCGCCGCCGCGCCGCCGGCAAACCGGAGGTGGCCGCCATCCGCGTCCAGGCCTTCCAGGACAGCGGCGGCGTGGTGGTGGAGGTCTCCGACGACGGGGCGGGCATCGACGCGGAGGCGGTGCGCCGCAAGGCGGTGGCGGCGGGCGCCCTGACGGCGGAGCAGGCGGCGGCCCTGAACGAAGCTGAGGCATTGCGCCTGATCTTCCTCCCGGGGCTCAGCACCTCGGCCATGGTGTCGGACCTGTCGGGCCGGGGGGTGGGGATGGACGCCGTGCGCGGCGCGGTGGAACAGGCGGGCGGACGGGTTGAGGTCGCCTCGACCCCTGGCGCCGGGACGCGCTTCCGCCTCGTCCTGCCGCTGACCATGATGGTCACCCGGCTGGTGATGGTGGAGACGGCGGGCGCTCTCTACGGCTTTCCGGTCACGCTGGTCACCGGCATGCAGCGCGTTCCCCACGGTGCGATCCGCCGGATGAAGCACGCGGAGAGTGTCGTCGTGCAGGATACAGTGGTGCCGCTCCTGCGGCTGCGCCGCCTGCTCAATCTGCCGGAGGACGAGCGGGAGCGCAGCGGGGAGGCGGTGCTTCTGGTGGACCTCGGCGGGCAGCCAGTGGGGCTGGTGGTGGACGCCTTCCGGGAGCGCGCCGAGGTGGTTCTGAAGCCGATGACCGGGCTGCTCGCCCGGCTGCGCGGCTACGCCGGCACGGCGGTGCTCGGCGACGGGAGCCTTCTGCT
Source organism: Azospirillum brasilense (assembly GCF_001315015.1). NCBI lineage: Bacteria > Pseudomonadati > Pseudomonadota > Alphaproteobacteria > Rhodospirillales > Azospirillaceae > Azospirillum > Azospirillum brasilense. The sequence continues at coordinate 499,729 of NZ_CP012916.1, read as the reverse complement.
CGCCCTCAATCTGCGGGAGCTGATGTGATGCCCATCCGTTTCGAGGACCGCACCGCCCGTTTCGAAGGTGCCTGCACGGTGGATGAGGCTATCCCGCTGGCCGAATGGCTATGCGCTGTGGAGGAGCCCCGGCTGGACCTCGGCGGCTGCACCGCCCTGCACACCGCGCTGCTTCAGGTGCTGCTGGCGGCAGGGAAACCGGTTGCGGTGCCTCCGGAGGACGCCTTCCTCAAGGGCTGGGTCATGCCGGCGCTGGGCAAGCGATAGTGCGTGAACCGTTTCGCCTTCCGCGCCGAGGGCGAACGGCGCCTAGGAAAACAGCTCCATCGTGTCGGGGACCTTGGTCGGCGTCCGCCCGGCCAGGATGGCGCTGACCGCCTCGACCGCGGAGACCAGCGAGGTTTGCGAGAAGGGCTTGGGCAGGCAGCCCACCCCGTATTCGCGCGTCGGCTCCACCTCCTCGCGGTAGGAGGTGACGAACAGGCAGGGGATGCCGAGCGCGGTCATCCGGCGGGCCGCGTCGATGCCGCTGGAGCCCTGGGCGAGATGGATGTCCACCAAGGCCAGATCCGGCTTGACCTCCTGCGCCAGGAGCAGCGCCTTTTCGCTGGTGGAGGCCGGCCCGTGCACCTCGTGCCCTGCGGCTTCCAGGTAGAAGCTCTGCTCCATGGCGATGAGGACCTCGTCCTCGACGAGAAGGATCTTCATCCGTTCCACTCCGCCGCGCTGTCTTCCAGGATGGGGCCGCGCGTTTCCGGCATGGTCAGCGCGATGCGGAAGGAGGTGCCCCGCTCCACCGGCATCAGCGTGACCGTCGCCCCGACCTGACCGGTCAGGCTGGTGATCAAGCGCATGCCGAGGCTGCGTGACCGTCGCATGTCGAACCCGGCGGGAAGGCCGGGGCCTTGGTCAGTCACCGTCAGCGCCAGCAAGTCGTCGGTCCGGTCGAGCGACACCAAGACGTTGGCGGGTGTGGACCCGCGGTGCTTGATGGCGTTGGTGATCAGTTCGTTGGCGATCAACCCCAGCGGTGCCGCCTGATCGATGGGCAGGTCGACGCGCTCCGCCCGCACCTCGATGGAGCCCAGCGTGTCGCCTCCCGACGCCCGGGACAGGTCGGCGCACAGCTCGTTCAGGTAGCTGCCGAACTCGATGGTCTGGAACTGCTCGGTCTGGTACAGCCGGCTGTGCACCCGCGCGATGGCGTCGATGCGGCTGCGGGCGTCCTGGAAATGAACCCGCTCGGCGGCACCCGGAAGGCTCATGGTCTGTAGCGTCAGCAGGCTGGAGACGAGTTGCAGGCTGTTCTTCACCCGGTGGTTCACTTCGCGCAGCAGCGTGGACTTCTGCCCGACCAGCTTGCGCAGCGTCGCTTCCATCGACTTGATCTCGGTGACGTCGATGTGCATCAGCACCGCCCCGCCGAAGGGGCCGGCGGCCATCGGTGCGGCGAGGCAGCGGTACCAGCGCGGCCCGGTGTCGGACAGGCCCGGATACTCGATGGACACCGGCGCCCCCCCACGCAGCAGGCCGCGCAGCCCCTCGATCAGCGCGTCGGCATGCTCCGCTCCGCTGCGGGTGGCGGCGCAGGCCTCCAGATAATCGTCGCCGATGGCCGACCCGTCGCCGAGGAAGCCGGCGTGGGCCCCGCTTTCGACCCAGGCCTTGTTGACGAAAATAATGTGCCCGCCGTGATCGAGCACGGCGATGTGCGCAGGCAGCGCGTCCAGAGTGGCCTTGGTCTGCTCGGCCAGCTGGCGCATGGCGAGTGCGTTCGCCTTCAACTCCTCGCGGGTGCGGCGGCGTTCGGTGATGTCGCGCAGGACGCCGGTGATGAAGCTCCGCCCTTCCGACTCCCAACGGGCCAGCGAGACCTCAAGATCGATGCGGGTGCCGTCGCGCTTGCGCCCGATCAGCTCCACCGGGGCGGGACGCCCGGCAGGGTCGCGCTCCAGAAGCCCGGACCAGTCGGGGGAGCCTTCGGCGAGGAAAAGGCTGACATGCTGGCCGATCAGCTCATTGGACGGAAAGCCGAACTGCCGGGCGGCGGCCCCGTTGGCCCATTGCACGACGCCGCGCGTGTCGGTTGTGACGATGGCGTCAGGGGCGGTGTCAACGATGGCGCGGTAGCGCGCGTCGCGCTGTTCGCGCAGAACCCGTTCCCGATTGACCACCGCGGTGACGTCGGTCACCTGGATCAGGCAATAGGACGCGTTGCTGACGATGAAGGGCCGGATGAGCACGTTGTGGACCATCCGTCGCCCGTCGGTGCAGCGCAGTGGGAACAGCACCGGGTTCAGCGTGTGCGAAAGGACGCTGGGTGCCCCGGTTTCCAGCACGTCGCGCACGGCGTTGTGCAGCCGCGTGTCGCGCAGGGAAGGCAGGGCTTCCACCAGTTCCTGCCCGTGGATGTCGGGTTCGGAGGTGCCCGACGCTCTTTCCATCCAACGGTTCCAGAACTGGACGCGGCCATGGCGGTCCAGCACGACGATGCCGGCGTCCATTGCGTCGAGAAGGCCGTCCAGCCAAGGCATGCGCTTAAACTCGGTCGGTTCCATCGGGCGTCCCGGAGGCGATGCGGTCGATGAATCCATGGATCAGTCCCTTCAGCGACTCCAGAGACGACAGACCCATGAGCAACGCAATGTAGCCGCGAATGCTCCGGCTGCGGATCAGGAAGTCGATGTAGAGGAACATCACCAGCTCATCGGGGTTTGGTCCGTTGCTTTGGAAGATGCGATCGCTGTCGCCGCGCAGCACGCTGGGCAGCGAGATGTCCAGGTTGTCCTTCAGCGTGTTGGCCATCACGACCAAGCAGCCGTTGAGGATGATGTTGCCGATCTCCGCGAGCGCATCCTGCTCCAGATCGACGATCTCCTCCAGGCTCAGATCGCTGCCTAGGACGGCGCGGGCCAGCTCCAGGCTGTTGGTCTCGGGAAAGATCAACAGGGCGCGGCCGGAAAAGGAGCCGTCGAAACGCTGCTCGACGGCGACGAGGCTCATTTTCTCACGCGCGGCCAGAAGGCTGGCGGCATCGTTGCGGCTGACGATCTCGATGGAGGGAACCGACAGCAGGACCTGGTCGGCGACCATGCGGCTGAGATGGGTCGCAGCACGGCCCACGCCCATGTTCACCAGTTCGGTCAGCGCGTCGCGCTCGAGGTCGCTCAGATCAACCATGCACCGGCGCTCCCGTTTCCATGGGCGCGCCGTGGCATCGGCGCCCCCGGGCACAGTGCGACAGGAACGCCGTCAAAGTCTCCCCCGTCAACGGCATAGGCCAAATTGGGAGTGATCTAGGCAATTCAGCAACAAGGTGCTGTTGATCCAACAATTGGTCCCTTCCATTGATCGTGCTTCGGAGAAATGGGCTCTCTTTACTGTGGGACCGGCGTGACGCTCTGCCGCACCCGTCAGGGAATTCAGGCGGCCAGTCGGCGGACGAGATCCCGGAGGAACCCTTCGCAGGCTGTGACCTGGGCGACGTCGATGTACTCGTTGGGTTGATGCGCCTGATCGATGGAGCCGGGACCGCAGAGCACCGTGGACAAACCAGCTTCCTGGAACTGTCCGGCCTCCGCCGCGAAGGAAACCATGCCGCTATCGTTGCGCCCGGTGAGGGCGTGGCAGAGCTGGGCGGCCGCCCCTTCCGGTTCCGGCGCCAGACCGGGCACGCCGGCGAGCTGTTCGGTGCGGATATCGCAATCCGGGCTGATCCGCCGCATGGCGGCGCGCAACCGCTCGCATTCCGCCTCGAAGCGGTCGCGGTATCGCGTCCAATCGTCGCCGGGCAGCGGACGGATGTCCCAGACGAAGGAACAGTGGCGGGCGGTGATGTTGGCCGCCGTGCCGCCTTCGATGGTGCCGACCTGCAGCGTGGTGAAGGGCGGGTCGAAGCCGCAGGCGGGGTCCGACGCGGCGGCATTCTCTGCCGCCATATCACCCACGAGGGTGACGAGCCGCGCCGCGGTCATCACGGCGCTGACCCCGCGGTCGATCTGGGACGAATGGACCTCGTGCCCGGTCACCGTGGTGCGCAGCACGTAGCAGCCCTTGTGGGCCAGAACGACCCCCATCGAGGTCGGCTCGCCGACGATGACGGCGCTGGGACGCGGCAACTCATCGGCGATGCGGGCGATCATGGCCGGCGCACCGATGCAGCCGACCTCCTCGTCGTAGGACAGCGCCAGATGCAGCGGCCGTTTGAGCCCGGCCGCCAGAATGTCCGGCAGCAGGGCCAGCGCCACCGCGGGAAAGCTCTTCATGTCGGCGGTGCCGCGCCCATAGAGGCGCCCGTCGCGCTCGACCAGGGTGAAGGGATCGGTGTCCCAAGGCTGCCCGTCCACCGGCACCACGTCGGTGTGGGCCGACAGCACCACGCCGCCTTCGGTCATCGGGCCGATGGTCGCGAACAGGTTCGCCTTGGCGCCGTCCGGGCTGGGCACCAGCCGGCTCTCGACGCCATACCCGGCGAGATAGTCCCGAACCCAGTCGATCAGCGCCATGTTGGAGCGGCGCGAAACCGTGTCGAAACCGACCAGGCGGGCGATCATCGCCTTGGAACCGTCTTCCACCCTTACAATCCATTCTGCGAGACGGCGGCGCCGGTCCCACGCTTGTGATAATCTTTAGCAGTTAGACACTGGCCCCTGCATCCTACGATGTCAAATGAGTCGTCCGGATTACGTGGGCATAGGGGCCAACGGTAAACGCCGGTTGAACAGGCCTCCCGCATTCGGGGTTGCCGTCCAACCGGTCGTAGAGCGGGATCGCTTGGACCGGAGCGCCGCCGGGCGAAGGAAGGCGGGGCGGTCAGGCCGCCGACCAGACCTTCTCCGTCAGGATCGTGCGCACCAGCGTCAGCGCGCTCTCGGCGCTCTCGCGCCCATCCAGCTTCGCCGCCACCGCCTCGATCTGGGCCGGCGGCAGGGTGGCCCGCAGGCGGCGCACCGTGTCGGTCAGGTGCTTCTTGGCGAAGCGCGCCTGGTTCCCTCGCTCCGACAACTCCTGGAAGGCCAGCCGCCGGGTGGTCGCGTCGCGCCCGGCGCTGGCTGCCGTCGCCCGCTCCGCGGCCGCGGCAAGCTCGTTGGAGGATTGGAGGTAATTGCTGATGGCTTCGGTCAGGATACGGTTGGCTTGAAGCAAGGGATCAAGGGACATGCGTTGAACTCTTTGCCTTCCGTGACGGCTCTGGGCCGCAAAGGGCCCCCTGCCAAGACGTTTCACCCGAAGTTAATTGGGCTGGCCGGCCCGCTTCAACCCGGCGAAGGGTTCTATGCGGACCGCAAGCCGGACCAGCGCTGATGCCGATGGTGCGCAACCGACGCATGGTCTATCACCGTCCGCTGCCTGTCGAGGCTGGACAAGCAATGGGCCTATGAATTTCCTATGAACTAAGGCACGCTTTCTTTGTGTGCGTTTATCGTCACATAAACCGGGCACTAAAACGGGAACCCACGGGCGCAGGACGCCGTTTTCCTCGAGCGTCGATGTTTCTGCGGCCATAGCCCACTTGGACCAAAGCCCACTTGGAGACGGAAGAATGCAAGGCGATCGTGAGGACCGCATCCGCCACCGCGCCTATGAGATCTGGGAGCGTGACGGGCGACCGGAAGGACGGGGAGAGGACCATTGGGCGCAGGCCTGCGCCGAGATCGAAGCCGAAGACCGCGCGGCTGGCATGGCAGAGCCGGTGGCCATGGTCGCGGCCGTCAAGGACGCCGCCGCGGGCGCGGTGAAGAAGGCGGTCCGCCGGACCAAAACGGCGGCGACCGAACTGCTGGGCGTTGGCTTGAACGCCGTGGTCGATGTGGTCGAGGAGGCCGTTGCGCCCAAGAAGCCGCGCGCTCGCAAGGCCAAGGGCGGCCCTGCGGCTGCAAACGAATCCCCGGCCGAAACCTCGACCGCCGAGCCGGTTCCGGCAGTCGCGAAGACGGCAAAGCCGCCTCGCGCCAAGGCCGTGAAGGCGGAAGCGGTGAAGGCGGAAGCGGTGAAGCCGGTCGCTCCGCGCGGCCGCCGCAAGCCGGCCGCGTCGGATACCGAACCGGCCCACTGACCCGCACCGGCCCTGCGTGCGCCTTACACACAAGGGCGGATGTAGGGCCGGTTCGCCTCCCACAACTCGTCCAGGATCTTCACGGCGGCGTCGGTGGAGTTCACCACCGGGTCGATCAGCAGGGCCTGAAGCGCCAGTTCCTTCGAGGCGTGGACCGCCGCCTCGACGGACAGTTGCTGCACGCTCGCCTGCACGTGCAGCAGTTTGGCGATCGGATCGGGCAGGGGGCCGAGCGAAACCGGGTGGACGCCCGCCGCGTCGGCCAGCAGCGGCACCTCCACCGCCAGATCGGGCGGCAGGTTGGGGATGGCGCCCTGGTTGTGGATGATCCCTGACTCGATGAACCGCTTTTGGTTGTGCAGAACCCCGGCGATGACCTGCACCGCCCGCTCGCCCCAGGATGGCTGCGTCCAGTCGTCGGGCACCGGCGTCGTTCCGGCGATCGTTCCGTCCATCAGCGCGTTGAGGATGCCGCGCCCGCGCTCGTCCTCCGCGAAGTCGAATCCATGCTCCCCGCCTTCCCAGCCGTAGGGGAGGTATTCGCCCATATGATCGTCGCTGCAGGTCGGCCACAGGCCGAAGCTGTTGAACAGGCGGCGGGTCAGTGGTGTGAAGGCCGGGTCGTGGGTCCTTTCCCGCTCGCGCAGCAGCGGATAGAGGTCGCGTCCGCTCGCCTTGTCGCGGATGTGCATCAGCCATTGGAAGTGGTTCAACCCGGCGCCCCAGACCTCCACGTCCTTTTCGGCCATGCCGAGGATCTGGCAGATGAACCAGCGCGCCAGGAAGATGCCGTGGCACAGCCCCAGCGTCTTGACCTTGGTGTATTTGCCGAGGCCGAGGACGACGCGGCTTTCCGGATTTGACAGGTTGATGAATTGGGCGTCCGGGCACAGCTCCTCAATGTCGCGGGCGAAGTCGAAGATCAGGGGCAGGGTGCGGAGCGTGAAGAACAGGCCGCCGGGTCCACCGTTCTCGCCCAGCGTGTGGCGGATGCCGTGCTTCTTCGGCACCTCGAAATCGAGCTTCCACAGGCGGTTGCGGTCGATGGCGACGGAGTTGACCACGAATTCCGCGCCTTGCAGGGCGGCGCGGCGGTCGGTGGTCTGTTCGATGAGCAGGCCGGCGTCGCCCTTGGCGTTCAGCAGACGGGCGAGGGCGGTCATGCGGTCGAGCGCCGCCGGATTCGTGTCGACCAGCGTCAGGGTGCTGCCCGCCAGTTCTCTCGTGGTGAAGAGGTCGCGGTACATGCTCAGCCCGAAGGCCGCGCTGCCGGCACCCAGAAAGACGATCTTGGTGGTTTTGGGAGTGGTAATGACCATGGAACGCCTCCCGCCGGCGGGAATGCTGCTGTGCTGATTTGTCAGGGCAGCCGCCTTGGGTGAAGCATACACTTGTTAAGACGAAGAGACTATACCTGATGGTCGGAATAAGTGTGGTGATCTCTTCGCTTGCGCAATATGTCCTTCGCGCTCGCAACAGTGCGCCCGCAGCATAATCACTTCAAGGGAGGCCCGCATGGCACTCTTCACCTTCCCCAAGGACTTCCTGTGGGGGGCCTCCACCGCGGCCTATCAGATTGAGGGGGCGATCCACCAGGACGGGCGCGGCCCCTGTGTGTGGGACAGCTTCACCGCGGCCGGGCGCATCCAGGACGGCAGCAGCGCCGCCGTCGCCTGCGACCATTACCACCGCTGGGCGGAGGACATCGCCCTGATGAAGGACGCGGGATTCAATGCCTACCGCTTCTCCATCGCTTGGCCGCGTATCCTGCCGAGCGGGACGGGGGCGGTGAATGCGGCGGGGCTCGACCACTACGACCGGCTGGTGGACGGGCTGCTGGCTGCGGGCATCCGGCCGGTGGCCTGCCTGTACCATTGGGACCTGCCGCAACCCTTGGAAGACCGCGGGGGCTGGCAGGGCAGGGAGATCGTCGGCCCCTTCGCCGACTACGCCCGCATCGCCGCCGCCCGACTGGCCGACCGGGTGAAGGACTGGATGATGCTGAACGAGCCGAACGTGGTCGCCACCCACGGTTATGGCACCGGGGAGCATGCCCCCGGTCACAAGCTGGGCGAGACCGGTATCCTGCGCGCGTTGCATCACCAGAATCTGGCGCAGGGGGCCGCGCTGCGCGCCATTTCGGCGGAGCATGCGGGCCTGACTCTCGGCACCGTCATCAACCTCCAGCCCTGCCGGGCCGAGAGCGACCGGCCGGAGGACGTCGCGGCGGCGGCCCGCTGGGACGCGGTGTGGAACCGTGTCGCCCTGGACGGTGTGGTGCGCGGCAAGATTCCTGACCTGATGGCCGATCGGATGAAGGATTTCGTCCTGCCCGGTGACGAGGAGGCGATCCGCTTCCCCCTCGATCTGTTGGGCATCAACTACTATTCGCGCATGACCATGAAGCACGAGACGGGGCATCCGTTCGACGTGTGGTGGGGCGATGCCCATTGCGACCGCTGGACCGCAATGGCCTGGCCGGTCCAGCCTGACGGGCTTTACGACCTGCTGATGGAATTCAAGCGCGACTACGGCAACCCCGCCGTCTTCGTCGCGGAGAATGGCGCCGCCTATGACGACGTTGTGACGCCGGACGGGCAGGTGCACGACGCGGAACGCGTGGCTTTTCTGCGCGACCACGTGGCGTCGGTCGGTCGCGCTCTGGCCGACGGCTGCAACGTGAAGGGTTATCTGTGCTGGAGCCTGCTGGACAATTTCGAATGGGCTTTCGGCCTGTCGAAGCGGTTCGGCATCGTCCGCGTCGATTACGACACGCTGGTCCGCACGCCCAAGGACAGCTACCGCTTCCTAAGCGAAGTGGCGAAGAGTGGGCAGCTTCATCTCGATTGACGTACAAGGGAGCAGGTCGTGCGGGGCGGTGTTCCGCCCGTTCGCCTTTTTGTCGCGGGCGAATATTTGAAAATATCGACAGTTAGAGAGGTAATCATTAGAATCGTAAGTATTTAAAATTAACAAATTATTAGATATTTTGATTGCAGATGTTTGTCGTTAGACGCCATGAGTTCGTGATAAGCGGAGAGGGCGATGGGAATTTCCGGGGTTTCGGCATCCTTGTTCCAGGCCACCGCAGCAGCCTCCGTCCAAGCGAAACCCGCCATGGCGAAAACTGGCGCCACGGACGGGAGCGGACCAACTCCCTCCACGACCCACAAGGTCGACCTCAGCAATCTGGCATCGGCGCTCAAGGGCGATGCGCTCGACCTGTTCACGAATCTTCCGGCCGATGATCGGATGTCGCTGGGCAAGTTCGTTTCCAGTGGCGCGCTGTCGGCGGACGAACTCAACGATGCGCTGTCGTCCGCCCTGAAATCGGGGCGCAAGAAAGCGTTCTGGCAGACCGCGAAGGAGGACGCCGAGGCGGGTCGCTCGCCTGACGGAGCGGCGCGGCAGCAAAGCATGAAGGCCATCTCGGATCGTATGGAGTCAGAGTTGGAAAGCCGGCGCGCTGCCATGTATGCGCCTGGGATGAGTCCCCAAGACCGCTTGGCTGCGCTGAGTAAGCTGAGCGCAGACCTGAAGGATATGCAGGATTCCTGGGACCAGTTGGCTGGTATCGGCATGCCGATGAAAGCCTACACGCTCAAAGGGGGCGATGAACGTTTCTTCGCAACGTCGAAAGAGCAGGCGGCCGGGCAGAAATTTGCGGATCTGGGGTTCCAGTCCGGTTCCTTCGACAAAGTGCTCTCGACGCTTGCCAAGGGATTTGCCCAGAAATACGTGTCTGAAGAAGGGAAGACAGAGATTACGATAGGCCCCGCAATCAGGTAGATTGCGGCTTTCTCGTCGCCGGATTGTCCGCGCGTTGCGCAGCGTGAGCATGCGGATCAAATCGGACGCGGCGGCGGATGCAGACGATCCCGAAGCGGATCAAACCGTTGGACAAAGGGATGGAGGCGCCCGCACAGTGTTCTCCGTCATGATTGGATTGCGTGCTTTTGCCGGGCGCCTCGTCGCCGCTCTCTTGCTGGTCCCGTTCCTGCCGCCGGGAATTGCGGCTGGGCAGGATACGGATGGCGCGGTCACCATCCTGACATCCTTTCCCGCGGGCTTTTACGAACCCGTGCGGGAAGCGTTCGAGGCGGCGCACCCTGACTGGCGTCTGCGCATCGTCAACACGAAGACCACCGCCGCGATCAGCCAATTGCAGGAACGGAGTGACGGCGGGGTGGACGTCTTCTGGGCGTCCGCGCCCGACGCCTTCGAAGTGTTGAAGACGGCCAGGCGCCTGGAGCCGGTCGCACCGCCCCCGACGGGAGCGCCGCCGACGGTCGGGAACCAGCCGATCAACGATCCGGACGGCGCCTATCTCGGCTTCGCGCTGTCGGGCTACGGGTTGTTGTGGAACCAGCGCTACCTCGACCGTCATGGTCTGCCGACGCCGAAGCGGTGGGAGGACCTTCGCCACCCCGCCTATGCCCGGCATCTCGGCATCACGGCCCCGTCGCGCTCCGGCACCATGCATCTGATGGTCGAAACCGTGCTGCAGATGCAGGGATGGGAGCGCGGCTGGGCGACCTGGCTGGAGATCGCCGGGAATCTCGCCACCGTGACGGCACGCAGCTACGGTGTGGTGGACGGCATCGCCAAAGGACGCTTCGGCGTCGGGCTGAGCATCGACTTTCTTGGGCAGTCCGCCGGTTCGGACGAGGACGATCTGCGCTTCGCCTATCCCGCCGACAGCCTGTTTTTTCCCGCCAGCGTGGCGTTGCTGCGCGGCGCGCCGAACCCGGATGGGGCGCGGGCCTTCATCGATTTCCTGCTGTCGCCGGCCGGTCAGGCGCTGCTCGTCCGCCCGGATATCCAGCGGCTGCCGGTGCGGCCCGACGCCTACACGGCGGCCCCCGCCGGCTATCCCGATCCCTACCGGACGGAAACGGGGGACGACCTGTTTCTGTTCGACCGCGCCCTGTCCGGCGCCCGCTACGAGCTGGTGAACCTGCTGTTCGACGAGCTGGTGACCTTCCGGGTCAAGACGCTGAACCGGGTCTGGCAGCTGATCCACGAGGGGGAGGCGCGTCTGTCCGCCCTCTACGGCGCCGCCGCCCACGAGCCGGTTGCGGCCGACCTGCTGCGCGCCGCGCGGGTGGCGGCCACCGCCGTCCCGGTTTCCACCACGGAGGCCGCCGACCCCGCCTTCTCCATGGCGCTGCGCCGACCGGCGCGGGGGCTTCCCGTGTCCAGCCGGCAGGCGGAGCTGGAGGCCGCGTGGCGGGCCTTCTCCCAGCAACGGCTGGACGAGGCGCTGGCCCTGGCGGAGCGCGCGCTGATCATCCTGCGCGTGGCCAGCGGCGAAGGGGTTTGGCCATGAGCGCGGAAGCCGTCGCCGGGCAGGCTCCCGGTCCCGTGCGGTTCGGCATCCGGGCACGGCTGCTGCTGGCCTTCGTCGCGGTCGCGGCGCTGTCGGTGGTCGCCTGCGGGCTGGGCTGGCTGTCCTACGACCGGCTGGGCGGCACACTGGACGAGTTCGCGGAGAGCCATTTGCCCGCTTTGGGCCTTGCCGCGCGCTTGGCGGAGGAGGGCGGCAGCATCATCGCCACCGCGCCGATCCTCGCCAACGCCCGGACGGAGCAGGAGCTGGGCGCCATCCGCGACGCGCTGGGCCGCCGGCTCGCCGCGCTGCGCCTGCTCGCGGCGGAGGGGGAGCGCGGCGTCCCGGGATTGCGCCCGATGGTGGACGCGCTCGGCCACAACCTGGCCGACATCGACGCGACCGTGCGGCACCGGCTGGCGCTGGCCCGCCGCAACCAGGAAAGCATCGAGCGGTTGCGCTGGCTGCATGCCGACTTCCTCGATGAGATCGAGCCGCTGGTCGCCGACGCCCGTTTCAACATCCAGAGCGCGCTGGGCTCCGTGGAAACCGGCACCCGCTCCGCCGGGGCGGTCCGCGTGCTGCGCGAGGAGAGCCGGCGCAGCGAGGCGGTGCTTCAGATCGGCGCGAACGGCAACCTCGCGGTCGGGCTGATCGCGCGGGCTGCGACGCTGGCCACCACCGAGGCGTTGGACGACAACGCGGGTTTCCTGGAGGAGACTGCGGACCGCCTTCAGCATGACCTCGCCACGCTGAAGGACTGGGCGGATGGCGTGTCGCTGGGGCAGGTGGTCGCCCGCCTGTTGGAACTGGCCCGCGGCGAGGGCAGCATCCCGGAGCTGCGCCGCGCGGAATTGGCCGCGGCCGACCAGGGGCAGGGCCTGCTGACCGAGAACCGGAAACTGGTGGCCCGGCTGAACGGCCTGATCGCCCAGCAGGTGCAGTCGGTGGAAACCACCTCGCGCGCTGCCGCGGCGCGGTCGGCCCAGGCCATCGCCGAAGGACGGTCGGCCCTGCTGGCGAGCGCGCTGGTCAGCCTGCTGGTGGCGGTGTTGGTGGCCTGGCTGTACGTCAACCGCAGCATCATCTCCCGCCTGACGCGGCTGGGCAGCGCGGCGCACGAGATCGCCGCCGGGAACCTGCAGGCCGACATTCCACTCGGCGGCAACGACGAGCTGTCGCAGATGGCCGCGGCCCTGCTGGTCTTCCGCGACACCGCCATCGCGGTGGAGGAGGCCAACGCCCAGGCCATCATCGACAACGCCCAGGCCGGGCTGGCGACCACCGACGCCGACGGGGTGATCGAGTTCGTCAACCCGCTGGCCGCCGCCCTGATCGCCGCGCCGGAGGGTGGGGCGGACGGGCGTCTGGCGGACCGGCTGGAGCCCGCCGGCGCACGGCGCGTGGAGGACTTCTTCCGCGAGGCTCGCGCTGCGCCGGAGGAGGCGGCGCCGTCCCTCTCCATCCTGACCGCCGGGCAACGGCCGAACGGCCGTCCGGTGCCGGTCCAGGTGGGCATCCGCCCCTTCCGGCGGCGCCAGCAGCAGCGCTTCATCGTCACCCTGACGGACATGACGGAGCGGGTGGAGGCGCAACAGCTTCTGGAGCGCACGGTGGCGGAGCGCACCGCTGATCTGCGCACCACCAACGCGCGGCTGGAGCGGTCCATCGCCGAGCACCAGCGCGCCGAGCGCGACCTGCGCGACACCCAGGCGGAGCTGGTGCAGGCCGGCAAGCTGGCGGCGCTCGGCCAGCTCGCCGCCGGGGTGGGGCACGAGCTGAACCAGCCGCTGTCGGCCATCCGCTCCTACGCCCACAACGGGCGCAAGCTGATCGCGCTCGGCCGGGTCGCGGAGGCGGAGGGCAACCTCGGCAAGATCGCCGACCTGACCGCCCGCATGGCCAACATCACCAACCATCTGAAGCGCTTCGCCCGCCGCCCCGACACCCGTCTGGGCGCGGTGGAACTGGCGCCGGTGGTGCAGGGCGCGCTTTCCCTGTTCGGCGACCGGCTGCGCGAGGAGTCCGTGGAGTTGGCGGTGGAGCTGCCGGAGGACAGCGCGCCGCTGCGCGTCCGCGCCGAGGAGGTGCGGCTGGAGCAGGTGCTGGTCAACCTGCTGAGCAACGCGCTGGACGCCGTGGCCCACGCGCCCCGGCGCCGGGTCGCCATCGCCGCGGAGGCGGCGGACGACACCGTCCGCATCACGGTGCGCGACAGCGGCCCCGGCATTCCCGACGCGGTGGCCGGGCAGGTGTTCGACCCCTTCTTCACGACCAAGCCGGTGGGCGCCGGGCTGGGCCTCGGCCTCTCGATCTCCTACAACATCGTGCGGGACTTCGGCGGTGCCCTGTCGGTGGCCGAGAGCGGCCCCGGCGGAACCGCCTTCCTGCTGACCCTGACCCGTGCCTGAGCGACATCGCATGACCGTTCTGCTGATTGACGACGACCACGAGGTGCTGGACGCCAGCCGCCAGACGCTGGAGCTGGAAGGCTTCGCGGTGGAGGCGACGACCCGGCCCGAAGACGCGCTGGACCGGCTCGGCCCGTCCTGGCCGGGCGTGGTGGTGACCGACGTGCGCATGCCCGGGATGGACGGCTTCGCCCTGCTGGAACGGGTGCGGGACGCCGATCCGGAGGTGCCGGTGGTGCTGGTGACGGGACACGGCGACATCGCCATGGCGATGCGGGCGGTGCGCGGCGGCGCCTACGACTTCATCGAGAAGCCGGCCGAGCCCGGCCATCTGGTGGAGGTGGTGCGCCGCGCGCTGGAGCACCGGCGGCTGGTGCTGGAGAACCGCAGCCTGCGGGCGCAGCTCGCCGGCGGCGGCTCGCTGGAGGCCCGCATCATCGGCCGCTCCGCCGCCATCGAGCGGCTGCGCGCCGCCGTGGCCGGGCTGGCCGACGCCGAGGTGGACGTCCTGCTGTTCGGCGAGACCGGAACCGGCAAGGAGCTGATCGCCCGCAGCCTGCACGACGCCGGGCGGCGGCGGGCCGGCAACTTCGTCGCCCTGAACTGCGGCGCCCTGCCCGACACCATCATCGAGAGCGAGCTGTTCGGCCACGAGCCCGGCGCCTTCACCGGCGCCCAGGGACGGCGCATCGGCAAGCTGGAGCATGCCGACGGCGGCACGCTGTTCCTCGACGAGATCGAAAGCATGCCGATGCATCTCCAGGTCAAGCTGCTGCGCGTGCTGCAGGAGCGGGTGATCGAGCGGGTCGGTGGCAACCGGCCGATCCCGTTGGACCTGCGCGTGGTCGCCGCAACCAAGGTCGATCTGCTGCGGCTGGCCGGGGAGGGCAAGTTCCGCGAGGATCTCTACTACCGCCTGAACGTGGTCACCGTTCCGCTGCCGCCCCTGCGCGAGCGGCGGGAGGACGTGCCGCTGTTGCTGCGCCACTTCCTCGACGCCGCCGCGGCCCGCTCCCGCCGTCCGGCGCCGCCGGTGGACGCGGCGGCGCTGGCCCGCCTGGCCGCCCACGGCTGGCCGGGCAACGTCCGCGAACTGCGCAACGTCGCCGAGCGCATGGCCCTGGGCCTGGGTGACGGTCTGGCGGGCGGACCGGTCACCGGGGCAGGCGGCGGCGGGATCGAACCCCTGGCCGAGCAGATGGACCGCATCGAGAAGCAGCTCGTCGAGGATGCGCTCGCCCGCTGCGGCGGGCGGGTCGGCGAGACGGCGGACAAGCTGGGCATCACCCGCAAAACGCTGTACCTGAAGATGCGCCACCACGGCCTCCAGCGCGGCGACTTTGCCGAAGAGTGAGAGCGGAGAGCGTCAGTTGGGCTTTGTCCCGCCGTCCGGCGCGTTACCGCCCTGCCGTTGCCTCTTGAACTCCTCGTAGGACTGGTCGGCCATTCCGCGCAGCGAGCGCCCGATCGCCGCGTACTCGTACTCGTTCAGATTGGCCAGCGAGACGCGGGCGGCCGGTTGCAGGGTGCCGAAGCCCTTGCCGGGCAGCAGGACGATGCCGGTCTCCGCGGCGATGCGGAACAGCAGATCGTTCGGAACGAAGTTGGCCTTCACCCAGGCCGCGTAGTCCGGGCCGTAGAGCTTCAGCGCGATGTCCTCCAGATCGAGGAGCGTGTAGTAGTCCACCGCGTTCGGGTTGGACTGCGTCGGCAAACCCAGCTCTCGGTACAGGGCGGCCTCGCGCCGGCGGATGACCTTTTTCAGCTCCGCCTTGTAGCCGTCCTGCTCGTCCATCAGGGCGAACAGCGAGAACAGCACCATCTGCACCTGCTGCGGCGTGGACAGCCCGGCGGTGTGATTCAGCGCCACGGTGCGGCTGTCGGCGACCAGCCGGTCGATGAAGCGCAGGCCGCGAACGTCCGGGACCAGAGAGCCGTAGCGGCGGTCGAGCGCCGCCTTGCGCTCCTCCGGCAGGCCGGCGATCCGCTGGTCGCAGATATTCTGCTTGTGGGTGGCGATGACGCCCAGCCGCCACCCTGTCGCCCCGAAATACTTCGAGAAGGAATAGACCAGCATGGTGTTGCCCGGGCAGACGGCGAACAGCGACCGGAAATCGTCGGCGAAGGTCCCATACACGTCGTCGGTCAGGATGATCAGGTCCTTCCGCTCGCCCTCCACGATGGCGGCGATGCGATCGAGGCTGCGGTCGTCCATCTTGACCGAGGGCGGGTTGCTGGGGTTGACGCAGAAGAACACCTTGACCGCCGGGTCCTTCAGCTTGTCCAGCTCGGCGTCCGGATACTGCCAGCCCTTGGCCGAGTCGGCGTTGATGGCGACCTCCGTCAGCCCGTACTCGTCAAGCTCCGGGATCTCGATGTAGGGGGTGAAGACCGGCAGGCCGATGGCGACCTTGTCGCCCCGCTCGACCAGACCGTTCTGCTTCATCGAATTGAAGATGTAGGTCATCGCCGCGGTGCCGCCCTCGACCGCAAACAGATCGACGCTGCCGGGTGGTAGGAAGCCGCCGACCATCTCCTTCACCAGATAATGCCGAACGACGTCCTCGCTGATCGCCAGCATGCGCGGCGGCACCGGGTAGTTCGCCCCCAGCACCCCCTCCACCATCTCGTGCAGGAAGCCGGAGCCCGACAGGCCGAGCTGGTCGCGCACGTAGCTCAGCGCGCGGCCGAGAAAAACCACCCCCTCCCGGTCGCGGTGCTCCGAGACGTAGCGTTCGAACCGACCCTCGATGCCCTCGATCCGCGGCAGGCCGCCGACGCCGTTCGGCATGAAGGAGAAGGACAACTCGGCCTCGGCCACGGCGAACAAGCCCAGCCGGAAGAAGGCGCGGCGCGGCAGGGTCGCCAGGAAGTTCGGGTTGCCGCGCCCCGCGTTCAGCATCAGCCGGTTCTCGCGGCCGGAGGCGAGCTTGATCAGTTCGTCCTTCAGTTCGAAGGGACTGAGCTTCGCGTATCGGCTGTAATCGATCGAGTCCATCAGGGGATCTCCTCGTCTGGATCACACGAAGGGTCTGGATCACACGAAGGCCACCACCAGCGGCCCCAGCAGGGTCAGGAAGACGTTCGCCAGCGCGTAGGTGATGGCGAAGGGAACGGTCGGGATGGAATTGCCGGCCTTGTCGAGCACCTCGCCGAAGGCGGGGTTGGCGCTCCGCGACCCGGCGAGCGCGCCGGCGAAGATGGCCGCGTTGTCGTAGCGCAGCAGGGTGCGCCCGACGAACAGGGTGATGATCATCGGCACCAGCGTCACGACCACGCCGACCAGGAAGATGCTCAGCCCGCTCTCGATCACGGTGCTGACCGCCTGCCGGCCCGATTGCAGGCCGACCACGGCGACGAAGCCGGCCAGGCCCAGGTCGCGCAGCAGCGTGGAGGCCGGCGTCGGCATGTTGCCGATGGCGAGGTTGCGGGTGCGGTACCAGCCGAACAGCAGACCGGCCAGCAGGGCGCCGCCGCCGGCGCCCAGCGTCAGCGGAATGTCGCCGATGCGGATGACGGCGAGGCCGACGAGCAGGCCCAGCGCCAAGCCCAGCCCGTGGTAGATAAAGTCGGTCTTGTCGCTCGCGATGACCTCCGTCCCCACCGACGCGGCGACGCGCTGCACGTCCTCGGCGGTGCCGTAGAGCGTGACGACGTCGCCGGCCTCGATCACCGTGTCGGGGGCGATCGGCAGCGGCCGGTCGCTCCGCTTGAGGCCGGTCACATAGACGCCGTGGTACAGGTTGGCCGAGGACACTTTGCGGATCTCGGCGACGGTGCGGTGCACGAAGGCGGGGTTGGTGATGGCGACGTCGCGCACCAGCATGATGAGGTCCATGCCCTGCGAGGACTGAAGCTCCGGGCCGAGCGTGTCGGCAAGGCCGACGACCCCGGACCGCCTTCCGACCAGCAGCACGACGTCCCCGGCCTCCAGTCGCAGGTCCGGCTGCATCCCGATCAGCGCGTTGTTGCGCTTCACCCGCTCCACGCTGACCGGACCGTCGGCGGAGTCCGCCTCGATCTGCGCCACCGTCCGCCCGGCCGCCCGCTCGATCCGGTAGAGGCGCCCGACCAGGGGCGGCATGGCGTATTCCTCGCCGCGCGCCAGGAAATGGGCGCCGGCCAGCATCGCGGTTTCCGCCTTGATGGCGTCGTCGCGGATGCTGCGCTTCATGATCCAGGGCAGTAGGTTGACGCAGACCAGGATGGCGCCGAACGACCCGAAGATGTAGGTGACGGCGTAGCCGACCGCGACGTTGCCCTGGAGGCGCTGCACCTCCTCCGCCGGCAGCCCGAGCTTGCCGATGGCCGAGCCGGCCGTGCCGATGATGGCCGACTGGGTCAGCCCGCCGGACGCGATGCCCGCCGCCAGCCCCTTGTCGAGCCCGGTCAGGCGGGCCATGACCACGACGGTGATCAGACCGCTGACCGCCAGGACCGCCGCCAGGATGATTTCGCGGATCGACTGCCGGCCGAGCGATTGAAAAAACTTCGGTCCGCTTTCGAAGCCGACCGCGTAAATGAACAAAGCGAAGAGAACCGCTTTGACGCCGTTGTCGACCGACACGCCGATCTGGCTGATCACCACGGCGACCAGCAAGGATCCGGCGACACCGCCAAGCTGAAATTTACCGAATTGAAATTTGCCGATCCAATAGCCGCCTGCCAGGGAAAGAAATAACGCGATTTCCGGGGCTTGATTGACGATCGAATGGAGCCATGACATGGCAATTCCTTCAAAAGTTCATTTTGTGTGCGCATCGATTGTCGGGAGGGCCGCCAAGTGAAATAGCAATCGTGATCGGCGGTCAAGGCGCTCGAATCGGCTTCATAAATGACAATGTTTCTGGGAATACGATTGTGTTTTAAATGTAGGAACGTGTTGTTTTGTTCTCAATCAGTGGCTTGCAGGGTTTTCGCGATTTGTTTTTGCTTTTAATGTTTTATTCAATCACCGATGCGCCGTGCAAACCCATTCAAGGAGAGGCTGGATACTTTGAAAGGCGGTAACGCTTTTGGTCGGGGCGTCGCCTTCTTCGTCGCGGGGCCTCGCCATCGGGCTTCGCTTCCGGGTGGGAAAACCTCCGATCCCGGGTTGAGACCGGCGACGCCCTGAGGCCGGATCTTCCTGTTCCCGCCGTTACCCATCGCACGCACCCAATGTTACCGGCTTTACCCATCTTCCCGGCGCGACCCCAGTGAATTCGCCTGCGAACGGTCTGGCACGCGGATTGCTGAAAGAGCGCGCAGAAAAACACTGGGAGGAACCATACCTATGTCTCGCACGCTGCACGGCGTCGCGGCCGCCCTGGCCGTCCTGCTCGCTTCCAGCACCGCCGCCTTCGCCCAGGACCCGTCGGGCAAGCTGGTCGTCGTCACCTCCTTCCCGAAGGACCTGACCAGCGCGTTCCAGCAGGCCTTCCAGAAGGCCTATCCGAAGGTCACGCTGGAGGTCCTGAACCGCAACACCAACGCGGGCGTGAAGTATCTTCAGGAGACGGCGTCGAACAACGGCACCGACCTGTTCTGGGCCTCCGCCCCCGACGCCTTCGAGGTTCTGAAGGGCGCCAACCTGCTGCAGGCCTACAAGCCGAAGGTCGAGGGCATCCCGGAGAAGGTCGGCGCCTACCCGATCAACGACCCGGAAGGCATGTACGCCGGCTTCGCCGCCTCGGGCTACGGCATCATGTGGAACAGCCGCTACATGAAGGCCAACGAGCTGCCGGCCCCCAAGGAGTGGTCGGACCTCGCCAAGCCGGTCTATTACGACCATGTCGCCATCTCCGCCCCGTCGCGCTCCGGCACCACGCACCTGACCATCGAGACCATCCTCCAGGGCGAGGGCTGGGAGAAGGGCTGGCGGACCAACAAGGAGATCGCCGGCAACTACCGCACCATCACCGAGCGCAGCTTCGGCGTGCCGGACGGCGTGAACTCCGGCAGCTTCGGCATCGGCATCGTGATCGACTTCTTCGCGCTGTCGTCCCAGGCCTCGGGCTTCCCGGTGGAGTTCGTCTATCCGACGGTCACCACCATCGTGCCGGCCAACATCGGCATCGTGAAGAACGCCCCCAACAAGGCCGCCGCCGAGACCTTCGTCGACTTCATCCTGTCGCCGCAGGGCCAGGAGGTGCTGCTGCAGCCGGCCATCCGCCGCCTGCCGGTCAACCCGGCCACCTACGCCAAGGCGCCGGCCGACTACCCGAACCCGTTCAAGGACACCTCGCTCGGCTCGCAGGTGAACTTCGACGTCGAGGTGTCGCAGGCCCGCTACAACGTGGTGGACGCGCTGTTCGACCAGCTCATCACCTTCCAGCTCGACGGTCTGAAGGCGGCGACCCGCGCCATCCATCAGGCCGACGCCGCGCTGGCCAAGAAGCCCAACGACAAGGCCAAGGCGCTGCTGGCCGAGGCGCGCGACCTCGTCGCCGCCATGCCGGTGACCGCCCAGGAGGCCGCCGACCCGCAGCTCGCCGGCGCCTTCACGGTGGAGCGCAAGACCGCCACCGACGCCGTGCCGGAGCGTCAGGCCCAGGTCGAGCAGAAGTGGGCCGCCTTCGCCAAGGACAACTACGCCGCCGCCCGCAAGAAGGCCGAAGAGGCCCTGGCGCTGGCCCGCTGACCCGAGCGTGATGGGAGGGGCGCCCCGCGCGGGCGCCCCGCCTCGCCTTCTCCCCCGATACCATTGGGCTGAACCATGACGTCTCTTGCGCTCACGCGCGAAAGCATCGCGCGCGTGCGGCCGGGGCCGGCGGTGGCGGCTGTGCTGATCGCGCTGTTCCTGCTGCTGTTCCTCGTCGTGCCGGTCGTCCAGGTCATCTTCGTCGCCTTCCAGGACAAGACGACCGGGTCCTTCACCCTGATCAACTTCGCCGACTTCTTCCGCAACGACCTGTTCATGCGGTCGTTCTGGAACTCCTTCTACGTCTCCGCCATGTCGGTGGTGGTGGCGAGCGCGCTGGCCCTGCCGCTGGCCTATCTGACGACGCGCTTCGAGTTCCGCGGCGCCGTGCTGATCCAGAGCCTGGGCATCATCCCGCTGATCATGCCGCCCTTCATCGGCGCCGTGGCGATGCAGCTGCTGTTCGGGCGCAACGGCACGGTCAACCTGCTGCTGCGCGACCATTTCGGCATCTCCATTCCCTTCATGGAGGGGCTGAACGGCGTCATCTTCGTGCAGAGCATCCACTATTTCCCGTTCATCCTCATCAACCTGTCGGCCAGCCTGAAGAACATCGACCGGGCGATGGAGGAATCGGCGCAGAACCTGGGTTGCCACGGCTTCCGGCTGTTCCGCCGCATCGTCTTCCCGCTGGCCATGCCGGGCTACGTCGCCGGCGCGTCGCTGGTCTTCATCAAGGTGTTCGACGACCTCGGCACGCCGCTGCTGCTCAACGTCAACGACATGCTGGCGCCGCAGGCCTACCTGCGCATCTCCTCCATCGGCATCGCCGACCCGATGGGCTACGTGATCTCGGTGGTGCTGATCGTCTGCTCGCTGCTCGCCCTCTGGGTGTCGGCGCTGGCGATGAAGGGCAAGGACTACGCGACCGTCCAGCGCGGTGGCGGCGGTCTGGCGCGGCGGCGCATGAAGCCGCTGGAGCTGGTGGCGGCCTACGCGGTCGTTCTGCTGATCCTGGTGCTGGTGCTGGCGCCGCACATCGGCCTGACGCTGCTGTCCTTCGCGACGATCTGGTCCTTCAGCCCGTTCCCCGACGCCTTCACGATGAAGCATTACGGGACGGTCTTCCTGGAGAGCGGCCAGTACATCACCAACACGCTGCTCTACGCCTCGCTGGCGGCACTGCTCGACGTGGTGATCGGCACGGCCATCGCCTATCTGGTGCTGCGCAGCAAGCTGCCGGGCCGGCAATGGCTGGATTACATCGCCATGGCGGCGCTGGCGGTGCCGGGCGTGGTGCTGGGCATCGGCTATCTGCGCAGCTTCTACGACGTGCCCATGCCCTTCACCGGGCAGCCGCTGTCCGGCTTCTGGCTGATCCTGGTCTTCGCGCTGGCGATCCGGCGCCTGCCCTACGCGCTGCGCGCCTGCACCGCGGCCCTGCAGCAGGTCAGCAACTCGCTGGAGGAGGCGGCCGAGAATCTGGGCGCCACCAAACTGCGCACCATCAGCCGGGTGGTCGTGCCGCTGATGTCCGGCGGCATCCTGGCCGGCTTCGTCACCAGCTTCGCCACCGCGGCGGTCGAGCTGTCGGCGACCATCATGCTGGTCCATTCGCAGAGCGACGCGCCGCTGGCCTACGGCCTCTACGTCTATATGCAGTCGGCGGCCGGGCGCGGTCCCGGGGCGGCGCTGGGCGTCTTCGCCGTCGTCATCGTCGGGCTGGGCACCTACCTGTCGCACGTCATCATCGAGCGGGGCCGGCGCGAACGCGGCCAGGACCATTGAGGGGAACCACCACCATGAACCATCAATTCTCCCCCACTCAGTTTTCCCCCGCTGCCCTGTCCGCCGGGATGGAGAGCGTCGGCGTCCGCATTGACGGCGTGGACTTGTCCTACGGCAGCCACCGCGTGCTGAAGGACATCCATCTCGACATCAAGCCGGGCGAGTTCTTCGCCTTCCTCGGCCCGTCGGGCTGCGGCAAGACCACGCTGCTGCGGCTGATCGCCGGCTTCAACACGGCGCAGCGCGGGGCGGTGACGATCGGCGGTCGCGACATCTCGGGCCTGCCGGCGCACAAGCGCGACGTCGGCATGGTGTTCCAGAGCTACGCGCTGTGGCCGCACATGACGGTGCGCCGCAACGTCGCCTTCGGGCTGGAGGAGCGGCGCGTGCCGCGCGCGGAGATCGAGCGGCGGGTGGACGCCGCGCTCGACCTCGTCGGGCTGAAGCATCTGGCCGACCGCCGGCCGTCGCAGCTGTCGGGCGGCCAGCAGCAGCGCGTCGCACTCGCCCGCACCATCGTGATCGAGCCGAAGGTGCTGCTGCTGGACGAGCCGCTGTCGAACCTGGACGCCAAGCTGCGCGTGCAGATGCGCCAGGAGCTGCTGAGCCTTCAGCGCAAGCTGGGGCTGACCACCATCTTCGTCACCCACGACCAGGAGGAGGCCAACACCATCTGCGACCGCATCGCGGTGATGGAGGATGGCATCGTCCAGCAGGTCGGCACCCCGCAGGAGCTGTACGACCACCCGGCCAACCTGTTCGTCGCCGGCTTCCTCGGCACCGCCAACGTGCTGGAGGGGCAGGTGCGCGCCGTGGACGGCGGGACGGTCTTCGTCACGGGTGGCGGCGTGGCGATCCCGCTGCCGCGCGGCGTGGAGCCGGGGGCCGAGGGCAAGCTGATGTTCCGGCCGCAGAACCTGTTCATTCACCAGGAGGACGGGCGCCAGGACGGCGGGGCGCCGCGCGCCGGCCATGTCCGGCTGGTGGGCATGGTGCGGCACCGCGAGTTCCTCGGCGCCTCGATCCGCTACGCGGTGGACATCGGGGGGCAGCAGGTGCAGGTTGACGCCCCGCACCAGGCCGGCGACGCGCTGCTGCCGACCGACACCCCGATCACCCTCGACCTCGCGGCCGACAAGGCCCGCTTCCTGCGCCGATAGGAGTCGCATTCCGGTGACCAGCCTTCCCAACCGCACGTCTTTGCGTGCCCCCGTTCGTGCGATTGCCTTCGATCTCGACGGCACGCTGGTGGACAGCGCCGCCGACCTGATGCACGCCTCCAACGCCCTGCTGGCCGAGCTGGGCCGCCCGCCGGTCGATCTGCCGGCGGTGCGCTCCTTCATCGGCGACGGGGTGGCCAAGCTGGTGGAGCGGGTCCTGGCCGCCACCGGCGGCCTGCCCGGAGCGGAGGAGACGGCGGCCCACACCCGCCGCTTCCTGGCCATCTACGAGGCCGACCCCAGCGCCCACAGCGCGCTCTATCCCGGCGTGGCGGAGACGCTGACGGCGCTGTCCGCGGCCGGGCTGAAGCTGGGGGTGTGCACCAACAAGCCGATGGCGGCGACCCGGCGGCTGCTCGCCGACCTGGGCATCGCGGACCGCTTCACGGCGGTGGTCGGCGGCGACAGCTTCCCCACCCGCAAGCCCTCGCCGGAGCCGGTGCTCGGCCTGCTCGCCCTGATGGATATCCGGCCGGAGGAGACGGTGTTCGTCGGCGACAACGAGCATGACGTGGCCGCCGCCCGCGCTGCCGGGGTGGCGCGGGTGCTGGTGCTGCGCTACGGCTACGCGCGGGTGCCGCTCGAAAGCCTCCCGCACGACGGCATCCTGGAGCGCTTCGGCGCCCTGACGGGGGCGCTGTCCGCGGCCTCGGCATGCTGAACCGTCTCGTCTTCTGCCGACATGGCGAGACGGAGAGCAACGTCGGCGGCTGGCTGGCCGGATCGCGCGACGTGTCGCTGACGGAGCGCGGGCGGGCGCAGGCCCGCGCGGCGGCGGCGGCGCTGGCCGCCCAAGGCAGCCCGGTCGTGGCCATTTATTCCAGCCCGCAGCGGCGCGCGCGGGAAACCGCCAACGTTATCGGCGCGGCGCTGGGCCTGCCGGTGGCCGTCGTCCCCGGTCTGGAGGAGCGGCGCTGGGGTGACCTGGAAGGGGGCGCCGTGCCGGGGGATCTCCTGCGCGAGGAGGTGCCGGGGGGTGAAAGCCTTACCGCCTTCCAGGCCCGTGTCACCGCGGCGCTGAGCGGGTTGCCGATTCCGGCGGACGGGCGGCCCCCCTTGATCGTGGCGCACGCCGGCACTTGGCACGCCTTGTGCCGCTGGATGGGCGTCGACCCGGACACGCTCTGGCCGCCCAACGCGACCCCCGTCATGCTGACGCGCGGCCCCTGACCGGAGGCCGCGCGGAAAACGTCGGCTCGTCAGGCCAGACGGGTCAACAGAAGGTCCAGCATGCGGTCGCAAGCCGCCAACTGCTCCTCCGCGATGAACTCGTCCGGCTTGTGGGCCTCGCCGATGCTGCCGGGGCCGCAGACGACGGTGGGAAGCGACAAGCGCTGCTGGAACAGGCCGCCTTCGGTGCCGAAGGAAATCTTGCCCAGGCTGTTTCCTCCGGTGAGCGCCTTGACGAAGGACACCACCTCCGAGTCCCCGTCGGTGTCGAGCGACGGATAGCTGGACAGTTCGGCGACCTCGACGGCGACGGCGGGAAAGGCGCTTCGCGCCCGCGTTTCGATGGCCTCCGCCTCCGCCCTCACCGCGTCGAGCAGGGGCTCCACCGGGTCTTGCGGCAGGTGGCGGATTTCCATGTCGAGGCGGCAATGGTTGGGCACGATGTTCAGCGCGCTGCCGCCCTGAATGACACCGGCGTGGATGGTGGTCCACGGCACGTCGTAATCGGCGTCGCGCGCGCCTTCGGTCTGCACCCGCTCCTGCAGACGGCGCAGTCCCGTAAGCATGTCGCAGGCCATATGGATGGCGTTCATCCCCTGCGGCGCCAGGCTGGAATGGCATTCGACCCCGCGGCAGTCGATGCGCAGCGCCGTCTTGCCCTTGTGGGCCGTGACCACCTGCATCAGGGTGGGTTCACCGACGATGCAGAAGCGCGGGCGGACCGGCAGGGCCGCCATCATGTCGATCAGGCGCCGCACGCCCAGGCAGCCAACCTCCTCGTCGTAAGACAGCGCGAGATGAAGCGGCTGGCTGAGCGTCCGCCCGGAGGCCCGCTCGGCCAGGGCCATCGCCGCGGCGACGAAGCCCTTCATGTCGGCGGTGCCGCGGCCGTAGAGATTGCCGGCCCGGCGGGTCAGGCGGAAGGGGTCGCTGGTCCAGGCCTGCCCGTCCACCGGCACCACGTCGGTGTGGCCGGACAGCAGGATGCCCGGACGGTCGGCCGGGCCGATGCTGGCGAAGAGGTTGGCCTTGCGCCCGTCCTCGCTCGGCACCAGCCGCGTGGCGGCGCCGGCCGCCTCCAGCCGCTCCTTCGCCCAGAGGATGAGGTCCAGGTTGCTGTCGCGGCTGACCGTGGGAAAGGCCACCAGCCGTTCCAGAATGTCCAGCGTCGCACCCATGGCGGGTATGGTCCTTCTTCCTTGGTCTTTCAGCCCTGGCTTTCACAAGCCGGCGCTGCCGTCGGGACGGAGGCGGCCATCGGCCGGCCTCCTCCGTTCCTCGTCAGGCCGCTCCTCTCACTTGGCGTCGAAGTAGCCGGCCTGGATGGTCTTGCCGATCAGGTTGCAGATGATGCGGCCGGCGGTGATCGCGGTGATGCCGTTCACGTCCTTCTTGGGCGTGATCTCCACGATGTCCATGCCGACGACGCGGCCCTTCTTCACCAGACCGTGGATCAGCGTGCGGATCTGGGGATAGGTCACGCCGCCCGGCGCCGGGCCGTTGACGGCCGGCATGATGGTCGGGTCCATACCATCGGCGTCGATGGTCAGGTAATAGCGCCCGCCGTCGGGAATGCGGTCGAGCACCGCCTTCATGCCGACGTCCTGCAGCTCAACATCGGGGATCAGCACGGCGCCGTAGGCCTGCGCCGCCTCGACCTCCTCCGGCCGGGCGCTGCCGGCGGAGCGCAGGCCGATCTGGAAGATCTGGCCGACATGGTCCATCTCCGCCGCGCGGCGGATCGGGCTGGAATAGCCGCCGCGGGCGCCGTTCACATGGTCGCGCCAGTCGAGGTGCGCGTCGATGTGCACGAGCGTGATCGGGCCCTGGTCGTCGTAAGCGCGCAGCACCGGGATCGGGATGCCGTGGTCGCCGCCGATGATGATCGGCAGCATGCCCTTGGCGAGCATCGCGCGCACCACCGCCTCGGCGTTGCGGTAATGCAGGTCGAGGTCGCGCGGGTTCGCCTTCACGTCGCCGCAGTCCACGACCTTGATGTCCTTCCCGCCGAGCAGCGGACCGCCGATGTCGAAGTCCCAGCGCTCCAGCTGGCGCAGCGCCCGCTCGGTGTAGCGGCGGACCCAGGTCGGGGCGTTGGTCTGGTCGTTGGTCACCTCGTCGATCGAGTAGGGATCGCCGTAGGGGATGCCGAGGATGCCGATGTGGCCGTCGAGCTGGTCGATATCCGTGCAGATGGGGAAGTCGAGGAAGCTCTGCAGTTCACGGCGCGGCGGGTTGGTCAGGGTGCTGCTCATGGCGGGCGTTCCAGGTTTCTTTTGTGTGATGCGGGAAATCAGGCGGCGTCGGGGATCACGGCGATGGCGTCGACCTCGACCACCCATTCCGGCCGCGCCAGGGCGCTGACGACGATGCCGGTGGAGACGGGATGGACGCCCTTCAGCCACTTGCCGATGGTGCGGTAGACCGGCTCGCGGTAGCGCGGGTCGGTGATGTAGACGGTGATCTTGCAGATGTGCTCCATCTTCGCGCCGGCCTCATCCAGCAGCATCTTGATGTTGCTCATGGCCTGCTCGGTCTGGCCGGCGGCGTCGCCGATGGCCACGCTCTCGCTGGTGTCGAGGTTCTGGCCGATCTGGCCGCGCACGAAGACCATCGCACCGCGGGCCACGACGGTCTGGCAGAGGTCGTTGTCCAGCGCCTGCTCGGGATAGGTCTTCTTGGTGTTGAACTTGCGGATGCGGGTGTGGCTGGTCATGGGTCGGTTCTCTCTTGGGTGAAGGGTGCGCCGGGCATAGGGAGGGCATGTCCGGGGAGCCGAAAGGGCCCCCGGCCGTTACGCCGCCCGGAAAGGGTTGGCTGCGGGTTAGGCGGTCAGTGCGGGGCGATCAGTGTAGGGCCGCCAGCTCGGGGAAGACCGACGCCCGTTCCGCCAGCTCGGCCAGCGGGATGTGGCAGGCGATGCGGTGGCCGTCGGTCGCCGTCTGCACCGGCGGCGCGCGCTCGTCGCAGATGGTGCCGAGCTTGCGCGGGCAGCGGCCGCGGAAGGCGCAGCCCCCGCCGCCGGGCGGTGCGGTGGAGTCCTCCAGCAGGATGCGCTCAGGCTCCGGCCCGTCCTCCGCCCCGCTCAGCCGCGGCACGGCCGACAGCAGCGCCTCGGTGTAGGGATGGTAGGGCGGGCGCAGGACCCGTCCGATCGGACCCTCCTCGCAAATCGTGCCGCCATAGACGACCAGCACGCGGTCGGCGATGTGCGACACCACGGCGATGTCGTGGGTGATGAACAGGTAGGACAGTCCCAGCTCGTCGCGCAGGTCGGCCAGAAGATTGAGGATGTTCGCCTGCACCGAGACGTCGAGCGCCGACACCGCCTCGTCGCAGACGACGAACTCCGGATCGGTGGCCAGGGCGCGGGCGATGTTCACCCGCTGACGCTCGCCGCCGCTCAGCTCGTGCGGGTAGCGGTCGGCGTAGGCGGCGGGCAGGCCGACGCGGGTCAGCAGCGCCGCGATCATCTCCCGGCGCTCCGCCTCGCCCTGGCGGCCGGCGAGGACGAGCGGGCGCTCCATGGCCGCCCCCACCGTCTTGCGCGGGTTGAGCGAGGCGGCGGAATTCTGGAAGACCAGCTGGGCGCGGCGGCGCAGGTCGCGGTCGCCCTCCTTGGCCTGCTTGACGAAGTCGGCGCCGTCGAACAGCACCGTTCCGGCGGTCGGCTCGATCAGGGCCAGCAGCGAGCGGCCGATCGTGCTCTTGCCGCTGCCGCTCTCGCCGACCACGCCCAGCACCTCGCCGCGCTGGATGGTGAAGGAGACGTCGTCGACCGCCACCGTGCCCTCGCGGCGGAGCCACGGCAGGATCGACCGGCGCTCGCCGAAGACCTTGCGCAGCGCCTCGACCTGCACCAGCGGGGCGGTGCGGGCCGGCGGCGTCGCAGGCTGCCGGGACGCGGTCGACTCCTCCGGCCACGGGGTGCCGGCCAGGGCCTCGGCCTTCCAGCAGCGCACGCTGTTGCCGGCGGCGTCCACGCGCAGCGCCTGGGGCAGGCGGCGGCAGGTCTCCTCGGCGAACGGACAGCGGGGCGCGAAGACGCAGGATTCGGAGGCTCCCGACAGCTTGCTGACCGTGCCGGGGATCGAGGACAGGCGATGCCGGCGGTCCGTGGTGATGCGGGGCAGCGCCGCCACCAACCCCTTGGTGTAGGGATGGACCGGCCGGGCCAGCACCTCGCGGGTGCGCCCGGTCTCCACGACCTCGCTGCCGTAGAGCACGCAGACCGAATTGCAGATGCGGTTGACGATGCCGAGGTTGTGCGAGACGAACAGGGCGCTCAGATGGTGGCTCTCGCACAGGCCGGCGAGCAGCTCGATGATCCGCGCCTCCACCGTGACGTCGAGCGCCGTCGTCGGCTCGTCGAGGATCAGCAGCTTGGGGTCGCAGCCGAGCGCGGTGGCGATCAGCACGCGCTGCTGCATGCCGCCCGACAGCTGGTGCGGGTAGGACTGCGCGATGCGTCGCGGCTCGCGGATGCCCACCTCGGCCAGCAGCTCCTCCACCCGTGGTGCTGCCTGGCGGGGGGTGAGGCCCTTGTGCTGGACCAGCGGCTCGGCGATCTGCCGCCCGACGGTCAGCGCCGGGTTCAGCGAGGTGAAGGGGTCCTGGAAGACCGCGGCGATGCGGTCACCGCGCAAGCTCCGGCGCTGCCCGGCGGACAGGCGGCGCAGGTCGGTCCCTTCGAACAGGATCTCGCCGCCGTCGATGCGCCCGGCCTCGCCCAGCAGGTCGAGGATGGCCATGGCGACGGTGCTCTTGCCCGAGCCGGACTCGCCGACCAGCCCCATGACCTCGCCCGGCCGGATCGCGAAGCTGACGTCGCTGGCGGCGCGCAGCGTGCCGCGCGGGCTGGCGTAGTTGATGGTGAGGTTGCGCACCTCCAGCAGGGCGGACATGGCGGTCGCGGAGGCCGGGGTCGGATCGGGGGACGCGGCGGCGGAAAGGGGCACGAGAGCGGTCATGGGGTCAGTGTCCTCCCGTGTTGCGGGGGTCCAGCACGGCGCGCAGTCCATCGCCCAGCAGGTTGATGCCGATCACGGTGATGCCCATGGCAATGCCGGGGCACAGCGCGATCCACGGCGCCTGCTCGACGAAGGGCCGGGCCTCGCTGATCATCAGGCCCCAGTCGGAGGAGGGCGGCTGGGCGCCCATGCCGATGAAGCTGAGGGCGGCGCCCAGCAGGATGGCGAAGACGACGCGCAGGCTGGACTCGACCGCCAGCGGCGGCCAGATGTTCGGCAGGATCTCGTGGAACAGGATGTAGGCGGTGCTCTCGCCGCGCAGCCGGGCGGCGGTGATGAACTCCTCCTGCATCAGCTCCAGGGTGATGGCGCGGGTCAGGCGGACCACCTGCGGCACGTAGACGATGCCGATGGCGACGACCGCCTTCCACAGGGCCGGCGGCGTGACGGCCAGGACGAGGATGCCCAGCAGGATGGGCGGGAAGGACATCAGCACGTCCATGCAGCGCATGATGATCTCGTCGGTCCGGCCGCGGCCGTATCCGGCGACCAGCCCCAGCGGCACGCCGACGAGCAGGCTGATGGCGGTGGCGGCGACGCCCATGACCAGCGAGTTGGTCGTGCCGACGAGGGTGCGGCTGAACACGTCGCGGCCGTACTCGTCGGTGCCGAACCAGAAGTCCGGCCCCGGCGGCTGGAGCCGGCTCATGATGTTCATCTCGTCGTAGGGGTAGGGGGCCAGCCAGGGGCCGGCCACGGCGACCACCAGCAGCGGCGCCAGCAGCGCGATCCCGAGGACGAGCGAGGTGGGCCAGCGCTTCGGCGCGGAGCGGGGAGGCGCTGCGCGGGGCGGGGCGGCGGGGGTTTGGCTCGCGGCGGTCATGTCAGGCGTTCCCCATGCCATGGCGGATCTTCGGGTTGACGAACGCGTAGAGCAGGTCGGCCGCCAGGTTCGCCAGGCAGTAGGCCGTCGAGATGATCAGGATGGTCGCCTGGATCAGCGGCAGGTCGTGGCGCTGGATGGCGAACAGCAGCAGCCGGCCCATGCCGGGGAAGGAGAAAACCGTCTCGATGACCACGACGCCGCCGAGGATCAGGCCGAAGTCGATGGCGAGCACGGTGATGGTCGGCAGCAGCGCGTTGCGCAGGGCGTGGCGGACGATCACCACCTTCTCCGGCAGGCCCTTGGCGCGGGCGTACTTCACGTAGTTGGTCTGCAGGACGTCGATCATGCTGGAGCGGGTCAGCCGCGCGATGCGGGCGATCAGCATCAGCACCAGCGTGATGACCGGCAGGACCAGATGCGAGGCCCAGGGCACGAAGCCGTCGGCGAGCGGCGCGTAGCCGCCGGTCGGCAGCCATTTCAGGTAGCTGCCGAAGATCAGAACCAGGACGATGGCCCAGAAGAAGTCGGGAACGGCGATGCCGAGATAGGACACGCCCGAGACCATCTGGTCGGCCATGCGCCCGCGGCGCACCGCGGCCAGGACGCCGGCGCCGATGCCGATCACCGTCACCACCGCCAGGGCCACCACCGCCAGGACCAGGGACCGGCTGAGCGCCTCCATCAGGATCGGCGCGACCGGCTGCTCCAGAACCAGCGAGCGGCCGAGATCGCCCTGCAGGATGCCGGCGGCCCAGCGGCCGTACTGCACGATCAGGGGCTGGTCGAGACCGAGCTTGACCGTGATGGCGTCGATCACCTCCTTCGAGGCGAACTGTCCGGCGATCATCGACGCGACGTCGCCCGGCATCGCCTGCGTCACCAGGAAGACGAGGATCGACATGACGACCAGCACCATCGCCAGATAGGCCAGCCGGGTGAGTGTGTAGAGGAGCATGGAGAGAGCTTCCCTTGGCCCGGGGCCGCCGGGAGCGCGGTGGGCGCTCCCGACGCCGTCGACGGCTCTACTGGCCGACCGAAACGTTGCGCAGGTCGAGGAACATCATCGGGTGGGAGGTGAAGCCCTGCACCCGCGCGCTCACGCCGTTGACGTGGTTGATGACGTAGGGGATGACGCCGGGGGCGTCCTGGACGGCCAGCGCCTGCACCTCGCCATAGAGCTTCTTGGCCTCCTCCTCGCTGGACGCCTGACGGGCGCCGTCGAGCAGCTTGTCCATCGCCGGGTTGGTGTAGTTCCACAGCGCGGCGTTCCACGACCCGCGCGAATGGTACCAGGGGTAGACCGAGGTATCGATCGTCGGGCGACTGAAGAAGCCGTCGATGTAGAAGCCTGCCTTGCCCTCGATGTCCTTCAGGAAGACGTCGAAGGGCACGCGCTGCACGTTGACGGTGATGCCCGCCGGCTTCAGCAACTCGCGGACTGCCAGCCCCAGACGCTCGCGGGTGGCGCGGCCGGCCGGGGTGTAAAGCGTGACCTCGAAGCCGTTGGGATAGCCTGCCTCGGCCAGCATCTTCTTGGCGGCCGCCGGGTCGCCCTTGGCGATCGGCAGATCCTTGTTGAAGTAGGGGTGGCTCGGCGGGATCGGCGAATGGGTCGGCGTGCCGTAGCCGAACAGGGCAATCTGGGTGATCGCCTGCTTGTCCAGTGCGGTCGCCACGGCGCGGCGGACGCGCACGTCGTCGAACGGCTTGGTCGTGCCGTTCATGATCACGCCGTCCCAGGTGGAGGTCGGCACGGCTTCGGCCTTCAGGTTCGACGTCGCCTTGACCTTGTCCACCGCCTCCGGCGGCAGGTTCCAGGCGAGGTCCAGCTCACCCGTTGTCAGCGCCGCCACTTGGCTGGCCGTCTCGGGCAGGATGCGGATCACCACCTCGTCCAGCTTGGGCAGGCCGGCCTCGAAATAGGTCGGGTTGCGCTTCACCACCATGCGGTCGCCGGGCGCGAAGGAGACGAACTGGAAGGGGCCGGTGCCGACCGGGTTGGAGGCCAGCGTGTCGAGGGCGTCGCGCGGCACGATGCGGGCCTGACGCTCGCCGAACAGCTCGGCGAAGCCGGAGTAGGGGGACTTCAGCGTGAATTCCACGGTGTGGGAGTCCACCGCCTTCATCGACTCCACGATCTCGAAGTTCACGCGGGCTGTGGAGCCGGTCGCCTTGTCCTGGATGCGGGTGATGGTGGCGAGAACGTCCTCGGCGTCCATCTCGCGGCCGCTGTGGAACTTCACGCCCTTCTTCAGGAAGAAGGTCCAGGTCTTGAGGTCGGCGCTGTGCTCCCAGCGCTCGGCGAGGTCCGGCTTCAGCGTCATGTCGGCGGCGATCGCCGTCAGGCCGTTGAAGAGGAGGTAAGCGGCCACATACTCCTGGCCGCCCTTCATCTTGGCGGGGTCGAGGGTGTTCAGGTTCGAATCCACCGCCACCTTGAGCGTGCCGGCGGCCTGCGCGGACAGCGCCGTGCCGGAGAGGAGGAAAGCCGAGAGCACAGCCCGTGCCACCAACCGTTTCACCATGATGAAGCCTCTCTGCTTGCGGGGTCCGTTGTGGACCTTGGTTCCTGTTGCCCTGACGCTCTCACAGACCCGTCATGGGCGGAAAGGCCAAGGCCGTGCCGCCCGGCGGAGCAAAATATGCCCGTAAATTAGGCAAGCATGGCGTTGTGGACTGCGTGCCTGATTTTCGATCACCGGTGAAGCCCGGAATTTGCTCGTAAAATTTCGTCCGTTGGACTGACAATCATGCTCAAAAATTAGGCTGGATTGTGGACGCTTCGCCAGCACCATGAATGAATTTTGCAGGCACCATGAATGCAGGCGTATGCTGTCGACCCGCTGTCAACCGATCGAGCCGTCCAGAAGCCCGTCCAGCCGAGGCAGAGCATCGATATCCAGCAACTTGCGATGGAGCCGCGCCGCTGCCTCTGGCCCCATGGCGCGTCCGGCACAGTCATGGAACTTCCCGGCATGCTCCTGCGCCGACAGGGGCCGGGCGACGGTGCCGCGCGCCGAGGCGCAGAAGCGGCGGAACGTACGTCCGGTCGCGGTTTCCACCGTTACATCGGCGCCTTCCGGGGCCAGCCGCGCCCGATCGGGATCGGCGTTCCAGCCGGGATCCGGCCGCATGCTCACACGCTCCATGGCCGCGTGCAGATGCGGGTCGGCCAGCGTCGCCGTGGTCAGGTGATCCAGAGTCAGGTCGCCGTGCAGCATCACGCAGGCCACCGCAAAGGGCAGGCTGAAGCGGGCTTCGCCGGGAGTGGTTGGGCGGTCGTAGGTGAGGTTGGCGGCCACCAGGGGCGGTACGACGCAGCGCACCGCCGTGATGTCCGACGGAGGCAGCCGGTGCTCCGTCATCAGGTCGCGCACCGCGTCGGCCGCCGCGTGCGAGGAGAGGCAGACCGGATAGGCCTTGGTGTCGATGCCCGGGTCCAGCAGGTGCCACCGCCGGCCCAAGGCCGTCAGCGCCGTGGGATCGAAGCGGCCCTGCGCCACCAGCCGGGCAAAGCCCCGCGGGTCCTCCACCACGACGTGCGGCACGGCCCCGCCACGCTTGGCTAGACGCGCCGCGCGCAGCCCGTTGGCGGCGGCTTGTGCGGCCAGCAGCGGCTTGGCGCCCGTGCCGAAGCAGGCCCGCATGCCGCCGGCCCCGCAGAGCGCAAAAGCGACGGCATCGGCGGCCCGGTCGCCGTCCAGCCGGAAGGCCTTGGCGGCGGTGGCGGCGGCACCGACCACGCCGAACAGCGCGGTGGTCCACCAGCCGGCCTCATACACCCCATTGCCGAGGGCGACGGCCAGCGCGTATTCCGCCTCCGCACCGGCAACTACGGCGGTCAGCAGATCGGCTCCGGTTCCTCCGGCCGCTTCCACTGCGGCCAGGGCGGTCGGCACCACCACGGCCGACCCATGGACGAATCCGGCATAGGAGTTGTCGTCGAAATCCAGCGCGTGGGCAGCCGCGGTGTTCGCGAAGGCGGCCCCTTCGGCGCATAGGCGTCCGCCGCCCAGCAGGGTGGACGGGCCGGCGGCATGGATGTCCAGCGCTTCCCCCCGCGCCAGGCGGGCGGTGTCGGTGCCGACTCCGGCCAGAGCCACGCCCAGCGTGTCGATGATGCAGGCGCGGGCCGCCGAGGCCACGTCGTCGGGAATGCCGGCCCGCTCCAGACCGGCCAGCCAATGGCCGATGAGTCGGGCGGCTGGCTGGGTCGTGGGCTGGGTCGTGGGCTGGCCGGCGGTGAAGGAGGGGAGGGAAGGGATGGTCATGATGAGAGGCTCGCAATGGATAACGACCCCGCGAGGCTGCCCACGACCGTTCCGCCCCGTCACGTCAAGAAATGACTTTCATGGTGGGGATGAACTGCGTTCATAATGGGCCTCCGCCCGGGTCTCCATCGGGACCTGTCCGACGACCGCCAGACGACGAAGCCCGCTCGCCTCATGCGCCATCGCGACTTTGACCTCGACGCCCTCGAAGTGTTCGTGACCGTGGCGGAGCTGGGCAACATGACCCGAGCGGCGGGCCAACTGGGTTTGACCCAATCGGCCGTATCGCACGTGGTGCGTCAACTGGAAACCGCCTTCGCCACCCAGCTGTTCGACCGGAGCATCCGCCCGATGGCGCTGACCGCCGCCGGTCACCGGCTCTGGCACTGGAGCAAGCGCATCCTGAACGACGCCCGCCAACTGCCGGCGGTGATCGGCGGCAAGGACGCGCCCTTCGTGCCGGAATTGCGGCTTGGTTGCATCGACACGCTGGCCGCTCCGTTCATGCCGCGGCTCCTCCAGCAATTGCGCGACAGTGTGCCCTCCTTCAGCATCGCGGCGGGTCTCAGCCGGCAGTTGCGGGAGCAGTTCATGGCCCGGCGCCTGGACGTCATCTTCACCAACGAGTCCTTCGACGACATGGATCAGGTGGACAGCGCCCGCCTGGTCACTGAGCCCTTCGTGCTGCTGGTGCCGCGCAACGCGCCGGAGGTCGCCGACGAGGCCGGGCTGCGCGCGCTTTCCCAGGCGTTGCCGCTGATCCGGAACACGGTGGACAGCAGCCTCGGCCGGATGGTGGACCAGCATCTGCGGCGCCTGGGATTGGAAATCCCACGCAGCTTCGCGTTCGACGCCGTCGACACGATGATGGCCATGGTGGCGGAGGAGATGGGGTGGAGCCTGCTTCCCCCGACCGCGCTGGTGAAAAGCCGCCAGCATCTGGGACGTCTGCGGGTTCTGCCCTTTCCGGCCGCGAGCTTCCGCCGGTCCATCTTCGTGATCGCCCGCAAGGGGGAACTCGGGTCCCTTCCGACCCGCATCCACAAGGTCGGCCGGGCCATCCTCACCCAGGGCTATTTCACCGAACTGTTCATCTCGTCGCCCTGGCTGAAGCCTATGATCGGGCGATGAGAACGGCCGCCGCGACAACGGTGGCGTTGCGCGGACGCCGTTCTCCCGGATCCCGAAAGCAGATCGTCAGTCGACGGTGTTGAAGTCGTCCAGCAAGGCTGCGATGCGCCCGCTGTCGCTCTGGTCCATAATCACACGGGCGCGGCGGGTGGCCTCCTGAAGGTCCAACTTGCGGATGCGCCGCTTCACCAGGGGGATGGCCGGGGGCACCATCGACAGGTCGCGCACGCCCAGTCCCAGCAACAACGCCGTGTAACGCGAATCGCCGGCGATCTCGCCGCAGACCGACACCGGGATGCGGGCGCGCAGCGCCGCCTCTATGGTGAACTGGATCAGGCGTAGCACGGCAGGGTGCAGCGGGTCGTAGAGCGAGGCGACCTGCTCGTCTCCGCGGTCGATGGCCAGCGTGTACTGCGTCAGGTCGTTGGTGCCGATGGAGAAGAAGTCGGCGGCGTAGGCCAGCGCATCGGCGGACAGGGCCGCCCCCGGAACCTCCACCATCACCCCGACCGGCGGCAGCGGATCGGCGATGGGAACGCCGCGGCGGCGCAACCGGCGGGCCACCTGACCCATCATCTCGCGCACGCGCTGCACCTCGGCGACCGAGCAGATCATCGGCAGCAGGATGCGCAGCGGCCCATGGACGCCGGCCCGCAGCATGGCGGCGAGCTGCGTCTCCAGCAGCTTGGGCTCGCGCAGGCCGAGCCGGACCGCGCGCAGGCCGAGCGCCGGGTTCGCCGGCTCGCCGTAGCGGCCCGCCATCCAGCCGGCCAGCTTCTCCCCGCCGACATCCATGGTGCGGGCGGTGACGGTGCGGCCGCCCATGCCTTCCACGATGGAGCGCAGGACGGTGTACTGCTCGTCCTCGTCCGGGAGCTGGTCGCGGTTCATGAACAGGAACTCAGTGCGCAGCAGCCCGATCCCCTGCGCCCCGTTCTCCAGCGCGTGGTCGAGGTCGCGCGGCAGCTCCAGGTTGGCCTGAAGCGCTACCGCGGTGTTGTCGCGGGTGACCGCCGGCAGCTTGCGCAGGCCCTTCAGCTGCTCGCGCTCGCGCTCGCGCTCGGCGCGGCGCTGCCGGTAGTCCTCCAGCACCTCGGGGGTGGGGTCGATGATGACGCGTCCCTGGACCCCGTCGACGACGACCGTGATCCCGTTCTTCAGCCCGGACAGCAACCCGCCGACACCCAGCACCGCCGGAATGCCCAGCGAGCGCGCCATGATCGCCGTGTGTCCCTCGGCGCCGCCGAGTACGGTGGCGAAGCCGGCGACGCGGCGGGGGTCGAGCAGGGCGGTGTCCGCCGGGGTCAGTTCCTCCGCCAGGATCACCGAGCCGGGGTTCAGCATGGAGAAGGCCTGATACTCGTGCCGCATCAGGTTGCGGATCAGCCGCCGACCCACCTCGCGCACGTCGGCGATTCGCCCGGCGAGGTAGCTGTCCTCCATGCTCGCGAAGGTCTGGGCGATGGTGGCGATCTCCGCCTGGACCGCGGCCTCGGCGTTGATCAGCTCCTGCTGGATGCGGCGCTCGACGCCGCGCGTCAGGCGCGAGTTGGTGACCATCGCCAGATGGGCGTCGAGAAGGAAGCCGATCTCCTCCGACGCCGAGCCGGGCAGCACCAGCGCCTTGGCCTTCAGCTTGCGGATCTGGCGGCGCGCCTTGCCGCAGGCGTCGGCGAAGCGCGCAGCCTCGGCCTCCACCTGATCGGCGGCAAGCGTGTATTCGGGAACGCGGATGGCGCCGCTCTCCACCACATGGGCCGGGCCGATGGCAATGCCGGGCGAAACGCCCAACCCGCGCAACGACCGCCCCTGGCCGGCGGCCGGAACGTCAGTCTTCATCGAACTTGCGGGTGATCAGATCCACGAGAGCCGCCATGGCCTCCTCGGCCTCGCGGCCATAGGCGTAAAGCTCCACCGAGGTGCCGGGGCCGGCAGCAAGCATCATCAGGCCCATGATGGATTCGCCTGACACCTGCGTCTCGCCGCGCCGCACCTCGATCTCACAGTCGAAGGTGGCGACCAGCTTCACGAATTTTGCCGCCGCGCGGGCGTGCAGGCCGCGCTGGTTGCAGATGGTGACGGTTTGGCAGATTTCGGGATTTCTCTCCGGAGGCTGCCCACCGGTTCCGGAAGCGCCCTGGGCGGGCGTCTTGTCGTCTGGAACGTTCATCGGGTCACCCGTCCGACAGCAGCGAGGAAGCGACGTTGATGTATTTCTGTCCAGCTTCCCGCGCGGCGGTCACGGCATGGGTCAGCGTTTCCTGGCGGCGTACGCTGGCCAGCTTGATCAGCATCGGCAGGTTCACGCCGGCAATCACCTCGACCTTCGCCTTGTCCATGATGGAGATGGCGAGGTTGGACGGGGTGCCGCCGAACATATCGGTCAGCACGACGACGCCGGACCCGTCGTCCACGTCGGCAACGGAGTTCAGAATGTCCTGACGGCGCTGCTCCATGTCGTCGTCTGGGCCGATGCACACGGCCCGCACCTGCTGCTGCTCACCCACCACATGCTCCAGCGCGGCGATGAACTCTTCCGCGAGGCGCCCGTGGGTTACCAGAACCATACCGATCATGGGACATCCTTCAATTCTGGAGCCTCCCCCGAAGCCACATTCTTATTGCGGCACTTATGAACGATCCCTTATCCGGATCGCTCCAACCAACTCGATGGCCGGCCATCGGCTGTCAGCCGGTCCGCTGGGCCTGCCGGTCCAGCTCCCGATGGCTGATGCCGACCTTCAGCCCCAGCCCGGTGAGCCACGCGGCCAGCCGCTCGGCGACGAACACCGAGCGGTGCTTGCCGCCCGTGCAGCCGACCGCAATGGTCAGGTAGCTTTTGCCCTCCTGGTTGTAGCGCGGCAGAAGCGGCTGCAACAGATCCGTCAGATGACGGAAGAAATCGGCGAAATCCGGGTCTTCCTCCACCCGCGCCGCCACATGGGGGTCCAGTCCGGTCAGCGGTCGCAATTCCGGATCATAATGGGGATTCGTCAAGAAGCGTACGTCGAACACGAGGTCCGCCTCGCGAGGCAACCCCATCCGGAACGAGAAGGAGGTGACGAAGACCTGAAGCGCCGCTTGGGCGCCGATCTGGAAGTTTCCGGCCAGGATGCGGCGCAGGTCGTGGATCGACAGTTGCGTGGTGTCGATGGTCACGTCCGCCTGCTGCTTGAGCGGCAACAGCAGGGCGCGTTCCAATTGGATGCCGTCCGGCACCGGGCGGTCGATGGCCAGCGGGTGGCGGCGGCGCGTTTCGGTGAAGCGGCGCTGCAGTGTCTCGTCCCCGCAATCGAGGAACACCAGCCGCACGTCCAACCCGGTGTGGGCCTTCAGCGCCTCGACCTCTTCCAGCATGGCGTGGGCGGAGAAGTCGCGGGTACGGCTGTCGATCACCAGGGCCAATGGGCGTTTGCGCGGGTCGGCCTGCTCCAGCAGCGCCGGAACGAGCGAGAGGCGCAGGTTGTCCACCGCCTCGTAACCGAGGTCCTCCAGGGCCTTCAGGGCGATGGACATTCCGGCTCCGGACATGCCGGTGACCAGCACGAGTTGACCGTCCGTGCCCAAGGGCCGTTCCGTCGGATGGTTTTCCAAGGGGGGGCGGTCGGTCATGGCAGGTCCGGAACCTTTCCCAAAGAGCCAGCCCGCGCGGCCGTAGCCGCCAGCTTGAGCTTGGCCGGAGTCGAGGCGTCGAAGGGACAAAGGGCGAGGCGCGGGACAGGCCGGTCGAGAAGTTCCGCGGCCTCCTCCTCAGGAAGACGTTCGACGGCGTCGCGCGGCACCAGATCGACGACCAGCCTGATTTCGACCTCCGTGACGGTGGGCATGGGCATGATGCCGACGCCCCGTACCTCCAGCAGACCGGCCAGCGCCGCCGGCGCCCTTGCCATCAGTCTGCCCCGGTCAACGCGCAGCTCCACCCGGTCGTCGGCAACCAACAGCGCACCAGCGTCGATCATCCGCAAGGCCAGATCGGACTTGCCGCTGCCCGAAGGTCCCCGCAGCAGCACGCCGACGGGCGTTTCGCTGCGGTCGCCGCTGCCCGATATGACGCCGCTGCCGCCGTTTCCTTGGCCGTCGTTCCATGTGCCGACCAGGACGCAGGTGCCGTGAATCGTTACCATGATCCCGCGAAGGTGAGGCGTACCGCCGGTTCTGTCAATGGGATGCCGAAAATGCATCCTTTTCCCGCCCGATACGCCTCGAATGCGCCGGAGCGACCGCGATGTCCGGCGCAACGCTGTGGAAATCCCGGCTTCAGCGCGACTGGCCGAAACCGGCGGTCTAGCCCATGCGCTGATTGGGGCGGACGGCGCGGCGTATGTCCGCCAGTTCACTGGCCAGCGCATCGCGCCGCCGGATCATCTCGTCCAGGTCCTCCAGTTCGGCCGCCTCCTGGCAGGCGGTGCGGAAATCCTTCTCACGGGCCAGCCGGGTCAACAGATGGGTGTAGCTGTCGGCGATGGTCGCCAGATGACGTTGGGCGCCCTGGAGAGCCTCCGCCAGTTGCGTCCGTTCGTTGGCCGATGCCCGCATCATCCGGGCCAATTCGCCCTGCTGGACGCTGGCGTCGTTGATGAGGCGGGCCAGCCGATAGCGGCGGAAGTCGATGACCCTGGCCGAAGCCGGAGCGGCCGAAGCCGGGGCGGCTTCGTCGGTCTGGTACGGTGCGAACGGCGTGAGGTCGGGCTTGATGTCGGACATGGCCCTCTTCCGGTTGGTGACGTCCGGTTGTCGAAAGGCCAGCCGTCGCAGGCGCGGGAATGACCAAAATCGAGCATCCGCCGCACCCACGACTTTGTCCATACGTCTTTTCTCAAATTGCAACTATGCCGCATCCACCCTGTGGAATAGTGTCAGGGTCGGGGCAGGCGCACGGTGAAGACGGCGCCTGTCGTTTCCCCGCCGGGGCCGAGGCGGTTGTCGGCCCGGATGGTGCCGCCGTGGGCCTCCACGATCTGTTTGGAGATCGACAGGCCGAGGCCGGAATGGGTTCCGAACTTCTCGCCGGCCGGCCGCTCGGTGTAGAAGCGCTCGAAGATTGCCTCTTCTTTGCCGTCCGGAATGCCGGGACCGTCGTCGCTGACCGTCACCTCGACCGCGCCGTCCGGGGTGCGCCGGGCGGTCAGCCGGACCTGCCCGCCGGGCGGCGAGAAGGACAAGGCGTTGGCGATCAGATTCTGGAAGACCTGGGTCAGCCGACCCTCCAACCCCTTCACGGTCAGCGATCCGCCGCGCGGCGGTTCGATGACGACGCTCGGCGGGGCTTCCGTCCCATCGCCCTCATCCTCCTCCTCCGCGGTGGTGCGGTGGATGTCGGCGAGCATGCGGAGCATGGCGCCGACATCCACCGGCTCCAGCGCGGCACGCGACAGCTCGGCGTCCAGGCGCGAGGCGTTGGAGATGTCGCTGATCAGCCGGTCCAGCCGTTGCACGTCGTCGGCGATGATCGCCATCAGCTTGTCGCGGCGGGCCGGGTCCTGGATGCGGCTGACCGTTTCCACCGCGCTGCGCAGCGAGGTCAGCGGGTTCTTGATCTCGTGGGCGACGTCGGCGGCGAAGCGCTCGATGGCGTCCATGCGTGCCCACAGCGCCGCCGTCATGTCACGCAGCACGCCGGACAGCTCCCCGATCTCGTCGCCGCGGCGGGTGAAGTCGGGGATCTCGGTGTGGCGCCCATGGCCGGTGCGCAGCCGATCGGCCGCTTGGGCCAGTTTGCGGATGGGCCGGGCGATGGTGCCGGCCAGATAGAGCGACATCAGGACCGTGACGAGAAGCGCCACCGCGAAGACGCGCAGGATGTCGCTGCGCACCGACCGGATGGCCTCGTCGATCACCGTGCCGCTGCGCGACAGCAGGACCGCCCCCAACACCTCCTTGTAGCGCTGGACCGGAACGGCGACCGTCAGCAGCATGTTGGAGCGGGCGACCGGGGAGGCCAGGCGCCACACCGTCGCGCTGTTCTCGCCGGCCAGCGCGCGCTCCACGTTGGGCGGCGGGGCGGCCGATTCGGCGGCATGGCCCGGCGGCTCGCGGTAGAGCGGCAGATTTTCCCGGCTCGGCACCACGTCGATGAAGCGGGCGTAGAACTCGTTGACCGCGCGCGAGACCGGGTCGCCGGAGGGCGGCAGCGGCAGCTCCTGGATCTCGATCTTGCCGGGGGAGCCGGTCAGCACGCGGCTGTCCGAGAGCAGCCGCCCGTCCGGGCCGTAGAGCCGGGTGTGCGTCTCCGTCGCCAGCGCCAGCCGGCGGATCATCTGGCGTCCCAATTCCGGCGACAGCTCGTAGCTTTCCTGGCCAGGCTCCGGCTCGTCGGCGGCCCGCTGCACGGCGCCCTCGCCGAGCGCGGAGGCGAAGATGCGCGCCTCCGTCTCCAGCGCGTCCAGCTCCGCCTGGACCAGCCGGTCCTGGTAGCGGCCGAGATAGAGCAGGGCGCCGACCAGCAGCAGCAGCGCCAGCACGTTGACGGCGAGAATCCGCAGAGTCAGCGGCGACGGCACGCCGCGCACCCGGCGTCGGGACGCGGCGCGCGGCGCGGCGCCGGGCTTGACGGGTGGGGAAGGGGCGTGGTCCGGCGCGCGGACCTCACTCCCTGTATCGGTAACCGACGCCATAGAGCGTTTCGATCTGCGCAAAGTCGGAATCAATGGCCTTGAACTTCTTGCGGAGCCGCTTGATGTGGCTGTCGATGGTGCGGTCGTCGACATAGACGTTCTCGCCGTAGGCGGCGTCCATGAGTTGATCGCGGCTCTTCACATGGCCGGGGCGCTGGGCCAGCGCCTTCACCAGAAGGAATTCCGTCACCGTCAGGTCGATGGGCTGGCCCTTCCAGGTGCAGGAATGGCGGGCGCCGTCCATGACCAGCGGGCCGCGGGTCAGCAGCACGCCGGGTTCCGGCGCGGTCTTGTCGCGAGTCGCCGCCTCGCGCCGCAGCAGGGTGCGGATGCGCTCAACCAGCAGGCGTTGCGAGAAGGGCTTCTTGATGTAGTCGTCCGCGCCCATGCGCAGACCCATCAGCTCGTCGACCTCGTCGTCCTTGCTGGTCAGGAAGATGACCGGCAGATGGCTGGTCTGGCGCAGGCGCTGCAGCAGTTCCATCCCATCCATGCGCGGCATCTTGATGTCCAGCACGGCAAGGTCCGGCGGGCGCTGGGTCAGGCCGCGCAGCGCTTCGGCGCCGTCGGTGTAGGTGCGGACCTCGAACCCCTCCGCTTCCAGCGCCATGGCAATGGAGGTCAGGATGTTCCGGTCGTCGTCCACCAACGCTACGGTGTGAGACATGTCGTTCGCGTTCCCAATCACACACCCCGTTTTCGGCAACCGCCGGTGCCGGCGGCCAACTGAAGCGGATAGCCGGCCCGTTGATGTCGCTTACTACGGAAGAATGGTTTCGTCTTATTTCGAAATGCGGGCTTTCCGAATGCTCCACGACGACCTACGGGCGGCGCAAAGGCATGAAAAGCCAACTTTTCGCTTTTCCCAACCTATTTGTCTGGGCCAATATGGCACCAATGCGGCGCCGGGGAAACGGTGCTGCGCGGGAGAACGCATTCGTTTCAGGGCATGAGTTCCGACGAGTCCCCCATCCGTCCGACCCCATCGGGGCCGGGCGCCGCGGCGTCATCAGACGTCGGCGGCCGAACGGAAGGTGCCGCAAGGCGCCTGATGCGGGGTGCCGGCCTGGCGGCGCTGTCCACCGCTCTGCGCGGGGACGACGGCCAAGCTGGCGACCAGCACAATGGCCGGGGCGGCTGGCCTTATCCCTCTCTGGTCCAGGTGGCCTTCGACCTCGACGGCACGCCCCTTCTCCTGCTCTCCACGCTCGCGGACCACACGAAGAACATCGTGCGGGATCCGCGCGTCGGCCTGCTGTTCGACGGAACGGCGGGGCTGGCGGAGCCGCTCTCCGGGCCGCGGCTGTCCGTTCTCGGGCGGGCCGAGCGCTCGGAGGAGCCGCGCCATCGTGCCCGCTTCCTGGCGCGCCATCCCGGTGCCGCGCTCTACGCCGGTTTCGCCGATTTCAGCGTCTACGCCGTGTCGGTGGAGCGCGCCCATCTGGTGGCCGGCTTCGGCCGGGTGCGGTGGCTCGACCGCGCGGACCTGCTGCTGCCCAGCATCCCCGCGGCACTGGCCGAGGCCGAGGGCGCCATCCTGAGCCACATGAACGCCGACCACGCCGACGCCTTGCGGCTGTACGCAACGGTTCTGGCCGGACGGTCCGCCGATGGCGCCGAGCCGTGGGCGATGACCGGAATCGACCCCGACGGCTGCGACCTGCGCCGCAGCGGCGAAATGGCGCGGGTTGATTTCGATCACAGCGTGGAAAACCCCGGGGACGCTAGGGTCACTCTCGCCGGGCTCGCTCGCCAGGCCCGCCAGAGCGCGCCCGGCAGCGCGCCCGGCGCGGCGGGCGACCCGGTGGATTCGCCGGTGGAATCGAATGATCGTGACGGCTAACCACGACGCCG
This sequence comes from Azospirillum brasilense, assembly GCF_001315015.1. Taxonomy (NCBI): domain Bacteria; kingdom Pseudomonadati; phylum Pseudomonadota; class Alphaproteobacteria; order Rhodospirillales; family Azospirillaceae; genus Azospirillum; species Azospirillum brasilense. Next base: position 455,408 of record NZ_CP012916.1, on the reverse strand, counting down.
CGGCAAGCGGCGCGCGAAAAAGAGCAACCAGGAGAAAACGTCAGTGGACCATAACGGACCGACCCGTTGCCGTTTTGGGTTTGTGGCCTTGGGGCCACCCCTCTCTTGCCAATCAGGACATCGGGCGCGCCCGGGGGGCGCGTCGGGATGACCGCTGTCCGGCCTGCGGGCCGGGCTGCGGTGGTTTGAGCCGGCGGAACGACACCGCCACCGAACAAGGACGGCTTCGATAAGGGTCGAAAAGGCCAGCCGTCCAGACCTCCGGGCACCGGCCCCCGCATTCCATGGGGGCGGCGAACCCGGAGACGAGTTGAGAGGCAAAGGATGACCGGAACAACGCGCACGCGGAACAAGAAGCTCCTGGCCTGGGTCGAGGAGATCGCAAACAAGTGCAAGCCCGAACGGGTGCACTGGTGTGACGGATCGCAGGAGGAATACGACCGCCTGTGCGCCGAGATGGTGGAATCGGGTACCTTCATCAAGCTGAACGAGGCCAAGCGCCCGAACTCCTACCTCTGCCGTTCCGATCCGGGCGACGTCGCCCGCGTCGAGGACCGGACCTTCATCTGCTCCGAGCGCAAGGAGGATGCCGGCCCGACCAACAACTGGGTCGCCCCGGCCGAGATGAGGGCAAAGCTGGACGGCCTGTTCGAGGGCTGCATGCGGGGCCGCACCATGTATGTGGTGCCCTTCAGCATGGGGCCGCTGGGCTCGGACATCGCGCACATCGGCGTGCAGATCTCCGACAGCCCGTACGTCGCGGTGAACATGCGCATGATGACCCGCATGGGTCAGAAGGTGCTGGACATCCTGGGCGACGGCGACTTCGTGCCCTGCCTGCACTCCATCGGCGCGCCGCTGGAGCCCGGCCAGCCGGACGTGGCGTGGCCGTGCAACGCCGATCACAAGTACATCGTCCATTTCCCGGCCGATCACTCGATCGTCTCCTTCGGCTCGGGCTACGGCGGCAACGCCCTGCTCGGCAAGAAGTGCTTCGCGCTGCGCATCGCCTCCTCGATGGGCCGTGAGCAGGGCTGGCTGGCCGAGCACATGCTGATCCTCGGCGTGGAAAGCCCGGAGGGCGAGAAGACCTACGTCGCCGCCGCCTTCCCGTCGGCCTGCGGCAAGACCAACTTCGCCATGCTGGTCCCCCCGGCCGAGTTCGAAGGCTGGAAGGTCCGCACCATCGGTGACGACATCGCCTGGGTGAAGCCGCAGCCGGACGGCACGCTGCGCGCCATCAACCCGGAGGCCGGCTTTTTCGGCGTGGCGCCGGGCACCAGCATCAAGTCGAACCCGAACGCGCTGAAGACGCTGAACGCCAACGTCATCTTCACCAACGTCGCGCTGACCGACGACGGCGACGTGTGGTGGGAAGGCCTGACCGACGAGACGCCGGCCCACCTCATCGACTGGCAGGGCAACGACTGGACCCCGGCGTCGGGCCGCCCCGCGGCGCACCCGAACTCGCGCTTCACCGCCCCGGCGGCGCAGTGCCCGTCGATCGATCCGGCCTGGGAAGACCCGGCGGGCGTTCCGATCTCCGCCTTCATCTTCGGCGGCCGCCTGTCCAAGACCTTCCCGCTGGTGTTCGAGGCCTACAACTGGCGCGAGGGCGTCTACTGGGCGGCGACCATGGGCTCGGAGGCGACCGCCGCCGCCGTGGGCCAGGCCGCCATCCGCCGCGACCCCTTCGCCATGCTGCCCTTCTGCGGCTACAACATGGCCGACTACTGGAACCATTGGCTGGCGATGGAAGGCAAGGTGGAGAACCTGCCGCGCATCTACCGCGTCAACTGGTTCCGCAAGGACGAGAACGGCAAGTTCGTCTGGCCGGGCTTTGGCGACAACATGCGCGTCCTGCGCTGGATCGTCGACCGCGTCCGCGGCCGTGCGGTCGATGCGGCGGAGAGCCCGTTCGGCTACATGCCGCGCTACCAGGACCTGAATTGGGCCGGTCTGGATTTCGCCGAGGACAAGTTCCGGAAGATCATGGACATCGACCGGAAGGAAGCCGAGGCCGAGGCCAGGGACCAGGAGGAGCTGTTCAACCGCTTCGGCAGCCACCTGCCGGACGAAATCGAGCAGCAGCGCGTGGCGCTCCTCAAGCGTCTGGAGGAGGCTCCGGACACTTGGCGGATCGGCTGATCGGGCCGGCGCCGGATCGTCCGAGCGTGTGAAAAGGGACCGCCCACGGGCGGTCCCTTTTCTTTTGCGCATGCGGCTGCGGCGGGGTGCTTTTCGGGTACTCCTTTCGTGACACGATCCTTTGTCACGGCTAGGATCGCGTCCGACGCCGGGTGATTTACAAAAACTCAAGGGATTGCTGCGTCACTGGGCCGGCAGAACGCAAGCATCCCCGCCTGACCGGCTTTCCGCGGAGCGGGCCGGCCAAGGCACGGAAAATGACGCTGGAGGACGGAAGACATGTTCGTGATGATCGGCTTCGGCGTCGTAGTGTTCAGCGTCTTCGGGGGCTACGTCCTGGGTGGCGGTCACCTGGGCGTGCTGTGGATGCCCTTCGAGTTCATGATCATCCTGGGCTCCGCCGCCGGCGCGTTCCTGATCGGCAATCCAAAAGCGGTGGTCACACACACAGGCAAGGAACTCGGCCACCTCTTCAAAGGGCCAAAATACAAAAAGGATGATTTCCTCGAACTTCTCACCATGATGTATCAGGTCTTCAAGATCGCGAAGACCAAGGGGCTGCTCGCCCTCGAACAGCACATCGAGAAACCCGAGGATTCACCACTCTTCCAGCAGTTTCCAAAATTCTACGGCGACCACCACGCCATATCCTTCCTCTGCACCTATCTGCGTCTGATGTCGCTGGGGGCCGACAACCCGCACGAGCTGGTCGACCTGATGGACGAGGACATCGAGACCATGCACCACGAGCATCAGAGGATCGCCGACGCCATCCAGGCGGTCGCCGACGCCGTTCCGGCGCTGGGCATCGTCGCGGCGGTGCTGGGCGTGATTCACACCATGGGGTCGATCACCGAGCCGCCGGAGGTCCTGGGCAAGCTGATCGGCGGCGCGCTGGTCGGCACCTTCACCGGCATTCTCGTCGCCTACGGCTTCCTGGCGCCGATCGCCAGCGGCTTGAAGAACATCTACCACGCCGAAGGGAAATACTATCAGGCGATGAAAATCGGGCTGATCGCGCATTTGTCCGGCTACGCTCCGGCCATTTCGGTCGAATACTCTCGAAACGTGCTGGAGCCCGAATACCGACCAAGCTTCGCCCAGTTGGAAGAGGCCACATCGGCCCTGCCGCCCGCCTGACGCCGGACCAGCCCATGCCGTCCCCGACCTCCTCCGAAGGCGCTGTCACCATCCTGTGGAACGAGGGGACGGTGGGGGAGTGGGCTTCGCTCTTCGCCCGCGTTCCCCGCTCCACCCTGCCGCAGTGCTTCGCCTACGCCGGCGCCATGGGGCGCACCCATGGCTTTGTGCCTCGGCTCGGCCTGATCCGGCGCGACGGTACGCCCATCGGGATCGTCCAGCTTCTGGAGCGGCGCACGCTTCGCCTGTTCCACCAGCGCCAGATCCACCGCGGCCCGTTGTGGCTCGACGGAATAGAGCCGGACTTGGCGACCCAGGAAGCGGTCTTCCACGTGCTGCGCCGGGCCTGCCCCGACAACCCGCTCAGCCGGGCCAGTCTGCTTCCCGAACTGGCCGCTGGGCCGGAGGCCGAGGCGATGCTGCGCCGCTGCGGTTTCCGCCGCTTCGGCCCCGGCTACCGCACGGTCTGGCTCGACCTGTCACTCGGCGAGGAGGATCTGCGGGCCGCGATGGCCCGCGACTGGCGCCAGCGTCTCAAGGGGGCGGAGAAGGCCGGTCTGGTCATCGACCTCGACTGGGAGGCCAAGAACCTGCCCTGGCTGATGAAGCAGGAACATGAGCAGGCCCAGACCAAGCAGTTCCGCCCGATGACCGGCGCGCTGGCCGTGCGCATCCGCAACGGGCTGCTGAAAGGTGGCGGGAAGGGCGATGGGGTGCTGATGGTCGCCGCTCTGGAAAGCCGTTCCAACAGGGCGGCTCCAGCGGCGAGCGCCCTCTTCTACATGCATGGCGGCTCGGCTACCTACCAAGTCGGCTGGTCCAGCGAGTCGGGGCGTAAGAGCGGGGCGATGCGGCTGGTGCTGTGGCGGGCGGCTCTGGCGCTCAAGGCGCGCGGCGTGGGCTGGCTCGACCTCGGCGGCATCAATCCGGACAGCGCGCCGGGCGTCACGGAGTTCAAGTTGGGGACCGGCGGTCAGGCGGTGGAAAGCGTCGGCCTGTTTCGCTGAAGCCCGCTTCGATTTATCGAGTGCCGTTGCAACACGGCGCCGACTGTCTCATCCTGATCGCAAGCGGAGGGAGCACGCCATGGCCAAAGGCGACATGAAACCGGAAGAGGCGCAACTGGCCATCGCCAAAGCGGCCCAGATGAAGCCGCAGGTTCAGGCCATGCGCGACCGTCTCCGTAAGATGGCGGATGACGAGGAAAAGGGCGTCCAGATCCTCGCCAACGCCATTCGCCGTTTTCTTCACCAGGAGTAGGAGAGGCGGCGTCTCAGCAGGTGGTTGCCTTGGTGCAGCCCTTGTCCTCATGAGGGCCTGGGGTGCGGGCGAGCTGGAGGCCGCTGCGCGCCTGCTCGAAGCTCTTCTCCAGCGATCGCACCGTCTGCTCGAAGGCTTGCAGTTCACGGCCTTCCAGCTTGTCGCCGGTTGGCAGGTCGATGCTTTTCGGGTTGATCTGCTGGCCGCCCTTCAGCACCTCGTAATGCAGGTGCGGCCCGGTGGATCGGCCAGTGGTCCCGACATAGCCGATGACGTCGCCCTGGTCGACGCGGGCGCCGCGGCGCGTGCCCTTGGCGATGCGGCTCAGATGGGCGTAGGCCGTGGCGATCTGGGTGTTGTGGCGGATGCGGATGTAGTTGCCGTAGGCGCCGTTCGGCCCGACTTCCTCGACCACACCGCCGCCCGCGGCGTAGATCGGTGTGCCGGTCGGCGCGCCGAAATCCATGCCCTTGTGCATCTTGCTGAAGCCGAGGATCGGGTGGTGGCGCATCCCGAAGCCCGAGGTGATGCGTGCGCCGTCGATCGGCGTGCGCAGCAGGGCACGGCGGATGCTCTCCCCATCGCGGTTGTAATAGTCAATGCGGCCGTCCCGGCTCTTGTGCCGGTAGATCGGGTACTCCTTGCCGCTCAACACCAGCGCGGCGTAGAGCACGTCGCCTTCGCCGGCGTTCTTGCCGTCGGCGGTGACCAGCCGCTCATACAGGACCTCGAAGCGGTCGCCCGGCTGAAGGTCGCGCTGGAAGTCCACGTCGTAGGAGTAGTCGCGGATCAGCGCCATCATCACCGAGACCGGCACGCCGGCGGCGTTCCCCGCCTCGAACAGGCTTGACCGGATCACC